>CALDWW010000012.1 GCA_937924335.1 uncultured Gammaproteobacteria bacterium
CGGTACCAACGACGGCGTCATGCGGCTGATCCGCAATACCCCTTCGGGCCATGCAGCCGGTAATCCGCAGAAAGCGATGACCTACGGCGAAGAGCTGTGGGCCTTCGCACCGCGGTCCACGATGGCCACCACCGAGAAGCTCACCCGCACTGATCGCGGCCTGGGTAGCTACGGCATCCAGCCGCCCTACGGTGTCGACGGCGCCCCGGTGTTCTACACCGAGGATGATGGTGACGGCACCATCGAGATCGGCGAGAAGGTCTGGCTGTTCTTCGGCCTGCGTCGTGGCGGCCGGGCCTACTACGGCATGGATATCAGCGACCCCGAGAATCCTTCCTTGCTGTGGCGCATCGAAGGCGGCAAGGGTGGCGACTTCGACGAACTCGGCTATACGTTCTCCACGCCGACCGTCGGCCGCGTCAAGATCGGCAGTGTGACGACGCCGGTGCTGGTGTTCGGGGGCGGTTACGACTTCGCCTATGACGCCGGTTCACCTGGCGGCGCCGCCTCCATGGGTAACGCCCTGTACATCGTCAATGCCCAGACCGGCGCCCTGATCCGCAAGTTCTCGGATCCGGATCTGCTCGACTCCATCCCCTCGCCGGTTACCGGCGTCGATCTGAACGGTGACGGTCTGCTCGACCGCGTGATCGTCGGTGACATGGGCGGCAACGTCTGGCGTATGGACCTGCCGCTCGGATCAGATGCCGCGGACTGGACCGTCAATCGCCTGGGGTCGTTCGGATTGCGGGCCGGTGTCGACGGTGACGGACAGGATCGACGCTTCTTCCATGCGCCGGACGTGGTGCCCTTCCGTGACGGCACGGGTGATTACGATGCCGTGGTCATCGGCTCAGGCAACCGGGCCCGCCCGCTGGGCTCGACCGTGGACAACTACATGTTCATGATCAAGGACCGGGCGGTTTCCACCATCAGCCCGCCGCCCTCCGGCTCACTGACACCCACGAAGGTGGGTGACCTGGCCAACATCACCAACTGCACCCAGGCCACGTCCTGCGCCACCACCGGCCTGGCCAATGGCTGGAAGCTGGAGCTCGAGGTGGGCGGTGAGAAGAGCCTCTCGACGCCGATCACGTTGTCCGGCATCGTGTTCTTCACATCGTTCATCCCGCCGGGTTCCGGCGACATCGATTCGCAGTGCACCCCGCCCGAGGGCGAGGGCCGCCTGTATGCCGTGGGGCTGGCCGAGGGCAACGCCCTGGTGAATCGCGACAAGCCCATCGATGAGCAGGATGACTCCGGTGATCCCAGCGATCGTTGGGAGAAGCTGGGATCCGCCGGCATACCCGCCGAAGTCGTGGCATTGCCGCCGAACCTGATCCTGCGGCCGGACCTGACCGTGCAGCAATACCCGGGCCGCCAGCGCTGGCGCACGTTCTGGTACCGGCAAGAGGACGCCGGGCAGTAACATACGCGGGCGGGCCGGCCCTCTTCAGGCCGTCCCGCCCGCCCCAAAACGAGGCAAAAGGCATGCGAAATCGAGTCACTGACGACGCCGGAAACCCGACACTGACACGCGGGTTCACGCTCATCGAGATCATGATGGTCATCGCCATCATCGGCATCCTGGCAGCGATCGCGCTACCCGGTTACGAGCAATACGTGACCCGTTCCAAGCGTGGACTGGCGAAATCCGCCATCGTTCAGGTGATGGACCTGCAGGCCCAGTTCTTCGTCGATAACAAGGCGTTTACGACGGACCTGACGGACCTCGGTTACGCCGAGAACGGGTTCGGTATCAATCGCAGTGGCAAGGAAGTCGCCTCGACTTCCACTGACCGCGTCTACATCATCCAGCTGGCCTCGGGGGCCTCAGCCACGGCTTTTACCATGGAGGCCGTGCCGCAGCTCGCTCAGGCGACCAAGGACTCGAAGTGCGGCACCTTGAAGATCACCCACACCGGTGTGAAGAGCGTTACCGGAAGCGGCACCGATTGCTGGTAGCCGCCAGCGCGCAACCGGGATTGCCGGGGCCGTGATTCAGTAGTCTGCATAGAGACCGCCGCACGATTCCAGCCAATCCGAGATCTCGTCGCACATCCTGACGCGATCGCCGTCGCTGACGTCCACCCGCAGTACCGGTAGCCGGCAGCGGTCCGCCGCTTGTTCGAACAATTCCTGCTCGCGCACGAATACCGACAGGTCGTCGTACTGGCCGGGGTTGCCGGATACCTTCAGCCGCTCGGCCCGGGCTGCCGCGAAACTGTCGATCGAGCGCACGCACAGGATTACCCTGAACCCTATCGCCGCCAGGCGCTCCTCCAGCCAGTCGAATTCAAGCTCGCGATCCCGATGCATGGCTTGCCACACGCGGGTCGAGAGATGGAACCGGTCGACGATCCAGGAGTAGTAGCGCATCTGCTCGAACAGCCTCGCCCAGGTTTCGTAGGTCGCCATCGCCAGGTCGGTCTCCTGCTGGTCGAAATTGATCAGGCCGCGCCCCCACGGGGTTTTGGTGAATCCGCACCACTCGGCGGAGACCAACGGCGAGTGATAGCGGTAGCGCCGCGGACCCACGATCCGGGGGTGCTCATTGAGATCGAAGGCGAGTTCTGTCTTGCCGGTGAGGCGCGTGCCTTCCAGGATCAGCTTGGGACAGAGTTTGGGCACGGGTCTTGCGGTCCATACCTGTTGAAACACCGGTAGCGTATCATCGCGGCGAACAGGGTCGACCCGGCATGCGTGTGATCAGGAAACACTGGTTCATCTCTTTGCTCGTCCTACTCGCGGTCATGACGGTGACCGCGTGGTTCGTAATGCCGGGCTTCAGCTACGCGGTACTAATCGCCGCCGAGCGTGCCCATTGCAGGGTCTATCGCATGGAGGTCATGGTGGATGACCTGCCCATGGCCTACCTGGAGGGCGGTGATGGTGAGGTCATTCTCCTGTTGCACGGATTCACCGCCAACAAGGATCACTGGACCCGGGTAGCGCGGTTGCTGACGCCTCAGTACCGTGTCATCGCGGTCGATCTGCCGGGATTCGGCGAGAGCGGCCTCGTAGACGGGGGTGACTATTCCGTGGAAGCCCAGGCCGAGAGGATCCACCGTTTCGCGCGCACGCTGGGCCTGACCCGGTTTCATCTGGGCGGCAGTTCCACCGGCGGGAATATCGCCGGCGCCTATGCCGCCAGGTATCCGGAGTCAGTCGAGAGCCTGTGGCTGATCTCGCCGCTGGGTGTGAGCGGCGCGCAACCCAGCGACGTGGAACAGATCGTCGCTTCCGGTGCACCGTCGCCCCTGATCATCGAGCGACCGGGCCAGTTCGGCGACGTGCTGGATATCGTGTTCGACAATAGGCCTTATCTGCCGCGTCCGGTGCGACGACACCTCGGGGTGCAGGCGGCGGCTCGTTATCACCACTACCAGTGGGTCTACGGGCAGATCCGCTACATCGGACCGGACGGACGGCCGCTGCCCGCCACGCCTCTCCAGCCGCTGCTGGCCGGATCGCCGCTGCCGACGCTGATCGTCTGGGGGGCAAGGGACCGGGTGCTGGACGTATCAGGGGCGGCACTTCTGGCCGAGGTCATGCCCAACGCACAGGTAGAGATCATGCCCCGCGTCGGGCACCTGCCCATGCTGGAGAGACCCGAGGAGACCGCCGGGCGCTATCTCGAATTCCTCGACACCCTGGAAGCAGACCCGACCTAGAAACCGCAGCTCGGCTGGTAGCCCTTGGCCTGGGCCTCATCGAACAGTTCCTTAGACTCCGGGATCTGATTTGTCAGCCCTTTCATACGGGTCTCGTCCGACGGGTGGGTGGACAGGAATTCGGGCGGCTTCTCCTTGCCGATCCGAGCCATGTTCTCCCACAGGGGTACGGCCTGGCTGGGATCGAAACCGGCCCGCGCCATCAGGTCCAGACCGACGATGTCTGCCTCGCTCTCCTGCTTGCGGTTGAAAGGCAGGATGACGCCCACGGTCGCGCCCGCCCCGAGCAGTCCCATCATCTGCCCGCTATAGGTCCCCGATCCGCCGGCAGCCGCCTGGGCCACATTGACGCCAAACTGGGCGGCATAGGTCGTGGAGACCCGCTCATTGGCGTGCCGCGCAGTGACGTGGGCCACCTCGTGGCCGATAACGGCCGCCAGCTGATCCTGATTCCTGGCCGCCCGGAAGATGCCTTCGTAGACGCCGATCTTGTTGCCGGGCAGGGCGAAGGCGTTGACGGCGTTGCCGTCAAAGACGAGCACTTCCCAGCCGGCGCCGCGCTGCTCGGCGGGCAGTCGGGAGGTGATGGCTTCAGCGACGCACAGGACGATGCGGATGGCCTGGCCGTCCCGGGACAGCGGCGTCTGCGCCTTTATCTGGGTGAACGCCTGTTCTCCCATCTGGCGCATCTCGCGCTCGGACTTGAAGGCCAGCTGCGGTCGTCCCGTCGGGGAGCTGGCACAACCGATGACAAGCAGGGTGGTGACGATCAGTGCGGTGATTCTATTCGGCAACATGGTTCTCGGGTCGCTGGGTCTGGTTCAAATATACGTTGCGACGGCCTCCTCTGCTATCAGGCAACAAGCGACTCGACGGGTTCCAATAATCCGGCCTGGACGATGAGGTTGCCGATGAGCAGGGACAAGGTGCTGGCGATGAGGAAACAGGCCGCTGTGATCAGCAGGCAGCGAACCACCGGCGGGCGGGTGCTCTGATAGAAGCCGGTCATCGCCCACAGGGTGCAGGCGAACTGCACCGCGAGAATGCCGACCAGCCCCGCGGTCGTGTTTAGCAGGCCGAATGCCACAAAGGCCGCCGAGGCGAGATGAAGCTGGCCGCAGGCGAACAGGCAGTGATCGGCAAGGCGCAAGCCGGATCCGCGGAACAGGCCGGCCAGGGTCAGGGCGCCGCTGTTGCGCTGCCCGCAGATGCCGCAGTAGGGAGCATCGACGGCCGTGCCGCAGTTCTAACCGACCGGTTCACTCATCGATCAAGCTCCCTGGTGTCTCCGCCGGCATTCCAGGCACGACGAGCCCGATTCCGGCTGTGGGAGTCACAAAGTGACAAATATGGTCACCCCCGCTTGACTGGGTGCATTAGCGTAACCAATTGTTTTTTAATTACTTAACTCTGTTGGCACGGTGGTTGCTTCATCTCTGGTCAGGAAAGGGAGACCTCGACATGACCGAAGAAGTGATCGCAATGCTGATGCCGGAAGAGAAGCGGAAAAACGGTTCCCGCGAGGGTGTTCAGGCGCTGGTCCGAAAAGAGGATGGCGAAGTCACGCTCAGGGACGTCAAGGACACCGGTATCTATCGAAGCGAAGACATCGCGCGCTTCCGCCAGGCCGTCGCCATCCGCGACCCCGAGACCCGCGAGGTCATCGGCTACGAGATGGAAGCGGAACCGGCAAAGTCCTGAGGACATGACGGAAAGACGAGGTTTCTGACACGCATACAACGAATTCGACTCCCCCCCCAGGCGCCGTGATCCATCGCAAGGCGGATCGTAAAAAACGGCGCCTTTTTTAATTGCGGCGGCAGTCGATCACCGCAATGGACAGGGCCGGACAGTCTTACTCGCCCTGATCTGATTAAAGCTATCCCGAGCCTTCTCTGACGCCCGAACGGAGTTCGATCAGGAGCGCCCCAGACAGCTGTTCCAGTGCCTCACCCATGACGGCACCTTGTCTCCTGACATGGGCCTGGCGATGAAGAATCCCTGGCCTTCGTCACAGCCCATGTCCGAGATCAGGTCCCAGTCCTCCTGTTTCTCGATCCCTTCGGCGACCACTTTCAGCCCGAGCTTGTGGCCGAGCTCGATGCTGGACTCGACGATGGCGCGGGCCTCCCGATCCCGGGTCGCGTTCCGGGTAAAGCTCTGATCGAGCTTCATCTCGCTGTAGGGAATCTCGTTGAGCTGCAACATGGTCGAATAGCCGGTTCCGAAGTCATCGATCGACAGGTTGAAGCCTTTCATGCGCAGCCGGGTGAGGATATCCAGGGCAGAGACGGGCTCCTCGTTGACCCATGACTCCGTGATCTCCAGGACGATGTTCTCACGCTTTATCTTGTGCCGGTCGGCCAGGTCCGCGAAGGTCTCCGGCAGGTCCAGATTGGTCAGCAGCAAGGGGGAAACGTTGACCGCGATCTGCAGCCGGAGGTCCTCCCGCAGCCACTCCGCGGTCTGCTCGAGGGCTCTAAGGAACACCGACCGGGTCAGCCTGCCGATCAGGCCGGACTCCTCCGCCATGGCCAGGAATGCCGCCGGCGACAGCTGCCCACGGGACGGATGATTGAGCCGCACCAGCGCCTCGACGGCGACGAACTCCAGCGTGCGGACCTCGATCTTCGGCTGATACTTGACGTCGACGCAGCCATCCTCGAGGCACTGCAGCAGTTCGGTCTGGGCGACCTGCACGTTGATCCCCCGGCTACCGGTCCGGGTCCGGTCTACCCCGGTTTCCAGCAGTCTTCTCAGCGCCGGCTCGTCGATCGGCTTGGGCAGCGCGCCGGCCACCCGCAGACCTCGTGCCCGGGCGAGCCGCTCGGCGGCGCTGAGAATGCGGCGATCGACGTCGCCGGTGACGACGACCAGCGCATCGCAGGATGCTTCGCCCAGGTCCCGAATGAGCCGGATCCCGTCTTCCTTGGTCAGCATAAGATCCAGGATGATGGCTCGGGGGTCCTGTTCGAGTAGCGGCAGTGCTTCGTCACGGCCAGCGGCGGTGAATGTCTCGAAGCCGATTCGTTCGACCAGTGAGGCCAGTTCTCCGGCATGTTCGCGATCTTCGTCGACGATGAGTATGGGCCGGTGCTTGCTCATACGCGCCTGAACTCCCTCAGCCGATCCCGTCGGTGCCGTCCCGGGCAGCAGCCCGGAATGGGTGTTCGGCGGCGGAGATGGAGCCCGAGCGATGCGGTCCCTCCGGCCGATCACCACGCACCAGGTTGCCACCGCGTTGCTTGGCCAGCCGCAGCGCCAGGATCGCTCTTTCGAATACCTGGTAGGGCTTGACGGGCTTGTCGGGCAGGAGGCAGGTGACTCCGAGGCTCAATGTGACCCGGCTGGCTTCGCCGGCATCCTCGAACGGGATGGCGGATTCCCAGATCCGTTGTCTCATGGTCTCTGCCTGGCTCAGGGCTGATCGGTAGTCCGTATCCGGCGTGATGACGGCGAAGCGATCTCCCGCGATCCGCCCGATGTGGTCTCCGCCGCGCCTGAAGACGGACTGGGCCAGGTGCGCGGTGCGTTTGAGCAGGTCGTCCCCCCGGTCATGGCCGTACTTGCGATTGAAACGCTTGAAGTCATCCAGGTCGCAGATGATCAGAGATACCGGACGCATGGCCCGCTGGGCACGGCGCAGTTCACTGTCCAGTGCATGGCCCAGCTCGCGGACGTTGGCGACGCCTGTCAGGTCGTCAACCTGGACGAGTCGGCGCAGTTTCGTGTTGCTCTGTTCGAGTGCATCGCGTTCCCGCTCCACCTGCTGGCTGCGCTGCATGAGCGTGGTGACCCGATGACGCGCCCGCCTCTCGGCCGCCTTCTCCGACTGGGTCATCAGCACCCGCAATTGCCGGGCCTCGGATTCCGCGGCTCCCTTGAGTTCACGCGACACCCGCAGCTGGTCCCGCAGCCGCATCACCTGGAAGATCAGCATGGCGGAGCCAACGAGGAGAACCAGGATCACGAGACCGAGGACATCCATGCCGGGGCCGCTCGTGTTCGACGCCGACTGGAGTGGGCCTGCGATGGTCTGGGCGGTGCCGCCATCCGCAGCAGGTAAGGGAGCAAATGGCTCGGCCGGCGCCAGATCGTCTTGACCCTGATCCATGGCGGGAAGCACGACGTCTTCCGAAGAGGCTGGGATTGAGGCTTCCTGCATGCTCAAATCTTGGCGGTTGCGATTGTGCCGACCGAAGCTTCGATCGGAATACATCCAGACCCACGTTAGCGACGAAGTGTCCGTCAATCCGAGGCATTTGTCACACTTCCCGCCCTGGCGCCGCGGGCCCGCAGAGGTGATACATTGCGTTTTTCTTTGATCCCGCCGGTCCGAGCGAGGAAGCAGAAGATGAGTGACGAATTCAACAGCTTCCGGGATTTCTATCCTTACTACCTGGGCGAGCATAGCGACAGGGTCTGCCGCCGGCTCCACTTCGTCGGCACGGCCCTGGTGATACTGACGTTGGGATTCGCCCTGGCGACAGGCCATTACGCGTGGCTATGGGCGCTGCCCGTGCTCGGCTACGGGTTTGCCTGGGTGGGCCACTTCTTCTTCGAGAAGAACAAGCCGGCTACGTTCAAACACCCGCTCTACAGCCTGATCGGTGACTTCGTCATGTTCAGGGACCTGCTGGTCGGGCGCATCCGCTTTTGACGCTCTCCACCGATGCCTGAGGGGCCGGAGATCCGCCGGGCGGCTGATCGCCTGGCACGCGTGCTCGCAGGCCGCCGCATCGAGCGGCTGTTCTTTGCGTCGCCCGCTCTGAAGCTATGGGAAAGCCGCCTCCAGGGTCGTCAACTGCGGGCTGTCGACACGCTCGGCAAGCACATGCTGTGCAGGTTCCGGGACGGCACACGCATCTACAGCCACAATCAGCTCTACGGCCGCTGGTGGGTGAAACCACTCGGTCAAACTCCGGACACCGGCAGGCAGCTGAGGCTCGCCCTGCATACCGACCGGCATTCGGCGTTGCTCTACAGCGCTTCGGACATCGATGTGATTCCCGCTTCGGAGTTGCTATCTCATCCGCGTCTTCGTGGTCTCGGACCGGACCCGCTGGACACCGATGTGGACATCGCCACGGTTGTCGCGCGCCTGGATTCCGCTACTTTTCGCGGCAGGCAGCTCGCCAGCTTGCTGCTGGACCAGGGATTCATGGCCGGTCTCGGCAACTACCTGCGCAGCGAGATTCTCTTCGTGGCCGGCATCTATCCGAAGACTCGACCGCGAGACTGTGACGCGGCGGCGCTGATGCGGCTGGCCAGGGCGATTCTCACTCTGACCCGGCGCTCATACCGGACCGGTGGCGTCACCCACTCTCCGAGCGTCTTCCGCCGCCTCCGCAACGCCGGGATGACCCGCGCTGAGGCGCGCTTCGCCGCGTTCTCCAGAGAGGGGCTGCCATGCTACGGGTGTGGAACACCGGTCCGCCGGGAGAACATGAGTGGGCGACGTGTCTACTATTGCGGCAATTGTCAGTCCCCCGGGGGCGTATAATCCGCGGACGCCGCGGCTGGGTCAGTCAGGAGCCGGACCGCGATAAGAATCACCCTCAGCGGGCAATAACAACACACGAATAGCGGCATGTTCAGTCTCCTTCATCAACGGCTGGATCGACTCACGGGAGCGGCCGGGGAGTCCGTGCTCCAGGGCGGTAGCAAGGGCATGGAGAAGGAATCCCTGCGGGTCAGTCCCGAGGGCCGCATTTCAATGCGTCCGCATCCGGCCGGCCTGGGGTCAGCGCTGACCCACCCATGGGTCACCACCGACTTCTCGGAGGCGCTGCTCGAACTGGTAACGCCGCCTCATGCCACGAGTTGGGAGACGCTGACTTTCTTGTGCGATCTGCACCAGTTCGTTTACGAACGCATCGGTGACGAGATGCTCTGGGCCACGAGCATGCCCTGCATAGTCGAGAGCGACGACAGCGTACCGATCGCCGAATTCGGCTGCTCGAATTCGGGACGGATGAAGCATATCTACCGTCTCGGGCTGAGTCATCGATACGGGCGGGTCATGCAGGCGATATCGGGGGTCCATTTCAACTATTCCCTGCCCGAGTCATTCTGGGAGATCTACCAATCCACAGAGGGCTCATCAGACACGGCGATGACTTTCCGCAATGCCGCCTATTTTGATCTGCTGCGGAACTATCGCAGGCTCGGCTGGATCACCCTGTACTTGTTCGGCGCCTCTCCGGCCGTCTGCAAGTCGTTCCTTTGCGGCAACGAGACAGCGCTGCCCGAATGGGACCCATGGACGGTCTATGGTCCCCATGCGACGACGCTACGTATGAGCGACGTCGGTTATCGCAACGCCAACCAGGCGGGAATCAATCCGGGCATGAACGAGCTGGCGGACTACGTCGCCGCTCTGGACTCGGCGACCCGTACCCCCCTGCAGGCTTATGAAGAGATCGGCGTGCGGTCAGGCGGCGTCTGGCGCCAGCTCAATACCAGCGTGTTGCAGATCGAGAACGAGTATTACGGTTTTATCCGGCCCAAGCAGATCGCCAGGTCCGGCGAGCGCCCGATCTCTGCCTTGCAGAGCCGGGGTGTGGAGTACGTGGAGATCAGATCGCTCGATGTGAGCCCTCTGGATCCAGCAGGCGTCAGCCAGAACGAGATGCGGTTCCTCGAAGCATTCCTGATCCTCTGCATGCTCAGCGAGAGCCCCAGGATGTCGGATGCGGAGGCGCGGGAGTATGACGGCAACCACCTGCGTGCTGCCGTACGCGGCCGCCAGCCTGGCCTCGAGATGACGATCGATGGGCGGCGGCGCAGCCTTCAGGCCTGGGGGGCCGGGATCATCGAGAGCATGCGCCCGATCTGCGAGCTGCTGGATTCCGGACAATCCGACCCTTGTTACCAGGCGAGTCTCGACTTGCAGATGGCCAAGATCGAGGATCCGGAGCGTACGCCCTCTGCCCGGATCCTGGCGACAATGGCGGAGCGGGAGTCCTCCTTCTTCGAGTTCGCCATGGACCTTTCCAGGAGTTACCGGGATTACTTCCGCGCCCTGCCTCCCATAGAGCCTTCAAGACTGCAACTCTTCGAGGCCGAGGTCGCCGCTTCTCTCCGCCGGCAGAAAGACATCGAGACCGCCGACGAGATCCCCTTCGAGGAGTTCCTGCAGCGCTACTATGCCGGCTGAGATAGCTGGCCGGTCACGCGCTCCCGACCTCAACTTCCAGAAGCTGTTCATGCGGCCGACTTGTCAAAATTGCATCGGCGGCGTAATCTACGAAGCCTTTCGTGCCTTCGGGCCGCACGGCTCCTGATCGACCTGCCGGAGTAGCTTTGAGTGAACGTGGAGCGCGCCAAGTCAACCAGATTGACTCGCCCGACGCCGTCGGAACTCGGCGTCCTGCGTGTGCTCTGGCGTCTGGGCCCTGCCACTGTCAGAGACGTTCACGAGGCTTTGAACGCCAGGGAGCCCACTGGTTATACGACCGCACTGAAGTTCCTCCAGATCATGCATGGCAAGGGGCTGGTGGAGCGCGATGAATCCCGGCGTGCCCACGTCTACAAGGCTCGCCTCACGCAGGCCCAGGCGCAGAGCCAGATGACCTCCCAACTGGTTGACGGCGTGTTCGACGGGTCGACATCGAAGCTTGTCCTGTCCGCTCTGGGAGGGTCGTCACGGACTACACCGGAAGAGCTGGCTCAGATACGCGAGATGCTTGATCGGCTGGACGGGGTGGAGAAGTGACTGACCCCGGCACACTGACCGCACTCGTCGAGGCGCTGGGCTGGGCCCTGGTGCATTTCCTCTGGCAGGGGCTGGTCGCGGGCGTCCTGTTCGTCAGCGTGATGTATCTGTTACGCGGGGCCAGCGCTGTCACAAGATACTGGTTCGGGATGACGCAGCTTGCCGCCATGCTGGCGGTCCCGGTCGTCACCTTCCTGAAAGTCTACTCGCCACCTGTGGCCACCGGCGTCGCGCGCGGGTCGATCAGCATTGCCCCGGCCGGCCTGAGTGCACTCGAGACCGACGGCTGGTCGATGCTGCTATCCGGCATCGAGACCCTGCTTCCCTGGGCCGTCCTGGCCTGGGCATGTGGCGTGATTTTGTTGTCCGGCAGGCTGGCCGTTGAGGTCGTCCGGATACGCAACCTGGCACGGGCCGGGGCGTACTCTCTGTCGCCCGCTCTTCAACTCGTCGTGCAGCGCCTCAGCGATGCGATGGCGATCCGCGGCAACGCACGGGTCATGGAATCCGCGCGAGTCTCGGTGCCGATGGTCATCGGCTGGCTGCGGCCGGTCATACTGATCCCGCCCAGCGCGCTCATGGGGCTGACGCCGAAACAACTCGAGTTGATCATCAGCCACGAGCTCGCCCACATCCAGCGATTTGATCACCTGGCGAACCTGCTGCAGGTCGTCGCCGAGACCCTTCTGTTCTATCACCCGGTGGTCAGGCTGGTGTCCGCGCGTATCCGGCTGGAGCGTGAGAATTGCTGCGACGACATGGTCGTGGGTCGAACGGGAGACTCACTCACCTACGCCAGGGCGCTGACCGAAGTCGAGGGCATGCGTTGTTCCACGGGGATGGATCTGAGTCTTGCAGCCACCGGCGGACATCTGCGCGGACGGGTTACCCGTCTCGTGGCGGCACCTGCTCCGCAACGCGGATCCCTTAGCTGGGTGGCCGGCCTCGTCCTTGTAGGGACAGGACTGGGTGCCATGTCCGGCGCCCGGATGATCGTGGATGATCCGGCGCCGCCAGTGGTCCCGACGCCACCCGAGCCGGTCGTCGTCGGTGAAGCGACGCTTACCCCGCCAAATGCCCCGATCGCGTCGGCTGCGGTGCCTGAGGCGGTAATTGAGATCCCGGATGCGCCGGCGAAGCCGGACGCCATATCGGCACCCGTCGAGCAAACAGCCCCGGTCGCGATACCTGCCCGGGTTGTCGTCGTTCCCGAACCACCCGCGGAACTGCCGATCGTATCTGCCGCCGAAGCGCCTGCCGTGCCGTCGGTGTCAGGCGCGCAGTCTCCGCCGCCCGCGGCCGTTGCGAAAGACAGGATGGCGGAAGCCCCGCAGCCAGATGTGCCGAATCAAGTCGATGTGGTGGCCGAGGCCCGGGCCACGGAGCATGTCCAGCTGGCCGCTTTGATCCCACCGCCCGCCGCGACACCGGCCCGGACGCCGGACATCGCGCCGGCACCGGACGCGGAGTCGGCATCGGGTGAGCCGGCGCCGGAGGGCGGAAAGCTGCTCAAGAGCCGGGCGCCCGAGTATCCGCGGCACGCCCGGCTGCACGGCCGGACCGGGTTCGTGACAGTCACATATCTGGTGGATGCGAAGGGGAAGGTCAAAGACATCCAGGTGGTGGCGAGCTCGGACCGGATTTTCGAGCGCCCGGTTCGCAGGGCGCTGAAGAGCTGGCGATTCGAACCGTTCCTTGTAGACGGGACGCCTTCGCAGCAGACGCTGCAGCGCACGTTCAATTTCGAACTCGAAGAGCCGGGTATCGCAGGTACCAACCAGGCATGCCAGACGGTGACCGGTACCCGTCTGTGCAGGGGGCGCAGCGGTCCGGGCGAAGAGCAGATGTCGGCCAGCCTGACCCGCAGATAGCCCGCGTGAGCCGGCGACAGGTGGAGAGACTCGAGTACTACCGGGCAAGAAAAACAATACGAACAGAGGGGAAGGTTCAGATGAGAAAAGTGATGGAGCTATCGACGCTGGTTGCGTTGACACTGGCGTTCGGCGCATGCAGCAGCATGCCGAAGTCATCGGCCACCAAGGATCTCGAAGTCGCGCCGGTGTATAGCCAGGAAGAGAAAGATGCCATGACCGAGGAGGAGAAAGTCGCCGCCTACAACGACTCGATGACCAAGGAGCGCAACGAGATTGTCTGCCGCCGGGTCCAGGTGACCGGTTCCCACTTCAAGCAGACGGTCTGCAAGACCCGGGCCGAGATGGAGCAGGAAAGCAGGGACGCACAGGAGGCGATCATGCGCTCCAAGGGCAACACCGGCGATCCGTACGGCAACTAGATCCCGCGGAGAACGGGCCAGGGCGAACGAGCACGAGACAAGCGTGAGGCTAGTCTGCGGTGTCTTTGCCTGCATGTCCTGACACGCGAAGGCCATGCATTAAATGCTCATCGAAGCTAAGCTTGTTGTCGAAACAGGCAGTTGGCTATCGATGGGGGGCGCATGCCGGAGCCCACGGCTCGCAAGTACGCATTCGATTCGGTCTTCGCGCGACAACTCGAAGAGGGTTTCCCCTGGCTGAAATTCGCGGCGGAGCTCGAGCCGGGTTTTCGTGGTGCTCATTTCGAGCGCTTCCTGCCTTACGTCCGGGTGGCGTTATTCGTCGGCCTGACGCTGATGGTGGTGTTCTTCCTGCTCGGCATGGTGTCGGGCCGATCGACCAACGACTGGTTCGCGAACCTGATCCGATTCGGGTTGCTGGCACCGGTGTTCGTGGCCACGATCGTCGTCAGTTACCTTCCCGCCCAGCGGGCGGCGTTCCGATCAATGGTGCTGATGACCGCGCTCGCTTCGGGACTGGGCTACGCGGTGCTCAATCTGACGGCCCCGGAGCAATTCCTGCAGGCCGGTTTCTCCGGTCTGCTGGTGATCGTCGCGTTCATCTATTTCGCGCTGGGCCTGTTCATGCAGACCGCGATGATCATCGTGCTGTTGATCACCGTGTTCTATGGTATCGGTGCCGTCCTTGTAGGCGTTCCCGGAGAATTCATCGCCTACAATCTGACCTTGTTGCTGGTGGCAAATTTCGCCTGTGGCATGGGCAGCTATGCGCTCGAGCACGCGCTCCGGGCCGGCTACCTCGAGCGCCAGTTACTCTCCGAACTGGTCGAGCGGGATGGCCTGACCGGTCTCTACAATCGCCGCGCATTCGACAAGTATCTCGCCCAGGCGTGGGACGTGGCCAAGCGGCAGCAGAAGTCGCTGGCCTTCATGCTCGCGGACCTTGACCACTTCAAGGCCTACAACGACCAGCATGGTCATCAGGCAGGGGACGAGTGCCTGAGACGCGTCGCTTCGCGCCTGGCGATGGCGGCGCGCAGGCCGCTGGACTTCGCGGGCCGGTTCGGCGGCGAAGAGTTCATCCTCGTGTTCTTCGACGTCGGCCTGGAGGCCGCCGCCCGGCTGGCGGAGGATGTCAGGCGTCACGTGGCGGAGTTGAACATCCCGCACCGCGGCTCCGGGGTATCCTCGTATCTGACCATCAGCATCGGCGTCTCAGTCGTCAGCCCGGGCGAGACGGCCAGGAGCCCTGAAGGTGTACTGCAGCTCTCTGACCAGGCCATGTACCAGGCCAAGAAGATGGGCAGGAACCGGGTCCAGGTCGAGGATGCGTCGCAGGCTCATGTACAGACAGGCGTATTCCAGCCCGGCTGAAGCCCTACTTCAGAATGGCAGCGGCTCTCCATGCCCGCGCACCCAGTCGGCGTGAAGCTGCCCGAGGCGCCGGGTCACCGCGCCCGCTTCCCCGGAGCCGACCCGACGGCCGTCGATCTCCAGGACCGGGGTCAGCTCGCCCATCGTCCCGGTTGTGAAAACTTCGTCTGCCGTATACATCTCGGTAAGGGACAGGTTGCGCTCGCGACAGGGAATTCCGTTGCGCTCGCAGAGCCGGATGATCAGCGCCCGGGTGATACCGGGCAGACAGCTGTCCGCATGAGGGGTGAGCACCTGATCGCCGACGACGATAAAGACATTGGTGTCGTTGGTCTCGGAGACGAACCCGTTGAGATCCAGCATCAGTGCGCTGTCGACGCCGGCCACGTTGGCCTCGATACATGCCAGGATGTTGTTGAGCAGATTGTTGTGGTGGATCTTGGAGTCGAGGCACTGCGGGTTGTTGCGTCTTATCGAGGACGTGATAAGCCTTACCCCGGTATCGTCATAGACCGGAGGCTTCCACTCCGCCAGCACGATAAGGCAGGGGCCGGAGCGGTTGAATCTCGGGTTCATGCCGGAGGTCGTCTTCTCTCCTCGCGTCAGCGTCAGCCTGATATGTGCGCCGTCCCGCATGCCATTGGCCTCCAGCGTCTCGAAGATCGCCTGGCGAATATCCGCCCGTTGCGGTATCCGATCGAAGGCCAGCGCATGGGCCGAGGCCAGTAATCTGTCCAGGTGGGCGTCGAGTTCCGCGATGCTGCCGGCATAGACCCGCAGACCCTCCCAGACCGCATCGCCACCCTGTACCGAGCTGTCGAAGACCGAGACCCGCGCCTCGCTGCGCGGCACCAGGCTGCCGCCGACGTGCACCAGGATGTTTGCGTTACGGGGATCCGGGGAAGCATTTGTCATCATGAGCCTCATACAGAGATCGAGAAACGTTGCAGGCGTCGATAGAGTGCCAGGCACTGCTCCAGCAGTTCCAGGTGATCTTCCGGTACGGTCCTGCCCGAAGGATGCCATGGCTGAAAGCCGGTAGATTGGTGGACATTGGCGTACCACCATCGAGCCCAGATTCCGTCCTCGGGCCTGGGCCCGGGAGGCCAGGTCAGCATGGCCGGGTCGAAGTCGACATCGAGCCTTGCGCAGATGGACCGCAGCGCGCGCTCCGGGTCAAGCAGCAGGGCTTTTGACTCGATGCAGAATGGCGGTTTGCCGACAGACTCCAGGCCCTCGACCAGGCGCACCTGATCCGGCAAGCCAGTATCCCGCAGCGTGGCGTCATCGAGAACCTCCAGCAGCGACGGCAACATCTCCCTCGGATCACGCAGCAGGAGGAAGTGTTCAAACGGCTCGAGCAGTCCGGTATCCAGGTCGAGGAAGTGATGGGCCATCTGTTTGGCGAACAGCATCTCCGCCTCGCATTCCTCCGAAGCCAGCTGCAGCATGACCTCGCGTCCGTCCGTCGGCATGGCGGCGAGTATCTCTCCGCGACCGGGATGTGTTGCGCCACTGGCCCTGAGATAGTGGGCATACAGGGGCTCGTCGACCACGCGAGTGTCTCGCCTCTGTGCGAAGCTGTACATCAACGCCGTGGATACGTTCCTCGGTCCCGACCACATGCAGATTCGTCTGGTCATGTCTCTCTTCCAGCGTGGGCATCGGCGACAGTACTGGCCAGGAAGATTGCGAGCAAGAAGCGAAGTATGTGAGTCCGGCATGTTCGAAGGCTAGAATCGGGTTCTGTGCCGTCGCCCGGAGAGCGCGTTGCCTGACAGAATAGACGCCGCCCAGCATCTCACCGTGTGGCCGATGATGGCGCCGTTGTCGTGCTGAGCAGTATCGTCATGCTCCTGGCCGGGCTGGTGCTGCTCTATCTGGGCGGCGAATGGCTGGTCAGGGGTGCCAGCACGGCCGCTCTGCGCCTAGGGCTTTCTCCGCTCATGGTCGGTATGACCGTCGTTGCGTTTGCCACGAGTACCCCGGAACTGGCAGTCACGCTCGACTCCGCCTTCGCCGGCGTTGATGACGTCGCGGTCGGCAACATCGTCGGCTCCAATATTGCCAACCTCGGCCTGGTCCTCGGGCTGGCGGCGCTGATAAAACCGATCCGGGTCCAGGCGAGGATGATCCGCAGAGACATGCCGTGGCTGCTGTTGGCCACCTTGTTTGCCGTCTGGTGCCTCATGGACGGGCTCGTGGGTCGGGCGGAGGGCCTGATCCTCCTCGCAGGGCTGGTGCTGTTCATTGGACAGAACATACGCAACGCAAAGACTGAACGCGTGTCGGTCCAGGAGCAGTTCACTCATGAGGTAAAGGAGCGGGTCTCCAGCCCGGGACGAACCTGGCTCATGATCGTCGCGGGCGTCATCGCCCTGGCGGCCGGTGGCGCGGCATTCGTCGAGGCCGCCGTCCACATTGCCGAGGCGACCGGCGTCAGTACTGCCGTTGTGGGCCTGACGATCGCCGCGATCGGCACCAGCCTGCCGGAGCTGGCAACCGCCATCGTCGCCAGCGCGCGCGGATCCTCTGATATCTGCGCAGGCAACATCGTCGGATCCAATTTCTTCAATCTGCTCTGCATCCTCGGGCTCACTACGGTGATCGCGCCGCTGCAGCGCGGGGATGTGCAGATGGGCGATCTCTACGTGATGGCGGGTCTGACGGGTCTGGTCTTGCCTTTCATGTATTCCGGATTCCGTCTCGGCCGGCGCGAGGGCGCCCTGTTGTTGCTCTGCTATTCTGCCTACCTCGCCTGGATGGCCAGCCGGGCGACACTCGGATAGCTACTCGCCACCGGACACGGCAGGCGACAGGTCTTCGTCCAGATAGATGGCCACCCGGGCGCGCCCGGGCCCGTCGATCACGCCCCGATACATGCCGGTCGTGTTGAATACGGCGCTGAACTGGCCACCGCCACCAAGCACGATAACGCCGCCTTCACCACCCATCTGCACCAGGTCTTCAAGTACTACCTGACGGGCGGCCTGTGGAGGCTCCAGCCCCTGATAACGGACCCGCGCACAGATGTCGTGAGCGACGACGGCGCGGATGAAGTATTCGCCGTGGCCGCTGGCCGATACCGCGCAGTCCGGATTCGCAGCATAGGTGCCGGCGCCGATGATCGGGGAATCTCCGACACGGCCCCAGCGCTTGCCTGTCATCCCTCCGGTCGACGTCCCGGCGGCCAGCCGCCCATGCTGATCGAGCGCGACAGCGCCGACCGTACCCACCCGGTCTATCGTTCGGGGGCGCCCGGCGGTCGGTTCAAGCCGCCGCATCAGCTGCTTCCAGCGCCTCTGGGTCCGAAAATACTCCGGCGGGCGGAGGTCCATGCCCTGGGCAAGGGCAAACTCCTCCGCGCCCTGTCCGGTCAGCATCACGTGTGGGGAGTCCCGCATGACGGCGCGGGCCAGCAGGATCGGATTTTTGACCAGCCGCACGCCGGCCACCGCACCGGCCTCGCGGGTTTCTCCGTCCATGATCGCCGCATCCATCTCGTTGCGGCCCCCGTGGGTGAAGACGGCGCCCCGACCGGCGTTGAACAGCGGATCATCCTCCATGGTGACGATGGCCGTTGACACCGCGTCCACGGCGCTGCCTCCCCCATCGAGCACCTGGTAACCCGCCAGGAGGGCGCGCATCAGCCCGGCGCGGAACGCCGTTTCGCTTTCGATCGTCATCTCGTCACGGGACAGCGTGCCCGCGCCACCGTGGATCACCAGCACCGGCGGTGCCTCGTCTGCCTGGAGATGGCTCTGCGGAGAGAGCCCCAGCAAGCCGGCCAGGCACATCGCCGCAAGGTTTCTCATCGTCGTGTTTCCTTCGCTGTTGGCGGCATGATGGTTCAGCTTAGCCGCGAGTCACGCCTTCCAGGATCGTGTCGATGGCATCCAGGCTTGGCTGGTCCAGTCTGATGCCAGCGGCGGCGGCGTTGTCCCGCACCTGCTGCGGACGCGTCGCGCCGATGATCGCGGAGGCGACACCGGGCTGCCTGAGTACCCAGGCCAACGCCAGTTGCGCCATGGACAGTCCGGCGTCGTCGGCCACCGGCCGCAGGCGCTGCACGGCGTCGAGGACCGAGTCCGACATCAGGTCGCCGATGAACGCATTCATCCGATCGTCGGCGGCCCGGGAATCTGACGGTGGCGGCATCCCCGGGCGATACTTGCCGGTCAGGACACCCTGGGCAAGCGGTGACCAGACAATCTGGCTGATGCCGTTCGCTTCGCAGACCGGGATGACGGCTTCTTCGATCCTGCGCCACAACATGGAGTACTGGGGCTGGCTGGAGACGAACTTCACCGCCCCGGGCACATCTAAGGATGCCTGGATCTGCGCGCGGGTCCACTCGCTGAAGCCGACATAGCGCGCCTTGCCCGCTTCGACCGCGCGTGTCAGCGCCTCCATGGTCTCGTCGAGGGGCGTCTCCGGGTCATAGCGATGGCACTGGTAGAGATCGACGTAGTCCACCCCGAGTCGTGCAAGGGATGCATCGAGCTGCTTCTCGATCTGCGCGCTCGACAGGCCCTTGTCCTCGGCCGTCATCGGAAAGAACAGCTTGGTGGCGAGCACATAGCGGTCTCTCGGAATGTCAGCCAGCAATTCCCCCAACACCTGCTCCGCGGCGCCGCGGCCATAGACATTGGCTGTATCGATGAAATTGATACCGGCGTCGAAGGCCGCGTGCAGACAGGCGCGGGCAGCATCCTGCTCGACGCCGGCTCCGTAGGTCAGCCAGGATCCGAGGGCGATCTCCGAGACCGTCAGGTCGCTGTCTCCCAATCTGCGATATTCCATCCGGAAGCCTCTCGATGGTTTCGTCTGTAAAACATTATCCATGACCGGCAGGCCGGTCATCGTCCGTGTGCCGCGCCTCACGCTCACCGAGAGGTTGGCCACGATCCGGCACGGCACTGCCGCGAAGTTTCAGCGGGTCAGCCGACGCTCCAGTGATGCGCCGGGCCTGCGGCGAAATGCGATCACGCTGATGTCATCCGGCTTGCTCGGCTCGTCTCCCTGGGGCGCCGTCATGCGCTGCGTTGCACGCGCGATGAGACCTGAGAAGGCCCGGTCAAGAGGCCCCGAACGCAGGACATCTATGGTCTCGCCGAGGGTCAGGTTGTCGGCGAGTCCGTCACTGCACACCACAACCGTATCGTGATCCGCCAGCGGCACGGCGCTGCCGACTTCGATTCGCATGTCACGGGTGCCCAGTGCGTTCGACACCAGATGGCGATCTTCATGGCTGATCGCCTGGCTCTCGTCGAGCAACCCGGCATGAAAAGCGAAACCGACCGGTGAATGGGGCACGGACTGTACCCTGAGTCGGCCACGCTGGCCGAATACCACGATTTCAGAGTCGCCTACGTGGAAGGCTCGTACACGACCCTGGCCGATCTCGGCGACGGCCAGGGTCGTGGCAGAGCCGTTGCCCATGCCAAGGATCCGCTGGTTCGCGTGTTCTATCGCGTCCAGCAGGCGAGGCCGGCTGGACAGTGGGCCCGGTGGCGATGCGGTCAGATCGCTGATGAGCGTATCGATAGCCATGGCGGCGGCCTCGCGTCCGCCAGGCAGTCCGCCCATGCCATCCGCTACCGCAAGCAGCGCGCTGCCCCCTGCCAGCGGGATGATGGCAAGCGCGTCCTCGCTCATGCCGCTGCCGCCCGGACAGGGCGAGGAGTAAAAGGCCGCGACGCCGTCTGCGACCCGTCTCAGGCCTCCGATATCCGAGTTCGCGGGTTGCCATCGACCGAGGCCTTCGGACGCGGTCGGCAGGCTGATGCTCATCCTGCGAGGCGTCTCGGCTGCAGGGCCCGGTGCTTGATGCGCTGAAACGCGTTGCGCATGTGGATCGCATCACGGAAACGCCTGGCGGGACGAACTTCGATTGCGCGGCGGATCAGCGCCACCATGTCCGGTCGGAGTTTCTGGCGCAGGCGCTGGTGGTTGGCAGGCGGCCACTCAAATGGCCACCTTGGCAATGCTCCGGCGTACATCCGATACAGCACGAGTCCCATGGAGAATACATCCGAGGACAACATCGGGCGGCCCATCGCCTGTTCCGGGGCGACGTAGCCGATCGTGCCGGAGCCAGACGCTTCCAGCCGACCTCTGGCCAGTTTGGCGAATCCGAAATCAGTCAGCCTGAGGCGATCGCTGCCGAACAGGATGAAATTTTCCGGTTTGATATCGCAGTGGATGATCCGCTTGCTGTGAGCGTGGGCGACCGCGTCGAGGATCTGCGTGGTGAAGTCCAGCGCCTTGGCCGTAGAGATCCGCCGGCTCAGGCGATCGCCCAGGGTTTCGTCTCCGAGCGGCATCGAGATGACGAAATAGCCGCCGACAAAGTCCGCATTCAGGACCGGCAGGATGTTCGGATGCTCAAGTTTTGCAGACAGCCGGGCTTCCTTGCGAAAGTCGCCGAGGAAATACTCGTCCATGATCCGTCGATGCGGGACCTTCAGCGCCACCTTGATGCCATGGACCGTGTCATAGGCCCGATACACCGCAGCCAGCGGGCCGTTCGCCAGCCGCTTCTCGATGCGATACTTGCCGAGCTTCTGTCGCGCCCTGAGCACCCTCGGTCTCCCAATGGTCTGTCGTCCCGACTGGCCTGCACTATAGGAAAAACCAGCAGGTCCCGCCATAGAGAGCGACTCAGCCGTCGATCACGCATCTGAGTCGCCTACTCCTGCGAAAACAACAGAGGGTGCCAGCGGGTGGTTTGTTCAGGTCCTCATCGTGGGAAAGAAGATTGTCAACGAAACAGCGGACCCGGAACTCGGAGCGGGTCCGTCATTTGATCTTGATCGTGAACTTCCCGATCTCGAAGCGCGGGAGCGCGCCCGGACCGGTCCGGGTAGCGTCGCCCGGAGAACGCTTGAGGCACTGGCGGATCATCGCCGTCTCAGCAGCGAGCTGGCGGATCTGGAGGATATCGATCCCTGAGGTAGGTCGCGGCTACTTCCCGATCCCGAGCTTGTCTTTGAGCTTGTCCACAGCGCCTTCCTTGTAGCCCTCGATACCGAGGTTGCCCGCCTCTTTTCGAGCAGCCTTCACCGCTTCCTGGAGCACGGGGCGCAGGAGCTGTACTCCCACCTGGGCCGGGGTGGCGCCACCGCTGCCCTCGCCGATATTGCGCACGTGAACATCGCCCAGTTTCTGCGATTTGTCCTGGCTGACCGGGGTCTTGACGGTCATCGCGGCATTGGTGAAATCGAACTGATCGATGACGAGCTTCGGTCCGGCGGATTCGCCGGACGAGGGTTCGCTCCCATCTGCGCCGGTCTTGAGATTGTCATTGATCTTGGCGAGGTTGATCCCCGAGCCGACCGACACTTCGGCGACGAGTTCCGAGCCATCGACACTGATCTGCTTGATCCTCACCGGATCACTCGTGATCGTGCTGGTATCCAGGACGATGCGGATAGAATTCAGCCTGAGGGCATGATCGCTGCTGAATCCATCCGGATTGCCGATCGTGAGGCCACGGATTTCCCCCGTACCCTCCTTGAGCGAGATGCTGACCGCCGACACCCGCACCGGGACGCCGGTGACTTCACTGCCAACTTTCTCTATCGCCCCGGCGACGATGCCGTCGAGATTGTTGGCGAGCCAGTAGATGCCAAAACCGATGATGGCGGCCAGGGCGACGCACACGCCGGCGATCGTCTTGCCAGTCTTACTCACTTTCACAATTCTCCGTGTCGATTCGACAGAATTAGTCTGTCGGTCCCTGGCCGATAAACTCAGCCAGCCAGTCACGTTTCTGTGCATACCAGAAGATCGAATTGCCCGGCTTGACCACCCAGTGGTTCTCATCCGGGAAATAGATCAGGCGGCTCCTGATACCTCTGTTCTGCAGGGTGTTGAAGAGCTCCAGGCCATGATTGACCGGCACCCGGTGATCCTGCTCGCCATGGATGACGAGTGTCGGCGTATTGAAATTGTCGGCGCAGTTGTGTGGCGACCAGGCGGCATAGTTGTCGTCTTCCCAATGCTCACCGAAACGGCGTTTGTGGGCGCCATAATCGGCGGCGTACTGGGTGTAATCATTGTAGACGGTGGCGTGTGCGACCAGGGTCCGGAACGGATGCTCGCGTCCCAGCAGAGTCGCGGCCAGATAGCCGCCGAAACTGCCGCCTCCCGCCGCCATGCGTCCCTCATCGATCCAGTCCTGATCGGCAAGGTAGTCCGCGGCAAGGATAGTGTCCTGGTAGGGCAGCCTACCTACGTCAGGATTGATCGAGTCGGCGAACGCCTGGCCGAATCCACTCGATCCATGGAAGTTGTGCCAGGCAGTCACATAGCCCCAGCCGGCGAATATCTGCGCATGCCAGCGCGGTGAGAATGAATCGACGATGCCATTGTGGGGTCCACCATGGAGCATCAGGTAGAGAGGCCATTTGCGGGATCGGTCGAATCCCGGCGGATAGTTGATCCACATCTGGATCTCATCCCCGTTGGCCCCGGTATACGTCACGCTCTCGTAGTCGCCGAAGTCCACCTCGGCCAGCAGCGCGTCATTGAAATCCGACAGCTGCGTCTGCGCCCCGCTGTCCGGATCGATGCTGACCAGCGTCGGTGGTTCCGTGAAAGACTGGCGCAGTCCGACCAACACGTCGCTATCGACTGCCGTCGCCAGCGACGTGAAGCTCTTGTCGCCGGTGACCGGGCTGACCCTGCCATCTCCGATGGCGATCGAATAGACACGTCGATGGGCCGCGTCGTCGATCGATCCGTACAGCACGCGGCTGTCGGCGCTCCAGACGAGGCCGGTCGCAGACCGGTCCCAGTCCCCGGCGACTTCGATCGAAGCGCCGGATTCACGGTCGTGTCGGATCAGTCGCAGCCTGTCGGCGTAGAAACCCTTGACGACCTGTCGGGTGTGAACGAGCCATCGACCGTCGGGGCTGTAGCTCGGTGACTCGTCTGCGGCGCTGTCCGGGCCGGTGATGTCCCGTGCCTGACCGCCCGCCAGCGGCATCAGGAATATGCGGAAGTCAGGGTCGACGAAAGAGGCATCCACGTCGGCGGCGAACGCGATCTCCTGGCCATCTGGCGCGATATCGTAGCTGTCCGGCCCGGGCGTGGTATCGCCGAAGTTGAACTCATAGAGCCTGAGGCCTGTGGACACAGTGATTCCGCGGGGTTCGGATCCGTCGATGTCGGTGACGAAGACGTGAGCGTCGCGTTCGTCGAGCCAATGGCTCCACCAGCGCACCGTCGGCCGATCCCACACCATCGCCGAGTCCCGGCTGTTGCGCCGCTCCTCCAGCCGGCTTCTCTGGGCGGCCCAGTCATCCAGGTCGGTCCAGACGCGGCTGATGAAGGCGATGCGTTGGGAGTCCGGGAACCACTTCGGTGCGCTGGCGCCGGTGGGTATCGCAGTGACCCTGCGGGCCTCCCCACCGGCTACCGGCGCGACATAGAGCTGTTCTGCCTCGTCGCCTTCACGCTTCGCAACAAAAGCAAGGAAACGGCCATCCGGGCTCCACGCAGGGCGACCCCCGGTCGCGGACTGGGTCGTGAAGGGCTGGCTGCCGGTGCCGTCTGAGGCGACCAGCCAGATCTCGGTCCGGGTTTCATCCGAGTCCGCATCGTCACTGGAGACCGGGACAGCGACCCGGGCGCCGTCCGGCGATAGTGCCGGCGGACCCAGCCGGCGGAGTTTCCACAGCGTCTCTGTGGTCAGCGGATTCAATTGCTTGTCGGCCATGGAGCGAATTCCAGGTAAAGAGTGGGCAATCCCCGGCGATCGCGGACATCCGGGGTCCGTCTGATCACCATCAGCAGGGAGCCTGGCCCGACCAGTTTGACCGCTGGGGCTCGGCGCATACTACAACATTCGCGATCTCTGCCGTGGCTACAGAAGCCGGGTTCAGATGCCGTGACTGTGCAGCGCTTTCAGGAACAGTCCGGGGTCGGGCCGGACGCGATAATTGTCGGTCTGGTCGGTGAAGATGATGCGGCCTTCGCGATTCACGATGATCACTGTCGGCAATACGGTGTCTTCACCGAAGGTCTTGGTGAGACTGCCCGCGGGGACGCCATTCTGATGGACGAGACCCAGTGCACGGGAGGCGGTCAGTCCTTCATCCACCCAGAAACGGCACGGCACCTGGAACATCTCCGCGACGCGTTGCGTAAGCCCGGTTGGTTGGGGACTGATGAGCACGAGTTCCACGCCCCGGTCCGACAACTCCCGGTAGCGGCCGGTGATCTCCTTCACCTGCGCCATGCAGAACGGGCACCAGTTGCCGCGGTAGAACATGAACAGGACCGGTCGTCCGCGGAGATCCGCCGGGCCTACCTGCACGCCATCGACGTCCTTCGCCTGGAACTCCGGGATGACCTGGCCTGTTACCAGCCGGTCGTTGACCCGACGGCCGAAGCTGGAATACCAGAAGTCGAACAGGAAGAATCCGTAGACCGCCGCGATGGCCGCTACCATCGGCAGATGGGCAGAGTAATCGCTGAGCCAGTATCCGTAGATCGTGACAAGGCCGCCAGCGATCGTCAGTGTCGATACCAGCGGCAGGCGGGGACTGGTCCGGGCCAGCGATTTCGACGTCACGGAGTAGGCATACAGACCCATGAACGGCAGCACCGTCATCAATGCGCCTGCCCAGGCGAGCCGGAAATCTGAAATGAGCAGTCCGACAACGGAGCCCAGCAGCACCACGACGACCACGAGCATATAGATCGTGACGAACACGGATTTCAGTCTGTTGGTCTGCATGGGTCCTCGTTCCTGCATGTCCGGCTCGACAGGGCTCGGATTACATCCGAGACCGTATTCTAACGTCGCCGGAAGACCGGGCGGGCCACCAGCCTCCCGAGCCGCTAATATACGTTGCCGCCGTTATCTGATCGAGTAAGACCATGAGCCAACCAGCACTGATAATCCACGGTGGCGCCGGTGCCCGTGAGGGCAGTCACACGACCTACGCGAGTTATGCCCAGAGTCTGCGGAGGATCCTTGCCAGCGCGTGGCAGACGTTGAGCGCCGGCGATGCGCGGGAGGCTGTGCTGACGGCGGTACGGGCACTCGAGGACGACCCTATATTCAATGCGGGTCTCGGTTCCAGGCTGCAGCGGGACGGGACCGCGAGGATGTCCGCCGCCCTCATGGATGGCGACAACGGCAGTTTCTCCGGCGTCATCAACATCGAGAGGGTGCGTCATCCGATCGATGTTGCCGATGCCTTGCATGCCGAGAGACACCGCGTGCTGGCCGGCGCGCACGCAAGCCGATATGCGCGGGATGCCGGCCTGGCGGATTTCGATCCTGTGACGCCACATCGTCGGGCTGAACACGAACAACAGCTGGCCGGCGAGCATGGCACCGTCGGTGCGGTTGCGTTGGATGGTGAGGGCCGCATCTGGGCCGGAACATCGACTGGCGGCGTCGGTTTCGAGATCCCCGGGCGGGTGAGCGACAGCGCGACGGTGGCCGGCACCTACGCCGATGGCGGGGTCGGAGTCTCCTGTACCGGGATCGGTGAGCACATCGTCGATCATGCCGGGGCGGCGCGCATCGCCACGCGGGTAATCGACGGCCTGGATCTGGAGGCAGCGATCCAGCGGACCCTCGACGAGGCCGATGCGCGTAGTTTCGAATATGGCCTCATCGCGCTGGATCGCGGTGGGCTCGCTCTGGCGGGATCCACTCATGGAGTCACGACGCTGTGGGCGGCTCGTGACTCGCACGGTAGCCGGGACTTTGTCGATGCCTCTGCCTGAGCCTGTCTAGCCGAGTTCCGCGCCCACCGGTACCGGCACGACAACGCTTATCGATGCCGCCGGCCCGCTACCCGGGTTGCGATAGGAGTGCCTCTGGTCTCCAGGGAACGCCAGCACATCACCCCTGCCAAGCTCGAATAGCTGTCCGGCCACCAACACCTGCATTTTTCCGCGCAGGCAGTAGAAGTACTCCTTGGTGCCTGCCACATGGGGCGTTCCGCCCATGGATGCGCCCGGATCGAAGTCCATGCGATCGATCTCCATACCCCGGACCCGAGTCGGCAGCAGCTTGGCCACGGCTACCCGCCCTCCGGCGCGTCGCTGAACAGGGATGCGGGATGCCGGGACGAGTGCGCAGGCACTGGCGTGTCTGGCGAGCAGTTCCTCGATACCTGCGCCGAGCGCCGCTGACACGCGTGCCAGGTTTGCCAGAGAGGGATTGCCGTAGCCGGACTCCATGCTGGCAACCGTTGATCTGGGTATGCTGGCGTGGTCGGCCAGTTGCTGCTGGCTCCAGTTTCGCGAACCTCTGAGTGAGCGAATGTTGGTGGCCAGGTTGCCGGCCGCATTGTCGTCCATGTCGTCCCGCCTGTGATGGTCAGTAAACGGACTATTAGACGATATATTGGCAATTTTGTCGCTGTATTGTCTACGTCGATCTAGGCTGTCTTCCTGAAGAATGCATCCGGGAGGATCTGCCATGAATGCCCTCGACCCCGTTTCAGACGTCAGACGACTGATCCAGTCCGCCGCCGTGCTTTGTTTTCCCCCTATCGCCCATGTGGCGGCCAGTCACGGAACACACTCGCCGGCCCGCATCGATCTCGGCAGTTGGCCGCTGTCGGCGGGGCTCGGACTCATCGCCGTCATTGCCGTCTTGCTGATCGTTTCCCGACGCACGGGGCCAAAGCGGGCCAGCCGCCTCGCGATGTCCTTTGCAGGAGGTATCACGCCATGATCCACGTGGACGCAATCGATCACATCAACGTGACCGTCGCCGATCTGGAGGCCTCGGTCGGCTTCTACGAAAAAGTGTTCGGATTCAGGGTCGCTGAGAATTGCCGCGACGCTGCGCGCCCCTACGTCATCCTCGGCCGCGCCGGGACCGCCTGGCTGGCATTACACCAGCAGACCGGAGAGCAGCTTGCCGGAAGCGGGCGGATCAATCACTGGGGATTCGTCGTGGCCGACTTTGACACGCTTCAGGACCGGCTGGAGAGCATGGGGGTGCCGGTCTTGTATACCGAGCGCTGGCGCGACGGTGTTGTCGAATACCCGCAATCCCGCTCGGTCTATGTGGCGGATCCCGACGGCAACGAGATCGAACTGACATCCGCGTTCGGTGGCGGCCTGAGCTGACACTTGCGGGGCATCGTGATATCGGTCACGGTAGCCTGCATGTTCCGGATCCACCGATGGAGGACACGATGTCGGTCAAAAAAAGACGCCTGATGCTGATCGTCGCGGTCGCAGCACTGGCGGCCTGTGCGGCGCCCCAGCCGGAGATTCGTTCTGATTTCGACCGCAACGTGGATTTCAGTGCGTTCCGCACCTACAACATCATGTTGACGGCGGGTCAAAACACCACGGGTGATGGCTACGAGACGCTGGTCGGCCAGCGCATCCGGGCGGCGGTCGAGCGGGAGATGGAATCGCGGGGTTACGTGAAGGACCAGGCGCCGGACCTGCTGGTCAATTTCACACTGACCGTGCAGAGCGTCCAGAAGGTCACGCAGGTACCGTCCCAGAATGCACCACGGGCATACTACTATCGCGGCGGCTACTATCGCACCTGGAACACGTACAGTTACGACACCTGGGTGCGGGAGTACGACGAGGGAACGCTGTTGATCGATATCGTCGACGCGAAGCGGCAGCAGCTTGTCTGGGAGGCGGCGGGGACGGGTCGCCTGAAAGGCGATCTGAGCACCGATATCGAAGCGCGGGCCAATCGGGCCGTGGCCCTGTTGTTCGAGAGGTATCCGTTCCGCGCCGGCCTATGATCGCGGCGACACACCGGGTCGCGGGATGACCTTGCAACCCGCGCCGTCATACCGGGTATCCACGACCTGATCGTTCTCCAGCTCGAAATACATCATGCAGTCAAGATCCTCGACGCCGCGCGTCGGGGCCGGCGCGTCCGTGGCGACCATCCGGCCCGGGTCACGCAGGGTGTCCTGGCGAGGATCGATCTGCGAATGGCTCTCGTAAACCAGCACCGGCCGTCCCGAGTCACCGATGATCGTGCGGGTCGGCGGTCCCCACACGCTCTCTAGTTCCTGCGCGTCGGCCCCCACCCATGCGTTCAACTCTCTCTCCCACCACGGCCGGGGAGACAGGCAGCCGGCGATCACCAGGTAAGCCAACAGGGCGACAGGCAGGCGGTTCTTCATATACGGGCTCCTCTGGCTAGATCATAGCAGTTCCAGGGAGTCACCCCGGGGCGGGAACTTGCCAGCCGTTTGATGGGCCCTATCATTAGGATGCGCCGCAGACCAGGCAGGGGTACACGCCGTCCATGATCAAGTCTCTCGTCGATATCACCTATCGCCAGGCCAGGCGCGTGGTCATCCTCGTCACCGGCGGGACCGTGTTGCTGGTCGGCATCGCGCTGCTGTTTCTGCCGGGGCCGGCGATCGTCGTCATACCGGCCGGCCTCGCGATCCTGGGCATGGAATTTGCCTGGGCCAGGAGGTTCCTGAGCCGGGTGCGCCAGCATATCAGCGAGCAACACCGGCGGCTCAGGCTTCGCAATCAGTCCTAGGAAGATCCGACGCTCTCCAGCCAGTCGTCGTCGGAGGTCTCGTCGATGCCTTCAAACAGCGGTGTGCTCAGGTAGCGCTCCCCGGTGTCCGGCAGCATGGCCAGGATGACTGCGCCCGGATCGGCTTTCTCGGCCACCTTGAGTGCTGCCGCCAGCGTGCCGCCAGCGGAGATACCCGCGAATATGCCCTCCCGTTGCGCGAGCGCCCGGGACGTCTCGATGGATTCCTCATCCGTGACCGGCACGAGGTCGTCGAAGATCTCCCGGTTGAGAACCGCCGGAATGAAGTCGGGCGTCCATCCCTGGATCTTGTGCGGCTGCCATTCCTGCCCGGCCAGCAGGGCGGCCCCGGCCGGTTCGGTCGCGACGACCCTGACCTCCGGCCGGGCGAGCTTGATCACTTCGCCGGCGCCGGTCATCGTCCCGCCGGTTCCGTAGCCGGTGACCCAGTAGTCGAGCCGGCGACCGGCGAAGTCACGGAGTATCTCCGGACCGGTCGTATTGCGGTGGTAGGCCGGGTTGGCTTCGTTCTCGAATTGCCTTGCCAGGAACCAGCCGTGTTTCTTCGCCAGCTCTTCCGCCTTCCGAACCATGCCGGTGGCGCGTTCCGCGGGTGGCGTCAGCAGCACCTTGGCCCCCAGGGCCTTCATCAGCTTGCGGCGTTCGACCGAGAAGCTCTCCGCCATGATGGCGACGAAAGGATAGCCGCGGGCGGCACAGACCATCGCCAGGGCGATTCCGGTATTGCCGGACGTCGCCTCGACGACCGTCTGCCCGGGTGCGAGCTCGCCGCGAATCTCCGCATCATGGATGATCGCCCACGCCAGGCGATCCTTGACCGAAGCCATCGGATTGAAGGCCTCGATTTTTACGTAGAGCTCGACGTGCTCCGGTCCCGTCCGATTCAACCTGACGACCGGCGTCGAGCCGATGGTGTCGATAATGCTGTCGTAGATCATTGTGCGCTCCCCTGACCAACCCTCGAATTCAATAGACACCTGCGGCCGGACCATTGCTGCAATCCGCCCCGATGGACCCCCTGCCCACAGTCGGCTTTGATCGATACCTCACTTCATGACGGTATGCTCCCGGCGCGCCGTCGCCGGTGGCCGAGACGATGCAGGTAGCGGCCAAGGATACGACGAAACGTTGCAACAGCGACAAGTATTCTGGCCGCGCGCAGACCGCAAGGTCCCTCGAAAAGCCGTTCATGGCCGGGCTATACTGGTAGCGGGCTTGACCCGGCCGCCCCGGCTGGGCGATGGCGTCCATGAAACAGTCCATGACTGATAAAAAGACAAAGGACAGCGCGGCCCGTTTCGAGTGCAGCGCGGCAGCTACGCAGATCGAGATACGCCTCGGCGGCGACTGGTTGCTGCACCGGTCATTTCCGGATGTCGGTGAGATTCTGACCGCGATTCAGGCCAATCCGTCGGCCACCCTGGTGTTGGCAGACGACCGGTTGGGACAGTGGGACACCGCCCTGCTGACCTTCCTGAAACGCATCATCGACGATGGCCAGGGTGGGGCAAGGCAATTCGACGCGACACGCCTGCCGGACGGTGTCCGGGCCCTGCTCGATCTGGCCTACGCCGTCGGAGAGCGCGCGGGGGCTCGCAGGGAAGTGAAGCGCGAGAGCTTCCTGGCCGCTATCGGCAGACGCAACCTGGACGCGCTCGGCCGCATGCGTGACGGCGTCACCTTCCTCGGCAGCGCATCGCTGGCCCTGGCCCGTTTCCTGACCGGACGCGCCCGATTTCAGGGCTCCGAGTTTCTCCTGATCATCCAGGACGTCGGTGCCCGTGCGTTTGGCATCGTCAGTCTTATCAGTTTCCTCGTCGGCATGATCCTGGCATTCGTCGGCGCCGTTCAGCTATCGCAGTTCGGCGCAGGTATCTATGTAGCGAACCTGGTGGGGCTGGCCATGGCCAGGGAGATGGGCGCCATGATGACGGCGATCATCATGGCGGGACGTACCGGTGCCGCTTTCGCGGCCCAGCTTGGCACCATGCAGGTGAACGAGGAGATCGACGCCCTGTCATCCATGGGCATCGATCCGATGGAGTTCCTCGTTGTGCCACGGATGATGGCGTTGATGCTGATGATGCCCTTACTGGTGCTGTACGCCGACCTGATGGGGATGCTGGGTGGTATGGTCGTGGGTGTCGGTATGCTCGACCTTGGCGTCTTCGAGTACATCGAACAGACCAAGCGATCCGTCTCCCTGACGCAGGTCAATATCGGTCTCGTCAAGGGCGTCGTATTCGGGGTGCTGGTCGCGGTCGCCGGCTGCCTGCGCGGCATGCAGTGCGGCAACAGCTCTCAGGCAGTCGGCATGGCGGCGACCTCGGCGGTCGTAACCAGTATCGTGCTGATCATCGTCACCGATGGGTTGTTCGCGGTCGTGCTTAACGTGTTGGGGATATAAGGGATAGGCAGGTGGATCGGCCGCAAGAACATATCCGTGTCGACAATCTGACCATGGCCTATGGCGATTTCCTGATCCAGAAGGACCTGCAGTTCACGGTCAATCACGGCGACATATTCATCATCATGGGTGGGTCTGGTTGCGGCAAAAGCACTCTGCTGAAGATCATGATAGGACTGAAGTCGCCCGCCATCGGCGAAGTCTTCTACCACGGGGATCCTTTCTGGGAAGCAAGCGAGAGTCATCGGGAAGATCTGAAGCGTGGCTTCGGCATCCTGTTCCAGAGCGGCGCGTTGTTCAGCTCCATGACCCTCGCCGAGAATATCGGCCTGCCGCTGCAGCTCTACACGGAGCTGTCCGCCGCCGAGATACGCGAGAACGCAGCCCTGAAGCTGGCACTGGTCGGGTTGGGCGGTTTCGAGGATTACTACCCCAACGAGATCAGCGGCGGCATGAAGAAACGTGCCGGCCTCGCGCGCGCGCTGGCACTCGATCCCGATATCCTGTTCTTCGATGAACCATCGGCAGGGCTGGATCCCATCAGTTCACGGCTGCTGGATGAGCTGATACTGCAGTTGCGTGATGCTCTGGGGAAGACGGTCGTCGTGGTGACCCATGAGCTGGCCAGCATCTTCACTATCGCCGACGACTGCGTCTTCCTGGATCCGGACACCAAGACCCAGATCGCCACTGGCGACCCGAAGAGGCTGCGCGACGAATCCCCGGATCCCAAGGTCAGGAACTTCCTGCTGAGGGGCGAGCTGGAAGCCTCGAAGGACAAGGACAAAGCGACGTGATGAGCACAGATCATCCGCTCAACGGAGAGTCGATCTCATGAGCAAGAAAGCGAACCCGACCGTAGTCGGGGCCTTCGTACTCGGGGCCGTGGCACTGGCACTCGGCGGCATATTCTTTTTCGGCAGCGGCAAGTTTTTTCGGACCACCGACACTAACGTCGCCTTCTTCGAGGGCTCTCTAAAAGGACTGGAGATCGGTGCGCCAGTCACTTTCCGGGGTGTGCGTATCGGTAACGTCAAGGACATCCGTGTCGTATACGACACGGACGAGGCGGAGCTTAAGATCCCGGTCATCTTCGAAGTCGACCTGGATCGACTGACCGTCGTCGGGAACAGCGATTCGGCGGCCCGCGACGATGACGACGGTAACATCCTCATCGAGAGGGGCATGCGGGCGCAGCTCGAACTCCGCAGCCTGGTGACCGGACAACTGGCGGTGAATCTCGACTTCTTCCCGGGCACCAAGGCGGTCTACCAGGGCGGTTACGAAGACTACGAGGAGTATCCGACGGTGCCGTCGGAGGTAGAGCAGTTGCGCGGTGCGGCCCAGAAGATCATCGGGCAGCTGCAGGATGTGCCGGTGGACGAGATCGCCGACGCGATCCTGGCCATGCTCGAGGGGATGGATAAGATCGTGTCCTCCGACGAACTGGCCGGCGCCATCAGCGGCGCCGACAAGCTTATGAACTCGCAGGATCTGCAGGCATCCCTCAAAGGTCTGCGACGCGCCGTGGACAGCGCCGATGCTGCCATGCGCAGTGTCCGCGAACTGGCCGACCGCGCCGATGACCGGGTCGGTCCGCTGGTGGAAGGGCTCCGGCAGGCCTCGGAGAAGTTCGGTGACCTGCTGCAGCAGGCCGCCACGGTCCTGGAGTCCGTGGAGTCGTCGCTGGACGAAGATTCTGATCTGAGGGTCCAGACGATCACCGCGATGGAGGAGGTCGCCCAGGCGGCACGCTCCGTGCGAGTTCTCGCGGACTATATCGAGAGGCATCCCGAGGCTCTACTGAAGGGTAAGAAGGAGGCAGGGCGATGAGACGGACACGCGTGCAAAGATTCCTGGTCGTACTGCTCCCAGTCGTGCTGGCCGGGTGTATCTCGAGCTCGCCTTCGGCACAGTTCTACACCCTCCATGCGTCAGTTCCTGCCGCGGAACATGGCAGCGTGACATTCGGCGACAGCTGGGTCGGGGTCGGTCCCGTCGGCGTTCCCAAGTATCTCGATCGTCCGCAGATCGTGACCCGCGGCGACGGTCATAGGCTGAATATCCACGAGTTCGATCGATGGGCGGACCCGTTGAGTTCCCGTGTGCTGGATGTCCTGATCGAAAACGTCGTCGCGATCAGCGACTCGAAACGGGTCGCGCCTTACCCGTGGCCGTCGGCTTTCCGCCCGGATCGCCGGATGATCGGAGAAATCACGGCTTTCGAGGCCCATCCGGGGGGAGATGTTCTGCTCAGAGTGCGATGGCTGGTGAGGCTGCAGGGCGAACAGGAGAGCGAGGAGATCCGGGTCGGAGAATATGTAGAGCCGGCTGCTCCAGGAGACTTCGACGCCATAGCGGAGGCGATGAGCCGGGCGCTGGAACGCTGGAGCCGGGACATCGCCGCAGCGCTGGCTGTCGCCAGTTCCTGAGCAGCAACTATGGTGCATGCAATATTGAACGACACGCTAGTGCGCGAGGCCCGATGCCCGGCTTTACAGTGTCCCGCAGCACGCCCAGGCTCGCAAAGGTAGTTCCATGTTCGCTTCGGCGACGGAAGCTTTGGAATCAGTGACTTAAGATTGTCGCGGTCGCCGGAGACCTGGGCGCAGACAGCCATATCGGCGTGCGCGAATGATGATCGAGCCGCGATTGGCCATAGCCGATCGACTCGGATAACCTAACCGCATAGAAGACATTGGATAGTCGTGGGCGGGGCTAAGTTGCCCAAGCATCAGAGAATCCCTGGGAGGAACGATGACTGTCAATTTCACGGTCAAGACTACGCTTGTCGGAATCGCTCTTTTTCTGGTTGCGTTTGTCGTTCTCGGCTCGGTCAGCGTCGTCGGCTGGGAGGTTTCCAATAGCAACTGGTTCTGTACCAACGCATGTCACCAGGTGCATCCGGAAGAACCCATTGCGCAGAGCCTCAGCGCACACGCCAACATTAACTGCGTGGATTGCCATATAGGACGCCTGAGTTTCTTCCCGGCCATGATCAAGAAGTCGAGCCACGTGAAGCATGTCTGGTCGATCCTGACCGGTTGGGAGCGGCCGACCTATGCACCGTCCCTGGGGCATGTCGGTAATACCTGCGAAGGTTGCCACACCGAGGGGACCCACAAGTACAACCTGCTGGGCTCCAAGAGCAGCTTTGCGACGGACAAGGACAATACGGAGAGCCGCCTGACGATGACGCTCAGGAACGTGGGGCGGATTTTCGGTGGCGAGGATCGTCGCGGCATGAACTGGCACACCAGCGGCAACGTCAAGTTCGTCGCCACCGATCCCCAGAAACAGAATATCGAACTCGTCGAGGCGACCCTGCCCGGCGGCGAGGTCGTGACCTACAAGAGCGTCAAGGCGACCATGAGCGACAGCGATCTCGCTTCGGCCGAACGCGCAACAATGGGCTGTATGGACTGTCACAATCGCGCCGGCCATCCGTTCAGGGATCCGGAGTCGGTCGTCGACGCTGCCTTCGCGTCCGGTGAGCTGAACAGAAAGCTCCCGTATGCGAAAAAATTTATCCTTGATTTGTTCGATACAAAGGTCGAGAGCAGGGAAGAAGCCCGCGAAGTTGTCGATCACGCCTACGCAACATATAGAGAGGCCTATCCGGACGAGGTTATTCAGGATCCAGAAGCTTCGGAATCGGCCAGGAAGTTCATAGAAGAGCGCAAGGAGTTCCTGACCGACCTGATGGTCAGCAGCGATTTTCCGGAGGCGGAAGACGTGACCTGGAAGTCGTTCCCGGACAATCTGGGGCACAAGAATTTCCCCGGTTGTTTCCGATGCCACAGCGGCCGGCTACAGGATGACGAAGGCACGCCGATTCCGGTAAATTGCTCGGCTTGTCACAGTCTTCCGCTGGTGACCGAGCGCGACCAGATACCCGCGTACTACCTGGCGCTGTTGGACCAGAAAAAGCCGAGGAACCACCGTAGTCCCGACTGGATGTCCAAGCACATGGACTATCTGGGCGACAAGAAGTGCAGCACGTGCCATGAGGATATAAAGTTCGGCGTCAATGATAAGACCTTCTGCTCGAACTCTGGCTGTCACGCCCCCGACTGGCAGTACCTGGATCTGAGTGCACTGCGCAACGACTGAAGAAGGCCGACCGGCAACCCGCTCCGCCGGGCGCGTTGCCGGCTTGGGTCTTTGGGCCGCGCTGATGCTTGCCTTCAGTCTCGCGGGCTGCAGTTCCAGCCCGCAGGTTCAGCGAGCGCTGGATTACGAGGACTTCAGCCTGGAGCCCGGCGATCTGCGCGAACACGGCGTGGCCTTCGTGACGCCTTCTTCCATCACCGGCCACGAGCAGGACCGCCAGACCGTGGCGTTCGTATTCGCACGGGTGCTGCGGGAAGAGCGGCCGGAGATCCCGGTGGTCACCCTGGCGGAGACCCTGAGCAAGATCAACAAAGCAGACCTGGAGGACGAGTACCGGGACATGCTGGATCACATGGACGCCACCGGCGCCCTGCCCGCCGAGACGCTGGCCCGGGTCGGCGAGGCGACCGGGGCCAGGTACGTCGTGATGCTGAAGCTGGCCTCGTTCCGCTCCGATTCTTCCCGGCGTTTTGGCCTGTTCAGCGTGCGCATAATCACCACCAAGATCGCGACCCTGCGACTGTTCTACCAGGTGTGGGACACGGAGAAAGGTGCCATCGCCTGGGAGGCCAACCAGGAGATGACGCTGGCCTACGATACGTTCCGGGAGAGCGTGGTGACGTTCGAATCGATGGTGAGCGCTATCGCCCGCGACCTGATTGGGAAGATGCCGTATCCCTGTGCGGATGACCCGAGCAAGGAGTGCGAGGCGCCCGGCCAGTTCGATAGCGATGATGCCGGGACAGGCGACGACAAGGCGGGCTGATCCATGATGGTTCCACGTCGCAGGCGAGTGTGTCGACCGTCAGGTCCGTTATCGGTGATTATGGCGGCCCTGTTGGTCCTTGGCGTTAGCGGCTGTGGGTCGGAGTCTGCGAGCGGCGACAGCGAAGCGGGGGAACAGGCGGTGGAGCGTGAGCAGACACGGGAGCGGGCGGACCTGCCGGGCGGTAAGCTGGGTGAGCAGGTCAAGCATGCCATGACCGATCTGGTCGGTCGGCTCGGGCTGCCGGATGACGGGACGATCCGCATTATCTCCGCCGAAACGGTGACCTGGCGGGATAGCTCCATGGGCTGTCCGTTACCGGACCGGGGTTACCTGCAGGTGCTGACACCCGGCGTCCTCATCGTACTGGGGCACGGCAAACAGACGTACCCGTACCACGGCTCGCGGACGGGCAAGCCGTTCCTCTGCGAGCCGCCCGGCCGGGTCCAGTCGCCCTTGCGCGGTCACGATGACGGTACCTGACGCCGCCGGTCCGTATCCGAGCATGTCTCTGTTCCGCGGCCTCGTCTGGGTCATCGCCGTCACGCTCACGCTCACGGCCTGCGAGCCGGGCCCCGGCGAGGACGCCCGATCCCGTGAACTGCCCGTCGCCGAGCTGGAGGGGCTGGGTGACACCGCGGCGAGCCGCATCCGGCTCGCCATGAAGGCCGCCAGCAATGAGCCGCGCCAGGCACAGGCCGTCGGTGAATACGCGCTGATCCTGCACGCCTATCAACAGCTGGACGCGGCCGACCCGGCCTATGAGCTGGCGCGGGCGCTGGAAGAGGGGCCGGACCCCTGGGCGCTATACCACGGCGTTCTGCTGCTGGACACGGATCGCCCGCAGGAGGCGCTACAAGCATTCGAGGCTGCGCAGGACGGACACGTGGCGACGGTCTATCAGGCGCGGGCCCTGCTCGCCGATGATCGGCCGTCCGAGGCCGAGGCGCTTCTGCTGCAGGTCCTGGAGGAAGCTCCGGACCGCGTCGATGCCCTGCTGGAGCTGGCGGCAATCCGGCAGCAATCCGGTGACTTCGCGGCCGCCGAGACATACTACCGAAAAGCTCTTGATGGGCAGCAGGGCCTGGCCGAAGCGCACTACGGGCTGGCCCAGGCGTTGCGGGCGACGGGCCAGGAGGCCGCGGCGCTGGCCGAGCTGGAGCGGTTCGAGAGCTACCGCGGCCGCGAGTGGCGGTCGCAGGACGATCCCCGCCGCGCTATCGCGGAGCTGGCCGTGTCGGAGCGGCGCTACGTGGACGAGGCCAAGGCGAAGCTGGCACAGGCAGATTTCGACAGCGCTGTTGCGTCGCTCGAACAGGCCCGCCGGATCAATCCCGAAAACCTGTCGACACTGACCAACCTGATTGCGCTCTATGGACGTGTCGGTCGGATCGAAGACTGCGTCGATGCTTATCGAGCGGCCGTCGCCATCGACCCGAACTATTACCAGGCCCACTTCAACCTGGGCGTCGTCATGGCCAGTATCGATCGCGAACAGGAAGCGGAGTCGGCTTTCAGGCGGGCAGCAGCGATCGATACCACGAGGCCGGAGCCCTATATCGAATACGGGGGTCTGCTATCCAGGCACGGCGAGGGGCGGCTGGCGGCCGAGGAATTCCGTCGCGCCCTGGATCGCGACCCTGACAACGTTCGGGCCAGGTTCCTGCTGGGGCGCCAGCTTGCGATCCTCGGTGACAACCAGCAGGCCATCGCGTACCTGAAGCAGCTGGTCGGCAGGGACGATCCGGCGGTGCCTTCCATGCTGCGCGTGCTCGCCGGGACCTACGGACAGGCAGGCGACGTGGAGTCGGCTCGCCGCACCCTGGAGACCGCTCTGGCCGACGCCAGCCGGCGCAACCAGGATTCGGTCGTGGTGCAGATCGAGGGCGACCTGCGCCGCCTGGCCGTGCTGGAGACCGGCGGGTGAGATCTTCGAGACGGGGTCCGGCGTCCCTTGTCCTCTTCCTTACCGGCACCGTCGCCGGTTGTGATCCCGGCGGCCAGGAGACCGCTCTGCCGACGCAGGAAGGGTCGCCATCGAGCTTTCCATTCGAGGACGTCACCGCAAGCGTCGGTCTCGACTTCCATCAATATCCCGGGGCCACGGGGCAGTATTACTTCGTGGAGCCGGTGGGATCGGGCGTCGCGCTACTGGATTTCGACTCCGACGGCGACATGGACGTTTACCTGGTGCAGGCGGGGACGGTGCCGGGTGCCGCAGAAGGCGTCCCTGTCATTCCTCTTGCCGGGGACAGCACCCTCGGCAACCGGCTGTACGAAAACCGCCTCGTCCCCGATGGCGATCTGAGTTTCGTGGACACGACCGACCGGGCCGGCGTGGGCGACGACGGTTACGGCATGGGTGTCGCCGTCGGAGACGTCGACAACGACGGTGACCCGGACCTGTTCGTCACCAACTTCGGCGCGGACGTCTTCTACCGGAATGACGGCGACGGCCGCTTCACCGACGTGACGTCGCTGGCGGGCACCCTCGACGATCGCTGGAACACCAGCGCGGCATTCCTGGATTACGATCGCGACGGTGACCTGGACCTGTTCGTGGCGACCTACGTCCACTTCAATCGCTCGACCAACAAGACCTGTTTCACGGCGGACGGGCGACGGGACTACTGCAGCCCGGGCAGCTTCAAGCCCACCGTCGACCGCCTGTACCGCAATGATGGCGGATGGCGCTTCACTGACGTCACGGTGACCGCCGGCCTGGCCGCGGCGGAGGGCAACGGCCTCGGCGTCACTGTGGATGACTTCAACGGCGATGGCTGGACCGACATCTACGTGGCCAACGACCAGGGGCCCAACCATCTCTGGCTGTCCGATGGCGACGGCGGGTTCCGCGAGACCGGGGTGATGTCAGGAAGCGCCTACAACGCCACCGGACAGGTCGAGGCCAGCATGGGGGTCAGCAGCGGCGATTTCGACGGCGACGGCGACCCGGATCTGTTCATGACCCACCTCAAAGGGCAGACGAACACGCTGTACCGGAACGACGGTACGGGGCATTTCATGGACGTGACCGGCATGCTGGCACTGGGTTCGGCCAGCCGGCCGCACACCGGATTCGGTACCGCCTGGTTCGACCTGGAGAACGACGGCGACCTGGACCTGTTCGTCGCCAACGGGGCGGTGACCCTGATGCGCGAGCAGGCAGGCGGCTCCGCCTACCCGTACGCCCAGCCGAACCAGTTGTTCCGCAACGACGGCGGCGGCCGCTTCGAAGACCTGAGCGGAGCGGCCGGGCCGGTGTTCGAGATCGCAGAGGTCAGCCGCGGTGCCGCCTTCGGCGATCTGGATAACGACGGCGACGCCGACATCGTGATGACCAACAATTATGGGCCGACCCGGGTGTTGCTGAACCGGGCGGCGGACGCCGCCGCGTCCTTGTCGGTGACTCTTTCCGGTTCGGCGTCGCCACGGGATGCGGCCGGCGCGCAGGTCGGCCTGCGGCTCGCGGACGGCCGTGTCATCTGGCGGCGCTGCGGGACCGACGGCAGTTATCTGAGTGCGGGAGACCCGCGGGTCCTGTTCGGGCTGGAAGGTCTGCCGACAACGGTGGCGCTGGAAGTCCGCTGGCCGTCGGGACGCGCCGAGAGCTTCCCGCTGCAGGTGGGACAGCGCCAGCTCACCGTGGCCGAAGGCGAGGGCGAACCCCAGCATTGACCTACGGACCGACTGCGGCATTGAACGCCGGGGCGGCCAACATCATGTCATCGTTCCTGATGACCCGATCTGGCAGCGCCGCAGGATCGTGCCCGCCCCCTGTGCGGGACCGAATGCCGACCGGAAAGTCACGCAAAAAAACGGGGCCGCGCAAGCGGCCCCGTTCGGTTCAAGGCGTTGACCGGGGAGCCTCCCCGGTCGCCACTGAAACCTAGCCCTGGTTGCCGTTACCCCCCTTGCGGAGTGTGACGGTCACGTCGCGCTCTATGCCATCGGGCAGGATCGCCGTAATGGTGTAGTCGTCAGGCGTAAGACCCTTCGTGTCGAGCTGGTAGCGATACTTCTCGCCACCGATCTTCTCGAAGCTGTCCTCCAGGACGATGTCACCGGCCGAGTTGGTGATCCGCAGACCCACCGTGTCGGTTGCCGGCAGTCCGGTCTCGCCGTCGACGAGGCGGAACTGGATCGGCACCGTTCGGTTGATCTGATGGACCGAGCCCTCGACCACCGGCGGCTCGAACCCACCGAAGACGAACTTGGACACTTCGACGTAGGCACTGGAGGATTCCTCCATCGTCCCCGGTGTATCCACCGTGCTGGAGGCAGTGAACTCCACGGTGGAGCCGGCACCGCCGGTCGCGTAGACCTGGAAGCTCAACGGTGTCGGGTCATCCGGGATACCGGCCAGGTCGTAGCAGACGTTCAGACCGTCGAAGATCGAGTCGGTCAGGGTATTGAACGCGTACTCGTTACCCGTTTCACCCGTGGGACTCTCGACCCCCGTCGTGACGGTGTTGGCACAATCCGGGCAAGCGCCATGATCGATGTTCGCGTATGCGAAGATGATCTCGTACGGTCCGTAGAGGTTCTCGGACGCCGAGATCACAGCCTCGAAGTCATAGCTGGCCGTTTCGCTCTCCCAGTCCGTCGCGTCGTCGAACTCGATGATGCTCAGGCAGGGCGCGTCATCGCAGGTGAAGCCACCTGCGCTGATGCCCGAGCCGCTGTCGGTATCCAGCGGCACGATCAGGTCCTTCCACAGGACCGCCATCATGTCGTTCGGATCTTCGGCATCCGGGATCGGGAAGTTGGCAAAGCCGTCGAACGGCCCCGGTGTGGAGTCGAAGAACATGAAGCCGTTGGCGTTCACGTTGATCGAGGAGCCACGATCCGACCCGTAGAAGTCCATGGGCTGGAGCCCGGAGATCTCAAACGTATCGTCATCACCACCCGCGATGGGGTCGATGCCGAATTCGACCAGGTCGATGTAGGAGCCGAGACCGAACGGCATGGTGCACGCGGCATCATAGTCGTCACGGGACGGATCGTTAGTGGCCTGGCGATACTCCGGTGTCTGACCCAGAAGCGACTCCTGCGTCAGGGTGAAGCTCACCGCGGAGCCGTCGAAGCTGCCGCCTGATGCATCCGCCGAGCCCGGCACGTAACTCATGCCGTCCGGGATCGGGACCGACACGTTGTAGGTGCGCGCCTCGCTGGTGAAGTTGGCCGCCACGCTGGACGTAACGGTCAGCATGTCGCCGACCTGAACCAGTTCAGGTGTGACGGCGATGTCGACATCGTCCTCACCCCGCACGACCTTCACGTTGCTCGAACCCAGGAAGGACTCTGGCGTCAGGTCAGCCGACCCGTAATAGTCGAGCTGGCCGTAGAAGCGGTCGCCAATGTCCATATCGGCGTTCCAGGAAACCCGCATCTCGAAGGACTCCAGCGGCTCCGCCGGGCCTTCCGCCTCGGCCGACAGCGTGCCGGTGTCCATGTCGTCCACCGCGGTCACGCCGAGCGTGAAGGCGTCCTCGGCATCCGGTGCCGAGGCGGCCCAGTTCTGCACGAGTACCCAGTAAGGAGCGCCCGGGAAGTTGGCCTCGATAAATTGCAGGACCTCCTGCTCGACCACGACGGTCTCATCGGCGGATCCGGTTGCGCTCGAATCGAGGATGCAACAGTCGTCCGGGGCACCGCCGCCTAACACATCGACACCGACGAACAGATCCAGGTCGGGTGACTCGGAGTCGTAGGTCTCGACAATCAGCCGCTTGGCCTCGGCCGGGGAGTCGATGAACTTCCAGTACACGCCCTCGGAACCATCGAACGGATCGTCGTTGGTGGGATCCTGCGGCAGTGTCTGCTGGTCCTGGTCGGTCTCGGTGAGACCGAAGGCGACGCTGTTGAAGGACTCGAAGCCCACCGATGTCAGGTCGGTCAACAAGCGACTGTCGGCATCCCGATGCGCCGTGACGTTGAGATTGTTCGGGATATTGCCGGTGTTGGGCTGGATCGCCGCGGTCAGGTGCTGGGTCGCCGTGCCGGAGTCGGCCGGCGTCATGTCGACGAAATCGAAGACATAGACATCGGTCGGTTGACCGGTGACGTCGGCCGTCAGCGTGAGCGTCTGGCTCTCGCCGGCCGCCAGCGTGAATTCGCTGGGTTCTGCCGTGACGAAGCCGTTACGGCTGGCGACCGTCCAGCTGCCATCACGCACGGCCGTGACCGTCCGCTCCCAGCTACAGAAGACCACGCAAGTCTCATGGACCAGTTGCGGCACGTTCAGCGACGCAGGATCGCCGCCCGCAGCCGGGTCTGCATCCGCAAAGTTCTGCGGGGTCTCCTCGAGCACGAGCCCGACGTTGGCTGCAACGGATGGTTGCACGCGGCCGCCGCCGAAGTCGAAGGGATCTGCCGGCGTTTCGCCGTCTTCCTTGCGCATCTCGGTGAGGCCGGTGGTCATCAACGCCGAATGTAGTGCGGACGTGCTCCAGTCCGGATACAGGGCGGTCAGCAATGCCAGTGAGCCCGCTACGTGGGGGCTGGACATGGAGGTGCCGCCGATCTGGCCGAACAGGGCGTTCACGGACGGAGCTTCGTTGCCCTGGCCCTGGTGCTCGAACAGGTTGCCGGCACCGCCGGCGTAGATTTCCGAGCCCGGGGCCGACACGTGGGGCGCCAGCAGGTCGAAGCCGGTGAACGGCCCGCGCGAGCTGAAGTCCGCCAAGATATCGGCGACATCCGGATCAGAGACCGGCAGGTCCACGGCCGTGATCTCGCCGGCGTGACCGCTGCCGGAGGCCAGCCAGGCGCGTAACTCGTCGGCCTGGTCGGCATCGATGTGGATGGCCGGGATCACGTGAAAGTCCGCCACGACGCTGGTGGCGCCATCCGGGAGGTTGCCCAGGATGAAGGCGGCCGCGCCGCCGTCACGCACGTTCTTGCCCTTGTCCACGCGAGCGATAGCGCCGCGGTCGCAGAGCACGATCGTATTCTCCGGGAAGGTGTCGGCCGGGAAGGGCTCCAGGCACTGCTCCGGCTCGGTGTCGTTGGCCGAGCCGTTGCTGGTGGGATAATCGGCCGCATAGACGATGTCACCGATGAATCCCCCGGTGATGGCAGCGCCTGTCATGTCGGCCGGTGGCGTCGTGTCGCCGCCGGTCATGCCTTGGAGGAACTTGGGCGGGAAACTTCGATCGTGCGTACTGGCCGCCACGCCCAGCACCCAGGGCGCGCTGTTGGCGCCATCGACCGTGTTCGGGTCCGGACCGTCGTTGCCGGCCGAGTTGGCCACGGCCACGCCGGCGGCGTGTGCGTTCAGGAAGGCCGTGGATGTGGTCGATCCCCAGGGATCGTAGACGTTGCCGATGGACATGTTGAGCACGTCCACCCCGTCCAGGATCGCCTGCTCCGTGGCTGCGGCGATGTCCGAGAAGAAGCAGCTCGGCGCGCAGACCTTGTAGGAGATGATGTTGGCGTGGGGCGCGACGCCGGAGATCTGCTCCAGGATGTAGCCCGGGTTGAATTCCCCGTCTGCATTCACGGCAGGTATGTTGAACAGGAAGTTGCCACCGGCGGTCGTGGCCACGTGGGTGCCGTGACCGTCGGTGTCCTTGACGTTCCAGATACGGTCCTCGTTGGGGCTGTACTGGTCACAGCTCTCCACCGAGCAGTCGGTGCCGTCATTGGCGTCGTCCTGGGCGTCGAGGAACCCGTAGACGCCGATCAGCTTGTCGTTGCAGTACGGCTCGGCTTGCGGCAGATATTGCTCAGCGTTGGCCGGGTCGCAGGCGCCGACGTACACGCCGTCACCCAGCGGGTTGATGTGATCGTAGCCGTCGAACAGGAACTCGAGCGGATCGCCGGCCGGCACATCCGCCGGGTCGATCAGGGAAAGATGAGTGAGCGGGCCGACGAAATCGACCGCGTTGTCCGGGTCCAGCGCAACGCCGATGGCGCCGCCTGAGTCGAGGATGCCGACGACGACACCCTCACCGAGGGTCGCACTGCCACCGGTCTCGCTGCCATCCCAGATGCCGGGAGCGCCGATCCAGGTGGGGCCGCGGTCGGTGTTGAGCTGCATCGCGCGGTTACGCTCGACGAAGCTCACGTTGGGCATCATTGCGATCTTGAGCGCATCGGCCTGGGTCATCCTCATGACCACGGCGTTCACGGCGGTTTGGAAGGACTGCCTCGCGCCGGTCCGGCCGGTCTTGGCCGCGATATCCGCCAGGTGTTCTTGCTGACGGGATTTCAGGAAGGCCTTGTAAGCCTGGACTTCTGCCCGATTGGGGTCGAAGCGTCCGCGGCCGTTGCCGTTACCGCCGGCCTTTGAATTGGCGCCGGGACCACCCTTCTGGGCGCCCTTGCGGCCCTTGCTTGATCGGTCAGCGCCGGGCTTGGTGGCGGGGTAGCCCTCCATACCACCTGAGTAGGCGAGCACCGGGGATTCGATGAACTGGACGATGTATTCGTGCTCGCCGGAGATGCCGTCTTCCAAGGCAATCTTGTCCAGAAGGCTGGCAAAAGAGCGGCGGTCTGGTTTCACGAAAGCCGAGAACGCTTCGAGCTCGTTCTTTTTCTGAGCGCCACTATTGCCGCCCTGACTGCCGTTGCCGGTCAGACCGGGCGCCGGCTTCGCGGCAGACGGAGCCGCCGCCACCGCAGATCCGCCTCCGGACCCGCCGCCACAGCCTGCGGCGACGCCCACGTAAACAGCAAATACTGCGGATAGCAGTGCCGTTGAAATTCGATTTCTCACTTGTAACCCCCTCAAGAGAACACAGGGAACGCTGATCGCTCTAATCTTTTGAGGAGAGGTCGAACTCAAAGAGCCCAAGCCGACTCATCGCCGGCTGCTGGCCTCGTGGCTCGAATTGTTATGGCAGCCTCCCGCTGATGCCGGAAACTGCGCTCCCCTCCCGATTCCCCGTTTATTCGCATAGTACGAACGACCGGGACGACTGTTATAACCCAAAAGTAACGGCAACGTGACACGGGTCACAACGTGGCTTCGGGCCGGGCCGGGCTCATTGATCGGATCGCTGCCGCTCGGCCGCCCGGCAGGGCAAATGAAACATTATTTAAATCAAACAGTTAAAAATCACCAAGGAATCGTTTTCGGCGATCCCGGACGCCTGGCGCCAGGGTGTTTCGGATTACCGAGAGAACCCTGCACGAAAACGTTTATGTAAAGGAAAAGTGCATTATGTAAAAGTGCAGGCGCATTTCAGTTTTCGTTACAAGCATCTGGATTGCTGTACTTTTTCCCGCTCCGTCCGCGGCGTAGACCATGTCGCTCACCAACAGCCGGCGTGGGCATACGGACGGCTATTGTTACCGCCTAACCACCCAGCAGGATCCGCTCGCCCCCGGCTGTCAGCCGCTCGACGGTGCAGAAGAAGCGCTTGCGCCGATACCGCAGGCAGATGGCGCGGGCGAAGGATTCGGAGAAATAACTGCCGGCCACGAGCGCCCTGCCACCGGCCCGCTCGTGGAGCGTGCCGTCCATGACCTCCGCCTTCATGATCCCGAGCTGGTCGTCGCTCTGCGGCACCAGCAGCACCTCGTAGACATCATGACCAGAGTTGCCCTCCACGACGTAGGCCCGGACCGCCCCGCCGACTTCATCGAGGATCAGGCTCTCTTCCTCGCTCACCCGGCGGTCCGCATGCACCATGAACTTGACCAGGTCGAAGACCTTCTCAACCTGGCCCGGCGAGGGCTTGAGGCCGAGGTAATCACGGAACGCCGATTGCACCGAGGAAATGTCGGTCTGCTCGTCCCTGGCTGGCATCTGAATGTCATCCGGGTGGATGCCCCAGGGCAAAGCCACCGACTCCAGCAGTTCTTTCTCACGATCGTCCAACTCGTTGTCGACCATGGACACGAGCTGCAGGATCTTCAATATCGCCGGCGCTTCCCTGGGCCGGGCGAACGAATGCAGCAGGTAGGTCAGCTCACCACGCTCCGTCGCCAGCGCTCCTCGCAACATCCGCCACAGGCCGATGCGCTGTTCACGCCGCACCCAGAAACCGATCCCGACCAGGAAGAAGACCACGAACACGGCCAGGCTCAGGACGAACTTCCCGGCAGCGACATAGTCCCTGTCGATCACGACGAACTTCAACAGGAACGGCACGGTGGTGAGCAGGCTCAGCAGGGCGGCTGCCACGGAGATGCTTTCCGTGACTTCCTTGATGTGCCGCCTGGCCCAGAGCTTGTTGACCTTCAGATAGGAGATCACCGCGGACACGGCCAGTCCGAGGATCGCGGCGCTCGTAATGATCTGATCGAAGGTGCTCATTGGCGTTTTGGTCGGATGTCCTGAACGCAAGTGTCAGGGATGGCCGCGCTCCGGGTCAAAGGGCGCCCCGACCGTCATGTCCGACGCCGCCTCATCAGTCGGGCAGTATCAGGGTATCCGCATGCTTCCAGGCGACCCACATGCGCCCCCGGAACGGATTGGCTGCGGAGTCGCGACTCGCGTTGCGCACGCTGACCTCGAAGGAAACGTCTTTCTCGTTGGTCAGGAACACCCGGGTCTCGCTGCCCTGATAGGCGAGCTTGTCGACGCTGGCCGGGAATGCCAGGAACGCGTCGCCGGGATGTTCATCCAGCAGCAACATCTTCTCCGGGCGGACCGCCAGGCCCACGTCAGAATTCGTCATCTCGGTCACCGGGATGTCCAGACGTCCGAGCCCGTTGACCAGCACGCTGAGGATGCCATCCTCACAGCCCACGTTGGTACCTTCGAAGAGGTTCATCTTGCCGATGAAGTCGGCGACGAAACGACTCTCCGGGTATTCGTAGAGCTCGGCCGGGCTGGCGACCTGCAGCAGTCGTCCCTGATCGATAACGGCGATCCTGTCGGCCACCGACAGGGCTTCATTCTGATCATGGGTCACGATCACGAAGGTGATCCCCACTGTGTCCTGCAGCCGCACCAGCTCCATCTGCATGGCTTCCCTGAGCTTCGCGTCGAGTGCGGAGAGGGGTTCGTCCAGCAGCAGGACGCGGGGTTTCTTGACCAGGGCACGCGCCAGCGCGACCCGCTGTCGCTGGCCACCGGACAGCCGGTCCGGCATCCGGTCCCCGAGACCCGCCAGCCGCACCAATTCCAGCGCCTTGTCGACCATGTCCGGGATCTGTTTGCGCTCCGCCCCCGTCACTTTCAGCCCGTAGGCGACGTTCTCGGCGACCGTCATGTGGGGAAACACCGCATAGGACTGGAATACCATGTTTACCGGCCGCTTGTTGGGCGGGACACGCCCCATATCCGCGCCGTCGATAAAAATGCCGCCTTCGCTCGGCGTCTCGAATCCCGCGAGGATGCGCAGCAGAGTTGTCTTGCCGCATCCCGACGGGCCGAGTAAAGCGAAGAACTCTCCCTCTGCGATCTCCAGAGACACCCGGTCCAATGCCTGCACGCCGCCCGGGAAGGACTTGCTGACCCTGTTGACCGTTATGATCGGGGGATTCGCGGACAAGCTCGTGACTCCTTTTGACTAGGTACGGTTCTGCAGCCGCAGCGCTATCGCGGTCAATACGATAGTGATCATGATCAGCGCAGTCGAGGCAGCGTTGACCTCGGGTGTAACGGAGAACCTGATCATCGAATACACCTTGACCGGGAATGTCACCGTCTCCGGCCCGGAGGTAAAGAAGGTGATGACGAAGTCATCCAGAGACAGGGTAAACGCCAGCAGGCCACCCGCCATCAGTCCGGGCCGCATATAAGGCACAAGGATGTCTCGGAAGCTCCGCCACTGGGTCGCGCCCAGGTCCCTGGCAGCTTCTTCCAGTTCCGGGTTGAAGTGCGTCAGACGCGCCCGAACTACCATGGCGACGAACGGGAAACTGAAGGAAATGTGGGCGATGGTGATGGCGCCGAGATTCAGCGGCCAGGGCAGGTCGCGCGGCCAGCCGATATCCGCGAAGAAAGTCATCATGGCCACCCCCATACAGATCTCGGGGACGATGATGGGCAGTGAGACGCTGCCCTCGAAGGGCGCCTTGCCGGGAAATCGGAACCGCCACAGGAGGACGGCCGTCATCATGCCGAGTATCACGCTGATTAAAGTGCTGACAAGCGCGATGGTGAGGCTGTTGGTGAAAGCCTCGATCAGCGCGTCATTGTTCCAGGCTTTCTCGTAGTACTTGAACGTAAAGCCCCGCCAGACGATGTTTCTCTTGCTGTCATTGAAACTGAAGGCGACCAGGATCACGATCGGCGCGTAAAGGAAAGCCAGCGTCGCCCACAGCGACAGTCTCACCCACATCCGGCGGCCGTACTCCAGCGGCCCAGCGACCCGGCGTTTTCCTTGCGTGCCGATCACGACACGCGACCTCGACGGCGTTTACCTGCCCACAGCGCCCGCAGAGCGATCGCGAAGAAAGTGATGTACATGAGGATGAACGACAGCGCCGCGCCGAACGGCCAGTCGTTGGCTGATTTGAACTGTCGCTCGATGACGTTGGCGATCATCTGGCTGTCAGTGCCGCCCAGCAGGTCCGGGGTCAGGAAAGAGCCCAGGGCAGGCACCAAGGTGATGATCACTCCGGACACGATCCCCGGCATGGCCAGCGGGATGATCACCGAGATGAACGTCCGTATCTGGCCAGCGCCGAGATCGAGGCTGGCCTCGATATAGGAGCGGTCCATGCGATCAAGCGCCGCATACAACGGCAGCACCATGAACGGCAGGTGCACGTAGACCAGACCCGCTACCACGGCGAAGT
>CALDWW010000013.1 GCA_937924335.1 uncultured Gammaproteobacteria bacterium
CGCACAACAGCCAGATCGCCACATTGGTCGAGCGCCACACGCGCTATGTCCTGCTGGCCAAGATCAAGGGCAAAGATACCGAGACGGTCATCAATGCGCTGATCAGGCAGGCTCACAAGCTGCCGCAGGAGTTGTACAAATCGCTCACTTGGGATCGCGGCAGCGAGATGGCCGATCACCGCCGCTTCACGCTAGCCACCGGCATCCAGGTGTACTTCTGTGATCCGCAGAGCCCATGGCAGCGCGGATCAAACGAGAACACCAATGCGTTGCTCAGGCAGTACTTCCCCAAGGGAACGGATCTGTCGGTCCACTCGCAGGCCAAACTCAATGCAGTAGCTCGGCAGCTCAACGAACGGCCGAGGAAAACTTTAGACTATGAAACACCGGCAGAGCGATTTGCCGCATGTGTTGCATCGACCGGTTGAATCGGCAGTCGGAAGCGGACACTCAGCCAGACTCATTTTCGACCCTTTCTCCGTTACTCCCACGGCGGAGTCTGCTCGGCTTCAGATAGGCCCCAGATGCCGCGCTTAGCCTCCCTGGCTTCATCCTCAAGCGAGTAGAGGCTCTGGTCCTTCGCGTACTTCCGATAGACCCACGGGGCCCCTCGCCGGGGTTCGAGCCGACGAGACGATTCAGCCTGCGGCGAACTCCACGAATGCTTCCAGATAGATACGCAGTCGCTCCCGTAACTCTGCGTCCACCATCTCGCCGCTTTCGTCAAAGACGGCCCCGGCTTTCGATACTTGCATCCGGCCCCCCGTCCAGAGTCGGACGCCGAGGGTCCGCATCACTGGCAACCAGGAAACCTGCGCGAGCATCGTACCGAATCCACCCGGCGTAGCGCCCACGATCGCGACGGGCCGATCCCTGAATACCCGGGCGATTTCGCTTGGCGGGCGAGTGAGCCAGTCCATCGTATTCTTGAGGACACCAGGCATTGCATTGTTGTATTCGGGTGTTGCGATGACCAACCCGTCGCCCGCGGCGATCTGGTCCTGAAGCCGGGAAACGGCCGCCGGAATGCCCTCCGTTGATTCCACGTCTTCGTTGTAAAGTGGGATGCCCTCGATTGACCCGAGTTCGAGTGAGGATCCGGCCGGCATGACTTGTGCTGCCGCTTCGAGCAGCGACCGGTTAACGGATCCCTTTCGAAGACTGCCTGCGATTCCGACCAACGTTGCCATATGGATCCCCAATCTGTCCGTGTAAGCGCAGAAGGATTCTAACGGATTACCTTCCGGCATAGACGGCCGTCAGGGTCGGCGGAGGTCGTCTTGTCCCAGGACGCCTTGGATCGCAGACCCGGATGCAACAGAATACGGTCTCTCGCATGATCTCCGGGGAGACTCTCTGATGGCCGCCGATGATCTTCTGTACACGGGAGCACCGACTTTCCTGCGCTTGCCCCAATGCGTGGATGTGGCGGCCTCGGCTGCCGACGTTTTGATACTGGGCGTCCCGTTCGATCTGGCTACCACCGGCAGAGCCGGCACGCGATCCGGCCCGCTGGGTGTCCGCAACGCGTCGGCACATCTTGTCTGGGAGGAACATCGCTGGCCCTGGGACTTCAATGCCCTTGAGGTTCTGAAGGTCGAGGACGCAGGCAATGTGGATGTGCCCACAGGCGACCCGGCGGGATTTACCGGTACTCTGGAAGATGTCGCCGCTGCTATCACATCGGCGGGCAAGACGCTGATCTCTCTCGGTGGAGATCACTATGTGTCACTGCCGCTCCTGCGTGCCCACAGCGCCGCCCACGGACCGCTTGCATTGATCCATTTCGATGCCCACACGGACACGGCGTCAGAGGGAGGCGAATACAATCATGGCACGATGTTCCATCGGGCCAATAACGAAGGCCTGCTAAGGCCTGACCGCTCCGTACAGGTAGGCATCCGGACGAATTACCAGCGGCAGGGACATCCTTTCGACGTCATGGATGCGGCATGGGTCAATGAGCACAGTGCCGCGGAGTGTGTCGCGCGCATCCGGGAACGCGTCGGCGATGCGTCGATCTATCTGACGTTCGACATCGATTGTCTCGATCCCGCGCATGCCCCGGGTACCGGCACCCCGGTTGCTGGGGGCCTGAGTTCGGATCGGGCGTTGCAGATCCTTCGCGGACTAGTGGGGCTGAACATCATCGGCTTCGATGTGGTCGAAGTGGCGCCGGCCTACGATCATGCCGAGCTGACGTGTCTGGCTGGCGCGACCCTGGTCCTGGAGTATCTCTACCTGCTGGCGGCTAACAGGCGCGATGCCGGGTGACTGCCGGCGGGTGCCGCACCCGGAAATGCCATTCCGGACCGTAGTGCCGAAGATTGGGGTGGCGCCATGGTCCTCTCCGATGTTGACGGCCTCCATTCGGCGACCGCGAAGGGGCGCGCGATAATGACGCCTCTGTCCGACGCCGTCGGCCCTTCCACGCGCGGCCACGAACTGCCGACCTTTTACTACCTCCAACACTTCCGCGAGATGCTGGATTTTGTCGAGACCCAATACACACACGTGATGGGCGACGACTACGCTGGCCTGATTGCCCGTTTCAGAAATCTTGATCAAGCCGCCCAATGTCTCTACGTGCGGCTGGTGAATCGAAAGGGCCGCATCCACGCGATCAACAAGCTGAGGTATCCAGAGATCGGCGATCTGGCAGGTGCCCTGCGGGCCCTGCAGGCCGGGGAATGGGTCGGTCTGCCCGACCGGAGCATGTTCGAGGAGACCCTGGCGGTTCTGACCAAGAGTGAAATCCTCGACTGCGTCCGCGTAACTGTCCCCGGGTTGAAACGTTCCATGAAAAAAGACGAACTGATCGATGTCGTCCGCATCAGTTGCCCCCCCGACGAGTTTCTCGGTCGTATCAAAAAGAACCGATTGATCGTACAGCGCAGGGACGCCTGGGTGCGCTTCCTCCTGTTCCTGTACTTCGGCGAGAGTCGAACTTGCCTGTCACAATTCACGCTGCGGGACATGGGGCTGGTGCAGACGCACAGTTTCAGAGACTCCTACGAGCCGAGATTCTCAGATCGCGACGAAGCAATGGAGACGTTCTACTTCGCTGACAGGATCAGCCGCTACGGGCAGTCCGGGGCAGGCGAGCGACAGGCGTTGATTGAAGAGTCGACAACGTGGCCAAGACCTGCATCCGACGCCGCCGTGCGCCATCGTGACCGGCTGGCATGCGAAATCGGGCGTGACCTGGAGAAATCCGGGCAGACCGAATTTGCATTGAGCATCTTTGGGCGAGGCGGCTCCGCAGAGTGCAAGGAGCGGATGATCCGCCTGCTTCTCGCGTCCGGGCAGCGGGACGCCGCCAGGGCATGTCTCGAGAGCTGCATCGAGAATCCGGAGAGCGAGGAGGAGTGGTTCTTCGCCAATGAGCTTCTCCAGCAGAAGTTCGGTCGGAAACGGACGTCTTTGCGAACCGACGTGCTGCGAGCGGCCGAGACACTGGAGCTGGACGAGTCGCAAAGCGGGTCCCCGGAGCGGGCTGCAATCGCACATTTCCAGTCAATAGGTCAGCAGGCGTTCCGCGCGGAGAATACGCTTTGGCGGACGCTGTTCGGTCTGGTGTTCTGGGACGAGTTGTTCGGCAGCGAGTCGGCGGCGCTTCATTCCCCGTTCGATGCGTTTCCCGCGACGCTCAGAAACGGCACTTTCCTCGATGCCCATGTGGAACTTGTCGAGGCGAAGCTCGCCGCTCTAGCGAGCGGGGACAGTCTCAAGCCCCTTCTCCTGAAGACCAGCACCCGGCACTTCGGTACGGCGAACGGGGTGTTCCGCTGGAGTCGTTCGATGCTGGAGACGATCTTCGCCCTGTTGGACCACGCTGATGGCAAGGCCATCGCGTCTGTTCTTAAGCGGATGTGCGGAGGTTTCATGGAGAGCCGTTACGGGTTTCCCGACCTTCTCGTTGTCGATGGTGACGGCGTCCGGTTCGTCGAAATTAAAGCCGAAGGCGACCAGATCAGGCGCAATCAGCTATTGCAGATCAGCCAGATGCGCGCTGCGGGTCTCAGGGTCGATGTTGTCCGGATTCGCTGGAGGCTCGACCCGGAGCAGACCTACGTCGTGGTAGACGTTGAGACGACCGGTGGCAGCGGGGAGGCTCACCGGGTCACCGAGGTCGCGGCGGTCAAGGTTCGTGATGGCGCCATCACAGACCGTTATCAGACCTTGCTGAACCCGCAGCGCCTGATACCGCCGGGGATCACGCGTCTGACCGGGATTTCTGACGAAATGGTCGAAGACGCGCCATTGTTCGCGGACATCGCGGAGGAATTCTCCGACTTCATGGGGGACGCCATCTTCGTTGCTCACAATGTCAGTTTCGACTACGGTTTTGTCGGGCGGGAGTATGCGCGACTGGGGAGGCGTTTCCGGCATGCGAAATTGTGCACATGCTCATCGATGCGCAAGCTGTATCCGGGGCTGAACTCCTACAGTCTGGCGGCGCTCTGCCAGCGTTTCGACATCGAACTGACGCAACACCATCGCGCCCTGTGTGATGCTGAAGCCGCCGCTGAACTGCTGCTTCTCGTAAATGAAAAGCGTGCCGAGGCCTTGCGTTCAGGGTAGAGCCGGCATCCCGGCTGGCCGACCACCGACGGAGAAATCGTCGAGACAGATCCTATCCCGCTCGTCGCGACAGGTACTCGCAACAGCAAGCGTCTTGATCACTATTTCTCGCTGGATGCACGACTCGCGAGAGACTGGAAACTGCCGGCCAGTTCACTCACGACGTTCGTCGAGGTCACCAACCTGACCGGGCGCTTCAATCAATGCTGCGTCGACTATGACGTGGAGGTCGAAGACGGCGAGGCGGAAATAGACTTCGATCCGGAGAACTATCTGCGCGCCTTCCCGTCACTGGGCGTCGTATGGCGGTTCGGCAAGGGAAGGGCCTACGCCCGCTGACGGCGGCAACGCAGGACTCTCGCCATATGGGTCTCAGGACCGACCGGCCGCATGTAGCTGTGTCGCCTGGCGTCCTAGCTTGCTTCGTCGAAAAAATCGACAAGCCCGGTTTCGAGTGAGTACTCGGCGCCGACTATTCTCAAGCCCTCGTTGTCGACGAGTCGCATCAGTGTCTCGGAGCCGTTGCGTAGCTGGGTCACTGAAGCATGGACATTCGCCCGGATCGCGTTGTCCATGAGGTCGGCAGTCTGGTAGTGGTTGTGCGTGCGAAGCAAAGGTTCTATCGCCGGGGCGATCCGGTGAGTGATGTAACGCAGACCGTGTGACTGATCGCCGGTCGGACGCTGCAGTTGTTCTAGAGTTGCAGTGATCGCGCCACAGTGCGAGTGGCCGAGGACCACGACCAGCCGCGAGCCGAACTGAGTTGCGGCGAACTCAACGCTGCCGATCTGGGACGGTCCGACGATGTTCCCCGCGATCCGGATGACGAATAGATCGCCGAGCCCCTGATCGAAAACAATCTCTACCGGAGCCCGCGAATCGGAACACCCCAGGACTACCGCAAACGGTTCCTGGCCGGCGACGAGGTCACTGCGACGCTCTGAACCCGTCGCGCCGCCGCTGCTTTCGACATCCGCCGCGAATCGACGATTTCCATCTTTGAGGCGATCCAACGCTTCCCGGGCAGAGATCATCGGCGGTCCTTGGATTTGGGGCTTGGTGTTCGCTGCATAGGCCAAGTCTGACTCAACAGTCTGTGCCAGCCAAGACTTTTGTTGCCGCAAAGATGAAGCCGGGGATTATCCACGAAACGCTCCGCAGGCAAGGGTGGAAAACAGCAGCCGGATTGTGTGATCTCCGTCACACCTGGCAGGCGAACGCCGCCCGTACCATGATGACTGAACACGTCTTAATGCGTGGTGTCGGGGGGCGCCGCGTGAATGCTGTTGGAGCAACCCATGAAAATGCGATCCCTCACCGCGACCCTTCTCGTATCCGCGACACTGTGCCTGGCCGCTTGCGGCGGCGGTGGTTCCGGCGGCGGCGCCCCGGCTACTGGCGACGTCGCGGTCGTCTTCACTGACGGGCCGACCGACCAGTACGAGCGCATCCTCATATCCATGAATCGCATGACCCTAATCGGTCCCGGCGGTCATGAGGACCTTTACAACGGTCCTGAAGTCACCTTCGATCTGCTGGAGATGAGTGACTGGGCCGATCTGGCCTTCAACACCAAGGTCCTGGCGGGACAGTACAACAAAATCCGGATTTATCTCACCAAAGTCGTACTGGTGGATACAGACGATCCCGGGAACAGCCAGCAACTGCGCCAGCTTCCGGCAAACGGCAAGATCGATCTCAACCCACGCGGTCCTTTCGAGGTCAGTCCCGATTACACAACCGTGATCAAGCTGGACATGGACGCCAAGCGTTCTTTCCAGGTGGTTGAGACGGGCAACGACAAGCTCAAGCTGCGACCGATCATTTTTGTCGACGTTTACCAGGGCAGTATTGTCCTACCCGATCGCCTGGTTCGCGTGTTCGGCACGGTCGAGCCCGGATCCTTCGAGAATGCAGACAATAGCGACCCATCGGACGATTCATTCCGCTTGTGCAATCTGGAGTTCATCTCCCAGTCCAGCGGACCGTCGCTTGGCGGTGCCGACGACTGTGTCCGGGTATATACGGACGGCAGCACGAGCGTGTTCGACGATGCTGGCGCGGAAGTTGATTTCTCGGCCGTTACCGAGGATCAACCGCTAACCGCGGTCGGTTTCGTGGTCGGTACAGACGACAGCGAAGCGTTTCTCGGGCTCAACGCCGTGGTGCTCGAGCTTGGTGACCGTCAGCCGGACGATACCGACGGCTGGGGCACGATCCAGGGTGTGGTCGAGAGCGATCCGGCCGCATGCCTTGTGGTTCCTGCGGATCAGTGTTTCGACTTCGATCCGGAGGAGGGCGATTCGGTGGTCACGACCCGCATGCAGCCCGGCACCCGTGTGTTCCGTGCCGATGGCGTCGAGCTGAGCCAGTCCGACGTCAGCATGGATGACAGCGGCTCGATAGATGCCCTGCCGGTAGACAGTGAGTTGAGCGCGGCGCTGGTGGTGCTGAGCACTGACTTGGGCAGCGGTATCGTGTCCGGCGTACTCGACGGCACAAGTGAGGCTGCGCCTTACACCGTGCTGGAAGTCATGACGGATGCCGGCGGACTCGTGAACGTCTGCGTGGACCCGGATACCAGCATCGTGCAGGTGCTGGTCGACGACGAGGTCGTCACGATATTCGACTTGCTGGACCCCGGCGTTCTGGAGGAAGGTTCATCGATCGAGGCCTTCGGTGATGCCGACGCACCGCCTGCTGGATGCGACATGGTGGCCGATCAGGTCATCGTCGAGCCGCCGGCCTCACCCTAGGGTAGAGAGAGCAATTCCCGCTTCCACAACTGAGTCTGATCCGGCGTAAAAGGCTGGATCAGACTCAGTCTCCATTTGCGCGTATGCATCAGGTCGCCGTGAGTGCCCTCGCTGGTCTGCCCTGTCGATAGCTGCTCAATATTTCAGCACTCTCAGAGGTCTGCACGGACTTCCGAGGGCCGTTCTAGGTGGCTCTTCGCGTTATGTTCAATCGGGTTAGCCAAGTGAGAATCGTTCCGATATGATCCGCGCCGTTGATACCGGGTCCGGACGATGGGAGAGCCGCAGGGCGAGCGGGAAGCCTCTCACGTGTGACTTGTTGACGGTGGGCGATACCGTCGGTGGTCCTGGCTCTGGAGACCGGTTCAACTGAGTGTTGGGGAGCGGGGCGCGCGACAGACGTGCGTTCTGCCATAACGAGTCCACGTTTCCGCGATGGGAAAGTGCCTGCGGGCATCATCCCCTTGCCGGATGCATATCCCCCCAATGGCCGTCTTGCCGCGTCGGGTGTCCGACGCGGTGCCTTGTGCGCGCCTCTTGGGAAGTGATCTGGGCGAAAACGTGAGTTGGGGAACCGGATGTACCGAATGATTTTTTTTCGGGCCTTGGGCGGCCTGAAGGCGCAGTCTCGCGCTACGAACGCCCTGTTTCAGAAATTGTGTTTGTTGCCGATGGCCGCTGCCACCCTGCTGATGATCAGTTCCGAGGCGTATGCGGGACGTAACTATGCGCCGACCATCAGTGGAAGCCCGGACACCGAGGTCGACGCAGGCAGTGCCTACGACTTCGTGCCGACTGCCAGCGACCAGAACGGCGACAGCCTGAGTTTCTCGATTGCGAAGAATCCCTCGTGGGCGAGTTTCAACTCATCGACCGGCCGACTGCACGGTACACCGGGATCGGACGATGCAGGGACCTATTCCGATATCGTTATCTCCGTCAGCGACGGCCGGAAGTCGGATTCATTGCCAGGTTTTTCGATTCAGGTGCTGGGCTCTTCCGCGGGCAACCAGCCGCCGACGATCAATGGCAATCCGCCGATCGCCGTGACTGCAGGGCAGAACTACAGTTTCAATCCCTCGGCCAGTGACCCGGACGGCGATGATCTCAGTTTCTCGATCGACAACCGGCCGGGCTGGGCGAGCTTCAACTCATCCAACGGCAGTCTGACCGGTACGCCTGGTGAGGGGGAGGTCGGTACGACAGCGCCGATCGTCATCGCGGTCAGTGATGGCCAGGCCGGCGATTCTCTGTCCGCATTCCAGATACAGGTGCAGAGCGCGGGGTCGGGAACGGGCACAGCGAGCCTGTCCTGGACCCCGCCGACCGAGCGCACGGACGGTTCGCCGCTTACAAACCTGGCCGGCTACCGGATCCATTACGGCAATGCCCGCAACACATACGACCGGCTCATCAACGTCAACAACCCGGGCATTGCGAGCTACGTCGTGGATAACCTGAGTGACGGCACCTGGTATTTCGCTGTCACGGCGTTTACCACGGACGGTCTGTCCAGCGATTATTCCAACGAGGAATCGAAACAGGTCGGGGAGGATACTGGCGGGCCGGGGCCGGGGCCCGGGAAGGGTAAGAAGTAAACTCCGGCCGGTCCGGTCTTGGCCTTGGTCCTGGAACTTCCCGGGCAAGTCGTCGTCTGTCGGGCGGGGATGCGCCTGCCTCTGTGCAACATTCGAAATAGCTCCGCCACAACGCAGCTAAATGACACGCAGCGGTTCCAGTCGTTTTGTTTGACCCGCGCTCGCCGCTGGCTATGATCCGGTCATCGTTCGGGAGGAGGTCAACATGCGTACGGTCTTTTGTATCCTGGCAGTATGCGCCGGTTGCGGGGCGGCGTCCGCTGCGCCCGAGGCGGGCCCGGTCATCAGTCGATTCGGTCCGGTCTACTATGTGCCCGATGAGCCCCTCGACGTGCCGCCCGACGCTGATTGGAAGATCGTGTTCGACGTGGCGGGTGTGCCCGAGGAGCTGGACGCAATCAATCACCGCATCGAGACGGTAGCCCGGTTCCTAAACATGCACGCCAGGGCGGGCGTCGAGCCAGACCGGATCGACGCAGCCATTGTTCTTCACGGACGCGCGACCCGGGCCGTCCTGAACGAAGCGGATTTCGAGCGTCGCTACGGCACGTCGAATCCGGACCGGGAGCTGCTGGATGCGCTCATCCGGGCAGGTGCAAGCATCTTTGTTTGCGGCCAGAGCGCGGCCGCATACGGTTTCGACCCCGCTGAACTTCGTGGAGATGCCAAGCTGTCTTTGTCGGCGATGACTGCTCTCGTCAGACTGCAGTCCGACGGCTACGCCCTGATCCCGTGGGGCGCCCGTTAGCGCTCGACTCGTCAGGCCTCGGAAATTGCGGGTTGCCTTGCGAGCGAATAAGCGTCAAATTGTCCAATTGAGGTTCGCCAGGGAGCATTCAGACCGCATGTCGGCTGGATGGAAGGCATACACACGAAGCGTCCGGCCACCAGGAAGGATTGGTGCGGACTTAATTGACACAACTAAGGTGAGTCAGATGGCGGGTAAATTCGAGACCTACACCGGTAAAAATGAAGAACACTACTTCCGGCTGAAAGCCGGCAACGGCGAGGTGATCCTGAGCAGCCAGGGCTACAATGCCAAGGGCGATTGCGCCAACGGCATCGAGTCTGTCCGCAAGAATTCGCAACGGGACGGCGCGTTCGAAACCAAGGCCGCTTCCAACGGCAAGCACTACTTCGTTCTGAAGGCCACGAACGGACAGGTCGTCGGTCAGAGCCAGATGTACAAGACGGAGTCCGGCTGCGCCAATGGCATCAAGTCCGTCGCGAAGAACGCGCCCGATGCGCCCGTCAGCGAGGCTACCTGAGCGCGCCGGAGTCTTTCTTCCGGGAACTTGACATAGGTCAATGTAATAAGCTCGGAGTCCGATACATTACGCGTGGGGATAGTCCTAAGCTCTTTCTCCGATTATCTCCACTGACCTTCCCTCGCTAAGGGGGCCCTGCCCGGGGTCCCCTTAGGTTTTTCTGGGGACAGGAAAAGCGGTTGCGGCCCATCGAGCCGCGCCTTGAGAAGCTCGCAATTGCTACGATTGGATGGGGATGGACCGCCCCGCCTCGTCGACGGCGACCATGGTCACTTCGGCCGTTGTGACCTCGTTCTCGTGAGGGCTGCGGCGCGCCCTGGCCAGTACCTTGACCCGCACCCGGATGGATGATCGACCCACGCTGAGCGTTTCGGCCCACAAGGTGACGATGTCACCGACCCGGACCGGCGCATGGAATGCGATCTGATCCATGGCGACGGTCAGGTAGCGGTGGGGCGCCTGGCGTTCCGCCTCATTGGCGGCGGCCAGATCGATCAGTGACAGGATGACGCCGCCGAAGATAGACCCGTAGGCATTGGTGTCTTTCGGCAGCATGCTGGTGCGAATTGCGGGCAGGTCGCTTGGTGGCTTCACTGGTCCGGATCTCCAGGCCCTTCAGGAAGCGCCAGATCATACAACAGACAGACCTGCTCGCCAGGACCATGCACACCCTGGATAAGGATGCCCTCAACATCGGCCGTCTGAGAATGCCCGGTAACGAAGACGACGTTGGGATCGTCTCCCAGGCCGGTGATCGCATCAGCCAGCGTCAGGTGCAGGGCCCCGGGGTCCAGGCAGGCGATGTGGATCCACGGCGCCAGCGCGCCCAGGCGGTTGGAGGTGTCCCGATCGGTCAGAATCAGGCTGCCGGTCTCGATGACTCCGCTCGTGGCCCGCGTGATTCCAAAGGCGTATTCATTGACTCGTCCGCGGTCAAACTCAAGATCCAGTTCCACATCCGCAGCCAGCCACGGCTGCAGGAGGGGTGCCAGGTCCGGATCGCAGTAGCCGATCCGCGCCTTTCGTTCGGCAAGAAAATCTCCTAATGACTGCGGCGTTTCTACGACTGCGGTGTTGGCCTTCATCAGCCTCTCGGCGAATAGAACCGGGCCATTCCCCGTTAGCCTATCCGGGGTAGCCGCGTCTGCAGCGAACTCCGGATAGGGGGTCCTTTCCGGCAGCAGACCCAGAGAGGCGTCCAACTGCTCGAGGATAATCCTGCGGTCGTCAGACATCCTGATCCCTTCTGCGTGAGCGGATCCAGCGCCGGAACCGGCCGCCTCGCCATTTTGGCAGGGTCCGTGAGCCGGACCAGGCTCTGGCCGCGCTCAGTGGGAGGCGACGCAAGGGCAGCCAGTCCAGCGCCCGGCCAAGTCGCATGGCCAGTCGCCAGAGCACGGGGTGACCGGCCAGCAGCGAGTAGCCCCACATGGGCGGTACACCTGTCTTACCGCGGACAGTGCTCTCGCGATGTGAGCGTGCCCTGACTCTGGCTATTAGATCCGGAAGGGGAATATTGACAGGGCACACGTCGCCGCAAGCGCCGCAGAGGGTTGAGGCGCGGGCCAGGTCAGACAGTTCTGCGAAGTTCTCATCGCCCTTGAGCAGTGGCCCGAGTACGGTTCCGACCGGACCCGGGTAAACACCCCGGTAAGCATGCCCCGAACTCTGCCGATAGACAGGACAGGTGTTCATGCAGGCACCACAGCGGATGCAGCGGAGAATCTCCCGCATCTCTCCGCCGACTATCTTGCTGCGATTGCTGTCCAGGAATACCACGTGCATCTCGCGCGGTCCCGATGGTTGTCCGGCCGATCTGGGTCCCGACACGAATTCGACATAGGAACTGATCCGCTGACCGGTGGCCGAACGGATGAGAAGGCTCAGCAGCAGGGGCAAATCGCGGTCCCGCGCGACGACCTTTTCGATGCCGGCCAGCACGATGTGAACGTCGGCGCCTGCCAGACCGAAACGAGCGTTCCCCTCATTGGTCACGATGGCCACCCGGCCGGACTCCGCGGAGATGAAGTTCGCTCCGGTGATAGTGACCTTGGCCTCGAGGAACTTCTTGCGCATGTGGCGTCTGGCTCGCCGGGTGATGACTTCCGGATCGTCGTCGTAATCGCCGAGGCCGTGTCTTGCAAAACTGTCGGCGACGTCCCCGCGCGTCTTGTGGATGATCGGTGCGACGATGTGGCTCGGATGGTCGTCGTCCAGTTGGATCACGAATTCTCCGAGGTCCGTTTCCAGCGCCTCGACACCGATGTCCCCAAGCCGCCGGGCGAGATCGAGCTCCTCGCTGGCCATGCTCTTCGACTTCGTGACCACCCGCGTCCCGCTGGCCCGTACCAGTCCTGTGATGATCTCCAGGGCGCGGCCTGTGCTGTGCGCGAAGTGCACCTGCACGCCGTTGTCCTGAAGCCTGCGCTCTGCCAAGGGCAGGTAGCGGTCGAGATGATCAAGGGCGTGCTGACGAACCTGGCCGGCAAGCCGGCGGAGGGCATCAGAGTCGGAGTAATCCTCGGCCAGGGTGGTCTGGCGTTTCTCAATCACCCGGGTCGTGCCGGCGATAATGGCCTGTCTGACCTCAGGAGCAAGCTCGCTGGCAAATACATCCAGTGCCTGCCTTTTCATTTCGCGCGCCCCATTGATGCGTCGCGCATGACCTGGGCGATGTATCGAGTCCGGTACTCGTGCCCAAGCCGCTTGGCAATCCCCTGCTGATGCATGAGGCAACTCATGTCTGCCGAAATTACCAACTCCGGTTCCACGGACAACACGTCCGCAACCTTCTTGCGACCCATCTCGGTAGAGATGTAAGGATGTGATACGGAAAAGACCCCACCGAATCCGCAGCACTGATCCGCATCCGGGAACTCCAGGATCTCCAGTCCGTCGATACTTCCGCAGAGCGTCCTGACGGAGTCACGTGTCGCGGTGCCACGGGTGTGGCAGCCGTGATGGATGACGGCACGGGCCTCCAGATGGCCGGGCCAGCGGTCCACGCCCAGGGCATTTGTGAGAAAGTCGGTGAGTTCCCATGTTCGTCTCGACAGGTCCTGCATGACCGCCAGGTCCGGCTCGCCCTCAAACGCGATCGGCGCCTCGTGGAACAAAGCGGCCGCGCACGATCCCGAGGCCACCACCACCGGCGCGGGGCCCGGGAACACTTTCGCAGTGTGCCGCATCACACGGCGGCAGGCCTCCCAGTCGCCTGCCGTATAGGCCGCCTGGCCGCAACAGGTCTGACCGGAAGGCACGCTGACCTGGCAACCCGATTGCTGCAGAACCTCTACGGTTGCCTGCGCCGCATCGTCAAAGAATGCGTCGCACAGGCAGGAGATCATCAATTGTACGGTGCGTCCCTGAATCGGATCGCGTTCGGGAGTCTGCATGCCATATCCGGAGTACCAAAGCTCCAGAGCATAGCGCCACCCCGGCGATGGCTCTATCCGCAAGTGCCGCAAGCAGGCATTTTCAGAGTTTGGCGGCGGCGCGCCAAAGTGCCTTGTGGCGCGCCCAGCTGTGATCTGCGTCCACATGGACTTCAATGATGCGCAAGCCCGAATCGCCGTTGCCTTCTGTCAACAATCCCGTCAGAGTTTCGTCCGGCGCCGCCGCCACATAAGGCAGGCCGAACAAGGCAGCCATCTTTTCGGGTTGCAGCCCGGTCGGAGTCCGCCATAGTTGCTCGAACTCAGGTCTCTCGTGATGGGGCAGGAGTCCGAATATTCCACCACCGCCGTTGTTGACTACGATCAGAGTGCCGGCGACATCCTTGCCTGGTAACAGGCCGTTCATGTCATGGCACAGGGTCAGATCCCCCAGCAGCCCGAACGATCCCGGCCGGCAGTCAGCCAGTCCCGACACTGTAGAGACGCAACCGTCGATTCCGCTGGCACCACGGTTGCCGATGACGAAGAGATCACGGTCCCGGCCTCTGGCGAAGGCATCGACTGACCGGATCGGCATCGAGCTGCCGACGAAGAGCCATGCCCCTGCCGGTAATGACTGTTCCAGAGCCTTTACGAGATCAGCCTCCGGTGGGCGGAAGCTCTCTTGTTCCATCAGTTCCCCGCCGGCCGAATCCAGGCCCGACCAATCAGCCGCCCAGCCTTCCGGAGCCGGATCCGGCTCGCCGTCCAGCAATGCCGTGACTAATGGCAAGGGATCTGAGTGAATGACAGTCCTGGCTGACCGCGAGGGTTCCGGCCAGTCGCCAGCCGGCACCACCGGTAGCAGCGCCTCGCCTGTCCTCGCCAGCCACTCCTGGATGACCCGTGAAGTAGGGATTCCACCGAATTGCAGGACCCAGTCCGGCTGGGGCAACCGCCGTTCGCGGCGCATGAAGATGTCGGCCGCGGTCAGGATTCGGTTGCGCCTGTGCGGGCCCCAGCGCAGCCCGGACAGAGGATCCGCGATGACCGGGCAATCGAGTCGTGTCGCCAGCTCAGCGATAGCCCGCGCGAGCCCGGAAGGATAGCTCCCTCTCCCGCAGACGATAACACCGGGTTGCCCGCTGACCCGCGCAGCCAGCGCTCCGACCGAGGCAGCGGAGGGTCTGACTTCCGGTCGGGCAATAGTGGTTTTCGCTCTTGGCGACCACGTCGGCACGACGCTTGCATCTGCCGGTAGCACGGGTTCCCTGAAGGCGGCGTTGATGTGGACAGGCCCGACCAGCGGCCATTGGCTCTTGTCGGCGGCCCGGCGGCCAACCGATTCGTAGAATGAGAGCGACACTTCACCCGGAGGCGGCAGCTCGATGAACCCCCGCGCAAAGTCGCCAAACAGGCGACGTTGATCGATGGTCTGATTGGCTCCGGTCTGCAGTAGTTCGGCCGGGCGATCGGCGCTTATGAGGATGAGCGGTACGTCATCCATAGACGCCTCGATGACGGCCGGATACCAGTTTGCAGCGGCTGTACCTGAGGTCGCTACCACGGCAACCGGTCCGCCGCCGGCTCTTGCCTGGCCAAGGGCGTAGAAGGCCGCACTGCGTTCATCTACGACCATCGTGGTCTCCAGATGAGGACAGTGGTTTGCGGCGAGAGCAAGGGGCGAGGACCTGGACCCCGGCGAGAGTACTGCGCGGAGAACGCCACCGTCGACCAGTCCCTGTATCAGGGCAGTCGCAGCGTTCAGGTTCAATGTGCCGCGATCGCCCTCAGATGCCGGCGAAGATTCAGCCAAGCTCAAGCGCCCCTCTCATGGTGCGCAGTTTCCATTCGGTTTCCGCGAGTTCCTGATCGGCGACCGAATCAGCCACGATGCCCGCACCTGCGAAGAGTTCTGCTGACGTGTCGTTGACGATGCTGCAGCGCAGCACCACGGACAGTTCACCATTCCCCGATGCGTCCAACCATCCGTAGGCGCCTGTGTACCAGCCGCGGCCACCTTTCTCGTTGTCATTCAGCCAGTTGAGCGCGGCATCTCGCGGACTGCCCCCGACCGCCGGAGTGGGATGCAGGCGGCCTGCCAGATCAAGGAGGCCCGATCCGTTGCGAAGGCCGCCGCGCAGCGGGCTCCACAAGTGGTGGACCTTGGGCAGGCTCATAATGCCTGGCGCAGGCGGCACTACCAGGCCGCTGCAGCTCGGCGCCAGCGCTTCCCTGATCTGATTGACTACGATCGTATGTTCCTCCAGGGCTTTGGGGTCCGCGAGGAGTTGTTGCACCAGCTCCCGGTCTTCTCCAGAGCGCTCTCCGCGCGGGGCTGTTCCGGCAAGTGCATCGGCGATCACCATGCCATTGTCCAGCGACAGCAGCCGCTCGGGCGAGACCCCGAGGAGCGCGAATCCCGGCCGGGTCACCGCAAACCGTGCGCAGTCCTCGTGACCTGCGGCCAGCGCCTGCAACACCTTGCCCCAGCGAAGGCGCCGGGAGGTCGAGTACTTGACCCGTCGGGTCAGAACCACCTTCTCCAGACTGCCGCTGCGGATATCCATCAGGGCCTGGGCGATCGGGGCTTGCCAGCCGCGATCCTCGATGCGGCGCATTGTCAGTGGCGGCATCCTTTCCTCATGGCGCTCGACTGGCGCTGTACAGAGAGTCTCGAGCAACGAGGCCCAGTGGAGTTCGAGATCCACTGGATTAGTACGGCCGCCGACGTCGGCACTGAAGATCAGCCAGCGCTGGTCGCCGGATTCTCGGAACAGGAGTTCCGGCACGACCAGTTCGGTGTTGGCCATGTCATGCCACATGGCACCCGGTGTTTCATTTGGAGAGAAGGCAAATCCGATGAACGCCACCGGATCGGGTCGTCCCGCGGGACCATAGTGTTGCCAGCGAGTACCCAGCGCCGAGAATTCGTCGGCCAGGACCTCCAGCCGGTCAGCCCCGGAACATCGGATACTGGCCGCTACGCCCAGGCCCGTGTAGGAGTGACCGGATGACTGCCGGCTCCAGTAGTGCGCGCGAGCAGTGGCCGGCAGGTGGGGCGCAAGATCCAGGTCATCGGCGCGAACGGAGATACTCAGCAGACCCTCCGGCAGAGTGTCACCGAGTGCTCGCAGTGTGGATCGCAGGCTGAAGGTGAGCCCGTCGATAACACGCTCTGCATCCGTGGCTGTCGCGCGACTCGTTCTCAAGACATCAGGGGATCAATGAGGAATCCGTAGTTTACCATGGCGGGTGGCGCCCTAATCGGGCTTGCCGGTAAAGGGGCGACGCGTAAAATGACCGCCTCATTTCAGGAGACCAAGATGCATTGGAAGTCAGCCGAAGACCTCGGTTTCGAAGATATCCTGTATCAGGTAAGTGACGGTATCGCCAAGATCGTGATCAACCGGCCGGAGGTGCGCAACGCCTTTCGTCCCGAGACGATCAAGGAATTGATCAATGCCTTCACGCAGGCCCATCTTGATCCGGATATCGGCGTCATCATCCTGACCGGCCGCGGCGACCAGGCTTTCTGTTCCGGTGGTGACCAGCGGATTCGGGGAGAGCATGGCGGTTATGCCGATCGCGAGGGTGTAAATCATCTGAATGTGCTGGATCTGCAGATGCAGATTCGTCGCCTGCCGAAGCCCGTCATTGCGATGGTGGCCGGATACGCCATCGGCGGCGGCCATGTGTTGCACCTCGTCTGCGACCTGAGTATCGCCGCGGACAACGCTCGCTTCGGCCAGACGGGTCCCATGGTCGGCAGTTTCGACGCGGGGCTCGGCGCGGGATTGCTGGCCAGGACCGTTGGCATGAAAAAGGCCAAGGAGATCTGGTTCCTGTGCCGCCAGTACGATGCGGCGCAGGCGCTGGAGATGGGCCTGGTCAACGCGGTGGTGCCGCTCGACCGACTTGAGGAGGAGACCGTGGCCTGGAGCCGCAGAATCCTGGAGATGAGTCCGACTGCACTGCGGGCTCTAAAAGCCGCGTTCAACGCAGACACCGATGGGCTGGCCGGCGTACAGGAACTCGCAGGGAATGCCACCGGCATGTTTTACATGACGGATGAGGCCCGCGAGGGACGCAACGCGTTCCTGGAGAAAAGGAAGCCAGACTTCCGCAAGTTCCGACGGCGCCCATGACGGGAACATCTCCATGAAGGACGCGTCGGAGCCCGGTAAGCCTGGTGCGTGGGTTCTTGCCGCGCGCCCGAAGACGCTGCCGGTCGCGGTGGTTCCCGTGGTGGTCGGAAGCGCTATGGCGTTCGCGGAGACATCCATGTTCTCGGTGAGTATCGTCGTCGTCGCGATGATTTGCGCGTTGCTGATTCAGATCGGGACAAACCTGCACAACGATGTCGCCGATTTCGAGCGTGGCGCGGATGATCCTGCGACAAGGCTCGGGCCGCGGCGGGCGACTGCGGAAGGATGGCTGCAGCCCAGGGCAGTGAATCTCGCTGCCGCTATCTCGTTCGCTGCCGCGTTCTTCATCGGCCTGTATCTTGTCGCGATCGGTGGCTGGCCGATCCTGTTGCTCGGGGTCACCGCGATCGCGGCCGGCTATGCCTACAGCGGTGGTCCGCGGCCTATCGCCTACACCTGTTTTGGGGAGGTGTTCGTACTGGCATTCTTCGGTCTGGCCGCGGTGGGCGGAACCTACTATCTCCAGGCGTCGGGCCGGTTGACCGGCGCAGCGCTGCTGGCCGGAATCGCTGTCGGACTGCCGGCCGCCGCCGTCCTGGTCGTGAACAATACCCGCGATCTCGATGCGGACAGACGCGCCGGCAGGCGAACCTTCCCGGTCATGTTCGGGAAGACGGCAAGCCACATCCAGTACTCCGGATTCTTGCTCGCCAGCATCCTGCTGGCGTCAGCCACAGCGTGGCAGGCTGGCGCGGGAGCCTGGGCAGCAGGCTGCCTGCTCATGTTCCCCTGGGCATACCACTTGGGCCGGTGTTTCCGCGAGGCGTCGGCCCCGGGCGTGTTCAATCAATTGCTGGCGGCGACGGCTCGTTTCGGTCTCTGCCTCGGTGCAGTCCTGTCGCTCCTGCTGGTCGTCACGAGTCAATGATCGACGACCGCGTTCGAATAAGCTCTTGTCGGGTTGTCGCCTACGATTTGCCTCTGAACCAACCTTGGACAACTTCGCACGGCAAGCTGACTCACCGGCGGGGCTGGCTCATATCACTGATGGCAGATGGCGGAATGGCCGGCTGCGGAGAGTGCGCGCCACTGGAGCAGGCCGGCACGGAGCCGCACGATGAGGCGGGCGAGTCCCTTCACCGTTGGGCAGACCGGGTCGCCGGTATGAGATTGTCGAGACTCTGGCAGCTGCTCGATGAAGAAACGACAGGTCCCGCAGTGCGCTGCGCGCTTGAGGGTGCGGTAGTCGATCTGGCGGCCCGCCGGCGGCGGCGGCCGCTGGCACATCTTCTGAATCCCGCCGCGCCGTTGGAGGTCGCCGTGAACGCTGCGGTGGGTTCCGCGGATAAGGGTCTGGTGGGTCGTGCGGCGAGAGCAGTAAGCGACGGGTTCAAAGTGCTGAAGGTGAAGGTAGGTGCCGGACCTGCCGAGATTGAGATCGGCAGCCTTCGCTCATGCGCGGAACGACTGCCGCCGGGAGTCACGCTGCGTCTCGATGCCAATGGAGCGTGGAACCTGGCCGCCGCCCGTGTCTGGATGCGCGAGCTCGAGGGATTGCCCATCGAAGCTGTCGAAGAGCCGCTGGCCGACATGGACCCGGATGATCTGAGGGGAATGCAGCGGGAAGTGAACTGGTCGCTGGCCGCAGACGAATCGCTGGTCCCGCTGATCGGAATCTCGGGCCCGGGAGGCTTGCCGGTACGAAGGATCGTGATCAAGCCTATGGTCGTCGGTGGTGTCCGGCCAAGTCTCAGGCTGGCTACGCAAGCCAGTGACTGCGAGGTCGTTGTCACGACAACTCTGGAGGCGGCGCCGGGTCGCTGGTTGACGGCGCATCTTGCGGCGGCGCTCGATGACGGCTTTGCCCACGGTCTGGACACCGGGCGATGGTTGTCCGCAGACGTCGGACCCGGCCCGGTGATCAGGCGCGGAAGATGCCGGCTGGAGGACCCTGACCGACTGCCGTCATCCTGATGAGCAAGGCCCTGGTCAGGTGTCATCCAGCAGTCTGTTGAGGTCGCGGCGGCGGATCTTGCCCAGCTGGGTGCGCGGCATCTCGTTGATCTTCTTGAATACCCGGGGGCGTATCTGATTCGGCAGATGCTCTTTCGCCCAGGCCTCGACTGCGACGACGTCACTCTCTCCGAGGTAGAGAGCAACCAGACAGGTGCCCCAGACCGGGTCCGGGTAGCCGGTGACGGCAACTTCTCTGATCCCGGGGCAACCGGATAACAGGTCCTCCACCTGCGCCGGGTGGACATTGACGCCGCCTGAGATGAGGACGTCATCTCCGCGACCCACAACCTGAAGTCGGCCGCGGCTATCCAGCCGGCCCAGGTCCTGGGTGCGGAACGTGCCCGGAGCGACCAGTCCGTGACCGGGGACCAGGCCGGGATTCGCGTAGCCGAGCATCACGGTCGGCCCGCTGACCTCGATGGATCCGACACCGTCACCCGACTCACGGTCCGGGTCGATGATCCGGACGCGGGTACCCCTCTGAATTCCCATGAACTGGTCATCGGTATCCGCCCCCCCGACCGCGATATGCGCCGCAGTCTCGGTAAGACCATAGGCGAGTCGCAGTGGCCACGAGCGTTTACGAGCCCGCCGCGCCAGGGGTGCGGACAGGGGCGAGCCGCCGATGAGTACACATGTCAGCTGGTCTGGATCCGTGCCGGCTTCGATGAGCCGGTGCAGCATGGGCGGCACCAGTGACGCATGCGAGATGCCCTGGCGCTCGATCGCGGACTTGGCAGCCTCGGTGGAAAAGCCGCCTTGCAACACACAGGCGGCACCCGCTGCCGCGCAGCGCAACAGGATCATGATCCCGCCGACGTGATTGAGAGGGAGGCAACACAACCAACGGCTGTCGGCGCACAACCCTACCGTTTCGTTGGTGGCCATGGCCGACATCGCGAGGTTGGATCCACTGAGCATCGCCGCCCTGACCGGGCCTTCCGTGCCGCTGCTGGCGATGAGCATCTGTACGTGATCCGCAGGCAGGGGCGAGGGTGCGGCCGGAGGTGAGTTGCCGACTGTCTCGAGGCAGCGCGCCGGTAATCGGCGTATGCCTTCCGGGAGATCAACACCGGCATCGGCGATGGCCTGATCTATGGCGCACTGGCGCATGAGGCGTCCTAATCCCGGTAGCGATGGGTTGACAGGCAATATGGGGAATCCGGCATAGAGCGCCAGGAAGACTGCACGGGCCAGCCGTGGACGACTGGCGGTGGCAATGGCGGTGACCTTTGCCGGCTCCAGCCCGATCGCGTTCAAGGTGCGGGCCCAGCGGCCCAGGCTATCCCACAAGCCTGCGTAGTCTAGGACGGCGGGGTCCTCAATAAGGGCTGGTGCAGATCCGCGTTCTTTGGCCTGGTGACGCAGCCAAGCCAGGGGGTGGTCAGCGGGTAACGACAACAGGTTTCTGTCCAACGTGCAGGCAGGCGATGCCGAAGCTCATGTTGCGGTAACTGACATTGCAGAAACCGCAATCCTGCATCAGCGACTTCATCTCCTCCTGGTCGGGGAAACGCCGGATCGACTGGATCAGATACTCGTAGGCGTCGGGGTTACGGGAGATCCAGGCACCCAGCTTCGGGATCACCGTGCTTGAAAACAGCTGGTAGAACGGCCTGATCGGCCCCCATGGCTTGGAGAATTCCAGGCATAGCATCCGACCCCCGGGCTTCAGTACCCGCAGTATCTCCTTAAGCGCGCCCTCCATGTGGGTGACATTGCGGATGCCGAAGGCGATCGTCAACGCGTCGATCGAGTTGTCCTCCAGGGGCAGCGACTCGCCGACCGCTGCCAGCCAGCGAACACCATCGAGTCGTCGATACTTGCCGACCTGCATCATCTCCAGGCTGGGATCGCAGACGACCACGGTCCTGTTCCATCCGGCCAGCCGGGCGGCCACGTCCCCCGTGCCCCCCGCAAGATCGACTATTACCTGGCCGTCCGCGGCATTAACATGTCTCGCGAGCGTCCGTTTCCACAGCCGGTGGATGCCGAAACTCATCAGGTCGTTCATCAGGTCGTAGCGTGGTGCTACCCGTCGAAACACGTTCCTGATCAGCTCCTGGCGCTGCTCCGGAGCGACTTCCTGGTCGCCAAAACTCGTCGAGAGGTCGGACATCGATGATGGTTCCCTGCACACTATGGACGGCGGGAGCTAACATTAGTGGCGACAGGACGCTGCGGCAAGCGTACCGGGAATCCGCCAGGTCAGGCTTGACGAAGACCTGACGAGGTTGCCGCACGTTGCGCAGCAAACAGTGATACTTCGGGAGATTGTCTGATGCGGGTGGCATTGTTCGGTGGAACCGGTTTCGTAGGCAGCTACCTGGTCGATGCGCTCGTCGCCGCCGGCCATGATCCCGCGCTGCTGGTGCGGCCCGGTAGTGAGGCGAAGGTGCGTCATGTCGATCGCTGCCGGCTCATCCCAGGTCATATCAGCGACGATGAAGCTGTCGCGGAGGCCGTCAGTTATTGCGATGCAGTGATCTACAACATCGGCATACTGCGCGAGTTTCCCGACGACGGGATCACTTTCAAGGCGCTCCAGTATGACGGGGTCATGCGGGTGGCCGAGCGCTCCATGGACAGTGGCGTCAAACGGTTCCTGCTCATGAGCGCCAATGGGGTCAAGCCCAATGGCACCCCCTATCAGGAGACGAAGTACCTGGCAGAGCGGTTCGTGGCACAAAGCGAAATGGAGTACACGATTTTCAGGCCATCGATCGTATTCGGCGATCCGCGCGGTCGCATGGAATTCTGCACCCAGCTGCGCGACGAGATGATCCGGCCACCGATCCCCGCCCCAAACTTCTATACAGGCAAATCGGCGAAAAGCGGCGGGTTCTCCATGTCGCCGGTGCATGTACGGGACGTGGCAGAGGCGTTCGTGAGGTCGTTACCGGACCCCACGACTTACTCGGCCACGTATCCGCTGTGCGGACCCGAAGCAGTCCCCTGGCCGGACATTATCCGGCGAATCGCCGCGGCTTGCGGCAGGCGCAAGCTTGTCATGCCGGCGCCGGCTGGCCTGGTTGGGGCAGTGGCCGCGGTCTTCGACCGATTCCCGTGGTTCCCGGTGACACGCGATCAGTTGACCATGCTGATGGAAGGCAATACCGGCGACTCCAGCGAAGTCTTTGCGGATCTGGGGATAGAGCCCACCCCATTCGGCGTCGAGCAGCTGTCCTACCTGAGATGATCGAATCCCCGGCCGTGGAGCTCGCTCACGAGGGCCGCTGGCTGGTGTTCGGCGCCAGCGGTTACGTCGGCGGTCACCTTGTACCCCGCCTGCTCGGCGAGGGGCGTGCAGTGAGAGCCGTTGCCAGGAACATCAAAACTCTCGAAGGCCGGGGCTGGGAGGGCGCTGAACTGGCAAGCGGCGACGCGCTGGATCCGGCGTCTCTGCCAGCCGTGCTGGAGGGTGTCGATGTCGCTTTCTATCTGGTTCACTCCATGGCGGCGGGCCGCGGTTTCGCCGAGCTCGATCTGCAGGCAGCCAGGAATTTCTCCGAGGCCGCCCGCAATACCGGTATCCGGAGGATCATCTATCTGGGCGGTCTTGTCCCGCCGGAGCCCGAGTCTGAGCACCTGCAGTCGCGAGCGGACACGGGGGCCGTACTTCGCGATTCCGGCGTGCCGGTGACGGAAATTCGCGCTGGGATCATAGTGGGTCCGGGATCAGCTGCCTTCGAGGTGATACGGGACCTGGTAAACAACCTTCCATTCATGATTACGCCAAAGTGGGTCCGGTCGCGCACTCCGCCGATCGCGTTGGGCAACCTGCTCGAGTATCTCGCCCGGGTGCCGGAGGTCCCGCAGACCGCCGGCAAAACCTATGACGTGGCGGGTCCCGAGATGTTGTCCTATGAAGACTTGATGCGCCAGTTCGGCGAATGCGTGGGGAAACGTCCAGGCATCTTGCCGGTGCCGGTCTTGAGCCCCGGTCTTTCGTCTCGTTGGCTGGGGCTGGTGACTTCCGTCCCGTCTGCGGTGGCCCGGGCCCTGATCGGTGGGTTGTCTCACGACATTCCGGCGCAACCCGAACCGCTGAGGCGGCTCGTGCCGCAGGACTTGCTCAACTTCCGCGAAGCGGTCCGTGAGTCCTTGCAGATGGAACGCGACAATGCGGTCGCCGGTCGCTGGATCGAGGGTGCCCTGATGTTCCGCGGCTTCCGGTCCGATCACGCATACTACGCCAAGAAGTCCTGCGGCCAGGCGACGACGGGGGCGTCTCTGGAGAACATTTGGAAAGTGGTCTGCTCCATCGGCGGCCGCAACCGGTACTTTTACATGAACGCTCTCTGGACGCTGCGGGAATTGATGGACTGGCTGGTTGGCGGGCCAGGATTTATGCGAGCCCGTCGAGATCCTTGCGAGCTGCGTGTCGGCGACTATGTCGACTCCTGGCAGGTAGTAGCCATGGAGCCCGGTCGACGTCTGACCCTCGGTTTCGGCATGCGGGCGCCGGGTTCGGGGGTTCTCGAATTCGAGCTCATGCCGCAAGGGGAGCGCAACGTTCTCTCTGCGACTCTGTACTGGCATCCGGCCGGCGTCTGGGGACTCCTCTACTGGCACGCTCTTGCACCCTTGCACACTTTCATTCTCGAGGGGATGAGTTCGGCGATCGTTAGGCGAGCCGAACGGCTCTGCAACGCTGAAGACGACAGGGTGGTCGTCTAGAATCAAGTCAGGAGAGATCGCTGCGCTTCTATCGGAGAATTCCCATGGAAACAGTTGCATCACGGCAAGTCGAGGCGGTACCAGGTAATGCACTTCTGGTCGTGGACACCCAGAACGATTTCATGCCCGGGGGCGCCCTGGGTGTGGACGGTGGAGATGAAATCGTACCGCTGGTGAACCGATTAGTTCGTCAGTTTCATGACGCCGGGCTGCCGATAGTGTTCTCGCGCGACTGGCATCCTGAAGCTCACTGTTCTTTTGAAGAGCAGGGCGGGCCGTGGCCCCCGCATTGCGTCCAGGGCTCGATCGGGGCGGAGTTCTTCCCTGCCATTCACATTCCCGAAGATGCCATCATAGTGTCCAAGGCGAGCCGCGCCGAGGAAGAGGCTTATTCGGCTTTTCAGGGCACCGATCTGGCCGAACTTCTCAATCGGAAAGGCGTGTCCAGGCTGTTGATCGTCGGGCTGGCGACTGATTATTGCGTTCTGGCCAGCGCACGGGATGCACTGAAGAAAGGATTCGAGATCATCGTACTGGAAGAAGGCGTGCGCGCGGTCAACGTCCGGCCCGATGACGGCCGGCGGGCGCTCCAGGAACTGCGCAATTCCGGAGCGGAGATTCTCCGGGCGGCCTGACCGAAGCGGGTCTGAATGGAATCCTCCTCTGCGCTTTTAACCGATCTCTATCAGTTGACCATGCTGGATGCCTATCGGCAGTCCGGCATGACGTCCCCGGCCGTATTCGAACTGTTCGTGCGTCGGCTGCCGCGTGAGCGTGGCTATCTGGTAGCGGCCGGCCTGGAGCAGGTGCTGCAGTATCTGGAGAATCTGCGTTTCTCGTCCTCCGAACTCGACTGGCTGGTGCACAGCGGGCACTTCGATCGGCCATTTGTCGACTGGCTGGCCGACCTGCGGTTCACCGGCGACGTCTGGGCGTTGCGAGAGGGCGAGGTTTTCTTCGCCAACGAGCCGATCCTCCGAGTCACGGCCCCGCTACCCGAGGCTCAACTGGTAGAGAGTCGTCTGATCAACATCATCCACTTTCAGACCCTGGTGGCTTCCAAGGCGGCCAGGGTTGTGATGGCTGCGGGTGGTCGTACGTTGGTCGATTTCGGCATGCGCCGGGCCCACGGCGCCGAAGCGGCAGTGTGGGCGGCGCGCGCCAGCTATGTCGCCGGCTTCGACGGGTCTGCGACCGTGGAGGCCGGGCGGCGGTTTGACCTGCCGATCTTCGGGACCATGGCCCACTCCTTTGTTCAGGCACACGACTCCGAGTCCCGGGCGTTTCTCGATTTCGCCCGCGCCCGTCCTGAAGGGCTGGTACTGCTGATCGACACCTATGACGTTGAAGCCGCGGTAAGAAAAGTCATCGAATTGGCCGCGGTACTCGAGCCAGAGGGCATTAGGGTGCGGGCGCTGCGGCTGGACAGTGGTGACCTGGTGGCTGGCAGTCGCCTGATCCGCCGCCTCCTTGATGAGGCAGGGCGACAAGATGTCGGAATCTTCCTCTCCGGCGACCTTGATGAGCACAAGGTGGCGGCGGCGTGTGTCGCCGGTGCGCCTGCAACCGGCTTCGGTGTCGGTACCCGGCTCGACGTTTCCGCAGACGCGCCGTCGCTGGATATCGCGTACAAGCTGCAGGCTTATGCAGGCAGGCCCAGGCGCAAGCGGTCGCTCGGCAAGGCCACATGGCCGGGAGCAAAGCAGGTGTTCCGGGAAATCGGGGCGGACGGGCGGATAGCGCGCGATACCATAGGCCGTGACACGGAGAGGTTGTCAGGGTGGCGCCTCCTGGAGTCCGTGATGTCGGCAGGCCGCCGTGTCACCGATGCTCCCACGCTGGAACAGATTCGGGCCCATGCAGTCGACCGTCTCGCAAGTCTGCCGGAGCAATGCCGCTCGCTGGATGGGCCGCTACCCCTGACGGCAGTGATATCTGACGATCTGAAACGGCTCGCCAATGAGGCGGATGCCGCTGTTCAGCCGTAACAGGCCTAATCCGGGTCGCGACGGGCCGCCCGCAGCTTCGCCAAGCGCTGGATCTCCAATTTGTAGGCCTCGGCGAATACCCTGCCCGCCACTTCGTCAAACTGTCGTTCGGCGCGTTTTTGCGTGCTGTCGTAGTATTCCCGATAGAGATCCCAGTATTTTGCAGGGTTGCTAAGCCCTTTCAACGCGCCACGCTTGAGACCCTTGTCGAAACGGGCTTGCAGCCGCTCCGGGTCGAAACTCGCCAACTGCTCATCAAATGCAGCTTTCATGCCCGCGACGATCGCTCGTTGATGAGCCTGTATGTCCACGTAGGCTTCGGATACCGCGTCCATGGCCGGGAGGTACTGTATGCCCCGATAGAACAGCAGGGCGTCGAGCGCCTGGTCAACGTCTGTAGCAAACTTGAGCGGATTGTTCTCGCCCGGTTCCATGCCCGTCTGATCGAGATCAAGCTGACCCTTCACCTTGGCGCGGGAGTTGAGGACTTCCAGCAAACCTCCGATGGAAAGCCGAATCAGCCGGCCGGCAGTCACCAGGTACTGTTTCTCGCGTCCTGGAGAAATCTTTCTGGGGTCTATTCCTGCGGCTTCGAAGACCAGTTTCGCCGCTTCGGCAAGAGAGGCCTCGTTTAACTCCTCGACTTCCTGCGTGATGTCGTCTTCGACGGTTTCTTCAAGATCATCTTCGCCGATGACGCGGGTCCCGGTCATGGCCTGGACTTCTTCGATCACAGAGAAATCTTCGGCGAGATCGGCCACGGGACCGGGCGCCAGTTCGCGGAGAATGTCGCCCTTGGCCGGGCGCTTCTCCCTTGCATCATCGTCGCCCGATTCGCCATCGTCATCCTCGGCGATAAACACTGCGCTGTCAGTCTTGCCTTCCAGGCTGACATTCAGGATGCTGACGGAGATCTGGTATTGGCCGAGCTGCAGCCTGTCGCCATCATAGAGCCTGATCGGGGTTCCACGGCCTATCGGCTGATCCGAGTCGTTGACGAACACACCGTTGGTGCTCTGGTCGTTGAGGAAATATGCGCCACCCTGATAATCGATCATCGCGTGATGCGCGGAGAGATAACGTTCCGGGTCCGGCAGGACCCAGTCATTATCCGGCGCGCGGCCTATACTGCCTCCGTGGACGCTGAAGACACGGATGCCTTCCGGGCCCAGAATATTCTGCTGGGAACTGATGACTTTCAGTGTCAACGGCATGGTTTTACCTCGGCCCGCGGAAGGGCAGGATTGACTTGCCGACCATCGCGCCAAAAATAATGCATATGCCCAAGGGTAACAAGCCAACCGCGTTTTGGGCGATTTTCCTTTTAAAGCAGTAAGTTGGGGAATTATGTCCGGTTTTGCGGCCAGTCTTTTTTTGCGCGCGAAGGGGTATAAACAAGCTAATGACCGCCGATAAGAACATCTTTAAGGTCCTTTTCATGAGCCAGGGCAAGGTCTACGAGATTTATGCCCGCCAGGTCAGTCACGGTGCGATGCTCGGATTCCTGGAGGTCGAGGAACTTATATTCGGTGAACGCACTTCGGTCGTGGTCGATCCCAGCGAGGAGAGGATCAAGACCGAGTTTGCCGGCGTGCAGCGTACCTACATCCCAGTGCATGCCGTGCTCAGGGTGGACGAAGTAGAGAAGCAGGGCGTAAGCAAGATATCCAAGATCGAAGGTGACAATGTTGCCCAGTTCCCGATGCCCGTTTACACGCCTACCGGCGGCGGAGACTCGCGGGACACGTGATTCACAGCCCGAGCAAGCATGCTGTTCGATCCTAGCCCAGGTGAAACCGCGCCAGACGGCCGGCCGTTACTGGCCGGCGCGCCCTGAGGCCGTCTGAACTTGTCCATCCGATTCGCATATCTGGGCAGTGGAAGCAAGGGTAACTCCGCCTTGGTCAGCGCGGCAGGAACCTGCGTCATGGTCGATTGTGGCTTCTCGGTAAAGGCCACGGAAGCAAGACTGTCGCGCCTGCAGATGTCTGCCGACAATGTCGATGCCCTGCTCGTGACTCACGAGCACTCGGATCACATCGGTGGCGTCGCCCGACTTGCACGCCGTTACGGCATGCCTGTCTGGATGACGGCCGGGACATATGCGTGTGCACCGGATCAGGACATCCCCGGGTTGAATCTTTTCAGCAGTCACGAGGCGTTTTCAGTGGGAGATCTGCAGATCGACCCGATGCCCGTTCCGCACGACGCCCGCGAGCCGTGTCAGTTCGTGTTCAGCGATGGCGATCAGCGATTGGGCATCCTGACCGATACCGGCCATGTGACTCGCCACGTTCTGGACAGTCTTTCCGGCTGTGACGGCCTGGTCATAGAGTGCAACCACGACGTGGATATGCTCATGAAGGGCCCATATCCGGCGGCTCTCAAGCAGCGGGTCGTGGGTGAACTCGGCCACCTGAACAATGACCAGGCTGCAGAGCTCGTAAGGAGCCTGGATACGAGCCACCTGCAACACCTGGTCGCCGTTCATATCAGCGAGGTCAACAACACCAGAGAGATGGCGGTGGATGCCCTGGCCTGCGCGGCCGGGGTCGAAGCGCCGGATGTCCAGTCGGCTTGCCAGAATGAGGGGCTCGACTGGCGGGAGTTGTGCTGATCATGGACGGCCTTAACCGGTGGAGGCGGTAGCTGGCCTCCGGTATCATTCGCCTCCCAAATCGCCCTCGGGAAATGCTCCGATGCTGATTCTTCCCGGCGCGCCGGCGCTGTCGCCTTTCCGCATAGAGAAACTACTGGCGCCCGTCCGATCCGTCTGTCCTGCCACTACGTCACTGACGGCACGATTCGTCCATTTCGCAGAGACCAGCCGGGATCTGGACGAACGCGAGTCCGAAGTACTCGCGCAGCTGCTGACATACGGGCCCACCCTGCAAAGCGAAGAGGATGACGGCAGTCTGGTGCTGGCGCTGCCGCGCTTCGGCACGATCTCGCCCTGGTCCAGCAAAGCTACGGACATAGCCCACAACTGCGGGCTGGCAGTCGTAACCCGGCTGGAGCGGGGTGTGGCGTACCGCGTGGAAGCGGAAGGGGAGGCGGATGGACCCAGCCTGGAGACACTCGCGGAATTTCTGCATGACCGGATGACGGAGTCAGTGGTATTCCGGTTGGAAGATGCCGTGTCACTGTTCGAGCATCACCGGCCGACACCGCTGATGACTGTCGACGTGGCCGGAGCGGGTCGTGCCGCGCTGTCCGAGGCCAATGTCGCTCTCGGCCTGGCGCTCTCCGGAGACGAGATCGATTATCTCCTCGATCACTACGCCGCTGCAGGCCGCAATCCGACAGACGCGGAACTCATGATGTTTGCCCAGGCCAATTCGGAGCATTGCCGGCACAAGATCTTCAATGCTGACTGGATCGTGGATGGGGAGCCGAGATCCAGGACCCTGTTCCAGATGATCAAGAATACCTTCGCAGTCTCCCCTGACGGCGTGCTGTCGGCGTACACGGACAACGCAGCGGTAATGCAGGGTTGGCGTGGCCACCGTCTGATCCCCGACCCGGTCACGAGTCACTATGGGTACCGCGAAGAGGACATTCACATCCTCATGAAGGTCGAGACCCACAACCACCCGACCGCGATCTCGCCTTTTCCGGGGGCGGCTACCGGTTCCGGCGGCGAGATCCGCGACGAAGGTGCCACCGGCACCGGGGCAAAGCCGAAGGCGGGGCTGACAGGGTTCTCGGTGTCGCACCTCAAGATCCCCGGTGGCGAGCAGCCCTGGGAAGTCGATCACGGGAAGCCGGAGCGTATCTCGTCGGCTCTGGAGATCATGCTGGAGGGCCCTATCGGAGGCGCATCGTTCAACAACGAGTTCGGTCGCCCAAATCTGGCGGGCTACTTTCGTACGTTCGAGCAGATCGTTGATGGCAGCCTGAGGGGTTACCACAAGCCCATAATGATTGCGGGTGGGCTGGGCAATGTCCGGGCCGCTCACGTTGAAAAGGGGGAAGTCCCCGTCGGTGCCCGTCTCATCGTGCTTGGCGGTCCTGCCATGCTCATCGGCCTGGGCGGCGGTGCCGCATCGTCGATGGCGCAAGGCCAGAGTGCCGAGGATCTGGATTTCGCTTCGGTGCAGCGGGGCAATCCGGAGATACAGCGCCGCGCCCAGGAAGTGATCGATGCGTGTTGGGCCATGGGGGACGAGAACCCGATGTTGCTGATTCATGACGTGGGCGCCGGAGGGCTGTCGAATGCCCTGCCCGAAGTCATCGATCACAGCGCTCTTGGGGGGCGAATCGAGCTGCGTGACGTGCCCAACGACGAACTTGGTATGTCGCCCATGGCGATCTGGTGCAACGAGGCTCAGGAACGCTATGTACTCGCCGTCTCAGAGGATCGGCTGTCGGAATTCGCGGCGCTTTGTGCCCGCGAGCGATGCCCCTTTGCGGTCGTTGGCGAGACGACAGCCGACCGCAATCTGGTTGTACACGACTCACACTTCGACAATTTTCCCGTGGACATGCCGATGGAAGTCTTGCTGGGCAAGCCGCCCAAGATGACCCGCGATGTCATCCGGATGTCTCGTGACGGTGATGACTTGCCACGCATCGAAGACTTGCGTGACGCGGTTTTCCGTGTGTTGCGGCTACCGGCTGTAGCAGACAAGACTTTCCTGATCACCATCGGAGACAGGACTGTCGGAGGGCTGTGCTCGCGTGACCAGATGGTGGGGCCCTGGCAGGTTCCGGTCAGCGACGTGGCCGTGACCGCATCGGGTTTCCTGGATCGCACGGGCGAGGCCATGGCCATGGGCGAGCGGACGCCTCTTGCCGTGCTCGACGGGCCGGCATCCGGCCGCATGGCGATTGGAGAGGCCATCACCAATATAGCGGCCGCTGCTATCCCCGACCTGGGCCAGGTGCGCCTGTCGGCCAACTGGATGGCGGCCTGCGGACACGAGGGCGAGGACGCTGCACTGTATGACACTGTGCGTGCGATCGGGGAACAGCTTTGTCCCGATCTTGGGATCGCAATCCCCGTCGGCAAGGATTCCCTGTCCATGCGGACAACCTGGGAGGAGGAGGGGCAGACCCGCAGCGTGGTCGCCCCGCTATCATTGATCGTGTCAGCGTTTGCGCCGGCCGAGGATGTTCGCTCGACCCTGACGCCGAGGCTGCGCGTGGGCCAGGAGTCCACGAGACTGGTGCTGATCGATCTTGGCAACGGCAAGAACCGGCTGGGTGGGTCGGCTCTCGCCCAGGTCTACGGCCGTTTCGGACGCGAGGTGCCTGACCTGGACGTTCCCGATCAGTTGCGCGCATTGTTCGATCTGATCCAGGCACTGAATCGAGAAGGCAGGATCATCGCTTACCATGACCGGTCCGACGGAGGCCTCCTGGCCACTCTGGCGGAAATGGCTTTTGCGGGCCACGCGGGCGTAGACGTCGACCTGGCGGGCCTCGGTGACGATCCGGTGGCGGGGTTGTTCTCGGAAGAACTGGGGGCCGTACTGCAGGTTGCGGAGCGCGAACTTGATGAAGTCCTCGCTCTGGCTGAAGAGGTCGGCCTCGGCGATCTGACCCATGTCCTCGGCGAGGTCACTGAAGAACAGACCGTAATCGTGCGGCACGGCGGCGCGATGATCTTCCGGGACGATCGGGTCGCCCTGCATCGAGCTTGGTCGGAGACCAGTTGGCGAATGCAGGCGTTGCGTGACAATCCGGACTGCGCCAATGAAGAGTACGAGGCCCTGCTTGACGACAGTGATCCGGGGCTGAAGGCCAGACTCACGTTTGACCCGGATGAGGACGTGGCCGCGCCGTATGTCGCCACCAACCTCCGCCCGCCGGTGGCTATCCTCCGTGAGCAGGGAGTCAACAGCCATGCGGAGATGGCGGCGGCTTTCCTGCGAGCAGGATTCGCGCCTGAAGACGTGCATATGACCGACCTGATCTCCGGGCGCCGCACGCTGGCGGACTTTGTCGGTTTGGTGGCGTGTGGCGGCTTCTCGTATGGCGATGTACTTGGCGCCGGTGAGGGTTGGGCGAAGACGGTACTGTTCAATCCAAGGGCCCGGGACGAGTTCGAAGCGTTCTTCCGCCGTGGAGATACCTTCTCACTCGGCATCTGCAACGGCTGTCAGATGATGTCTGCCCTCAAGGATCTGATACCTGGAGCAGACCATTGGCCCAGATTCGTGCGTAATCGTTCGGAGCAGTTCGAAGCTCGCCTGTCGCTGGTCGAGGTACAGGAGTCATCATCCCTGTTCCTGACCGATATGGTTGGGTCGGTGCTGCCGATCGCCGTGTCTCATGGCGAGGGCAGGGCGGAGTTCCGCGACGACGAACACCGCTGGGCTTGCGAGGAAAGCGACCAGGTGGCCCTGCGCTACGTCACAAACCGGGGTCAGGTCGCCGTGGCGTATCCAGCCAATCCGAACGGTTCACCGGGCGGTCTTGCGGGACTGGCATCGAAGGATGGGCGAGTCACTCTGGCCATGCCGCATCCGGAACGGGTGTTCAGGACCGTGCAGCATTCCTGGCATCCCGAGGAGTGGGGTGAGGATGGCCCCTGGATGCGGATCTGGCGTAATGCACGGCGGTGGTCGGCCTGAACGTCACTCGAGCGTCCTTTGACCCGGAGATGCTGAGGCCGTGATCCGTCGCCTCTGCCGATACCCGATCGTCGCCGTTGCACTGGGCCTGTTGATCCTCAGTCGTGCCGGGGCGACAGAGTCTTCGTCGCCACCCGGTGGCGAGGTCTCGCTGGTTGTAGTCATTGTGGTCGATCAGCTTCGCGGTGACATGCCCGGTGAACTCATGGACCGATTCGGTCCTGGGGGGTTTCGCCGGTTCTACGAAGAGGGGCTGGTCTATCCAGGTGCGGTGATGCGCTTTGCGCCAACATCGACGGGCCCCGGCCATGCCACGCTGGCTACGGGGGCGCTACCGGCGGTGCACGGCATCGTCGGCAATCAGTGGTGGGACGTTACCCGCGAGACCGCGGTCAACTGTGTCGCCGACCCCGCGCATCGTATCGTGGGCCAGAGCGTGTCCTTTGCCAGGGGTGTCTCACCGCGATATCTGACGGCAGAGACATTTGCCGACGTCATCCACCAGGATTCCGGTGGCAGTTCGCGAACAGTGTCGCTATCGATGAAGGATCGTTCTGCAGTCCTTCCTGCGGGTAGGAGCGGAAAGGCCGTCTGGTACTCGAAGTGGACCGGCCAGTTCGTATCCAGTGACTACTATTATCCGTCGCTGCCGGGGTGGGCCAGAGACTTCAATGCCAGACGCATGGGGCGGCTCGGGGCTGACATCTGGGAATTGTCCAGGATGCGTCGCGACTACCGGTTCGAGGATCGGGACGATCAGCCATGGGAGATGACCGACCTCGGCCCCGGGCGGGGGTTTCCGCACCGGCTGTCCGATGCACGCAACCAGTCATCCGCGGTGCGATTCATGCCATTGGCTGACCGGTTGCTGGTCGAGCTGGCCAAGGACGCTGCGGCCGAGGTCGACCTTGGCAAAGGTCCGGCAACCGATGTCCTGTTTCTCGGGTTGTCTGCGACCGACTACATCGGGCACGCATATGGACCGGACAGCCTCGAGTGGGAAGACAACATGCTCCGGCTGGATCAGCTTCTGGCAGACATGTTCAACTGGCTGGAGCGTTACATCGGCATGGGGCGCGTGATCGTGGCGTTGAGTTCTGATCACGGAGTCGCGTCGGCGCCCGAGTACCTGTTGTCCCGCGGACAAGCCGGCGGGCGGGTGGACACACCGGGCATGGAAGCGGACTTACGGACCTTCCTCCGGGATCGTTTCGAACTCGAGGACGACCCGGTCCTCGGGGTCTCATACCCGGCCATCTATCTTGACGTCGCCGCCCTGCGTGCTGCCGGACTGGACCTCGGCGAGGTGGAGAGGGTGGCTGCCGAACGTATCGAGAAGACCGAGGGTATCGCCACGGTTCTCACCCGGTCCGACATCATGGCGCAACGAGTCCGGTCCTCACGCGTGAATGACCGGGTCGTAGCCGGATTCCATCCGGAACGCTCGGGACATCTGTTCCTCATCCAGGAACAGGGCTGGTTCATGGATGAGGATCCCCACTACTATGCGACCAACCATGGCTCGCCCTATGACTACGATGCCAGCGTCCCGATCATGTTCCTCGCGCCCGGGCTGAAGGCCCAGGTGGTCGAGCGCGAGATAGGCACGGAAGACTTCGCTCCCAGCATCACGAGTATTCTGGATCTGCCCGCGCCCCGGCAGGCAACGGGGATGGCGCTCGCCGAGATCAGACGGGTGACTCAGCGTGGGTCGTATAATTCGCCGGCAGGATCGAGTCAGGACGAGCCTCGTTCGGAGTGATACAGATGAGACAGCTTGACCGCGGGGGAATGAAATGAACGGCAGAGGAGGCGTCGACGACGCAGGCACGAGATTCCGGGACGTCGAAATTCATGCTCCGACCGGACCCGACCTGTCCTGTAAGGGCTGGGTGCAGGAAGCCGCCTTGCGAATGCTCATGAATAACCTCGATCCCAGGGTGGCCGAGGACCCCAAGGCGCTGATCGTCTACGGCGGTATCGGAAGGGCGGCCCGCAACTGGGAGTGTTTCGACACGAGCGTGACGACGCTCAGGCGTCTGGAGAACGACGAGACCCTGCTGGTGCAGTCCGGTAAGCCCGTTGGTGTATTCAAAACGCACGAATTCGCGCCCCGGATACTGATCGCAAACTCGAATCTCGTCGGCAAGTGGGCCAACTGGGAACATTTCTTCGAGCTCGACCGCAGGGGCCTGATGATGTACGGCCAGATGACGGCTGGCTCGTGGATCTATATCGGTTCACAGGGCATCGTCCAGGGCACCTATGAGACGTTTGCTGAGGCTGTAAGGCAGCACTACGACGGAAATCCCGCGGGCAAGTGGTTGTTGACAGGCGGTCTCGGCGGGATGGGCGGAGCACAGCCTCTGGCTGCGGTATTTGCCGGGCTCTGTTGTCTGGCCGTGGAAGTCGATCCGAACAGGATAGAGAAGCGCCTGGAGACAGGTTATCTGGATCATCGGGCAGACTCTCTCGACGAGGCGATGAAACTGATTGGGGCAGCCACGGCGGAGGGGCGGACGATATCGGTGGGCCTCCTTGGGAATGCCGCTGAAGTTTTCGAGGAGATCCAGCGGTCGGACGCTCAGCCTCACCTGGTAACGGATCAGACGTCTGCCCACGACCCACTCAACGGGTATGTCCCGGTGGGTTACGACGTGGACCAGGCAGCGGAGTTTCGCGAACGGGATCCGGAGGAATATGTCCGTCAGGCCAAGCTGTCCATGGCCAGGCAGGTACGGGCGATGCTCGGATTCAGTGAGGCCGGCGTTCCCACATTCGACTACGGCAACAATATCCGCGCGATGGCGCAAGATGCGGGTGTGGAGAATGCTTTCGACTTCAAGGGATTCGTTCCCCTCTACATACGGCCGTTATTCTGCGAGGGCATCGGGCCGTTTCGCTGGGCGGCCCTGTCCGGCGATCCGGAGGATATCTTCCGTACTGACGACAAGGCCCGGGAGTTGTTCCCGGAAAAACCTGGACTGCACCGCTGGCTCGATGCGGCCCGGGAGCGAATTCACTTTCAGGGCCTTCCGTGTCGAATCTGCTGGTTGGGATACAAGGAGCGCCATCGACTCGGTCTGGCATTCAACGAGATGGTCCGCACTGGCGAATTGAAGGCGCCGATCGTGATCGGGCGAGACCACCTGGACTCGGGTTCGGTAGCTTCGCCCAATCGCGAGACCGAGGGCATGCGCGACGGATCGGACGCGGTCGCGGACTGGCCCGTGTTGAACGCCATGCTGAACACGGCCAGCGGAGCGTCCTGGGTCAGTTTCCACCACGGCGGAGGCGTGGGCATGGGTTACTCGCTGCATGCCGGAGTCGTCATCGTTGCCGACGGCAGCGATCGTGCCGAGCGTCAACTTGAGAGCGTGTTGATCAACGATCCGGGAACGGGCGTCATGCGCCATGCGGATGCCGGTTATGAGGTCGCTCTGCGGGTGGCTCGGGAGAGAGGGCTGGACCTGCCCATGAGCAACTCCTGACCAGTCAATGACGGAGGATATGGCAATGCTGCCGGGGCAACCTGCTACCGGCTTCTTCCTGCGATGGGTGGACGTAGTGCTTCGTGCCCTGTTATCGCTATTGGCTGTCGTCTGGAGCGTGACTCCCGCGGTATCTGGCGCGACCAGCGAGCCCGGATCGGTGCCTGCAACCGAGGCGGAGTACGTCGTAGTACTGCATGGGCTTGGCCGCACCGAGCGCGCCATGAGGCCTCTGGCCGAGCGCATTGCGCAACAGGGTTATCGGGTATTCAATGTGGCCTATCCGTCGCGGAACCTGGCGCCTGAGCAGCTGATAGAGGTCATCGAGCGGGCCGTGGCGGATTGTTGCAAGGATGCCCGTCGCCTCCACTTCGTCACTCATTCGCTGGGCGGCATCCTGGTCAGGGCCCGTCTGGCCGCCAATCCTGACCCCAGAGTCGGCCGGGTCGTCATGCTTTCTCCTCCGAATCAGGGCACAGAACTGGTCGATACCCTGGGGGCAAACTGGTTGTTCGAAGCCGTCATGGGGCCGACCGCAAGCGAGTTGGGCACCGGACCCGACAGTCTTCCGAATCGGCTGCCTCCGCCGGACGTGGAGGTCGGCATTATCGCGGCGACCGGTTCGATCAATCCCCTGGGCTCACTATTGATACCGGGCGAGGACGACGGCATCGTGGCACTGTGCCGGATGTGGCTGGAAGGCGCGGAGATGATCGCTGTCGAGGACTCCCACGCGATGATGATGCGGTCACCTGAAGTCGCCAGACAGGTCTTGCTATTCATCTCCGAGGGCCGCTTCGATCACACCGCGGCGGAAGCGGTGCTCGACCCGCCAGAGTGCGCCGATCCGGACGAGTGAGTCCGGTCTCGGGAACGCGATGGGCAAGGCGCCTGGAGACTGGGTTACCCAACACGCGGGCAGGGACCCGCTGTCATATGACAGGTGGAGATAACATTCATGTTGAGCAAACACTATTCCACGACCGGCAGGGTCTGCAGGGTCACCTTCAAGCTTCCGGCCCAGGTGGGTGCCGGTCGGGCGGCGTTATGCGGAGAGTTCAACGACTGGGATGCGGCGCCCATGCGCAGACTCAAGGATGAGAGTTTCAGTCTCACGATGTCGTTGCCTTCGGGGAGAGCGTACCGTTTCCGCTACCTGCTGGACGACAAGCGCTGGGAGAACGATTGGTCAGCCGACAGCTATCGACCCAATGGGCTTGGAGCCGAGGACTCAGTCGTGGACCTGCGGGGTAATTGATCAGCTCTGAGAGGCTTGCGGTGCCACGGCAGGTACCCATTCCAGACAGCCCCCGTTTGCTCATCCTCTAAGTCACTGCAATTGCCCTGGGAGACAGACACGTGAAAGACAGCGACAAGCCCAATCCCTGGATCACTATCTGGTTGCGGCCGCGCGCGACGATGCGTCGGATACTGGACTCTGACCCTGTTGCACACGTCTGGCTTCTGGGAGCGGCCGGGGGTATCGCCCAGGGGTTTCGTGCCATAAACACAGACGAATACGGCGCGGCGCCTGAGCTAAGCGTGGGCGCGGTCGTGTTGATCAGCATCATCGTCGGAGCCCTGTCCGGCGTCGTCGCGCTATTGGTGATGCCTTATCTCCTGAGATGGACCGGTCGCTGGCTCGGCGGCGAGGGCAGCCTCGTGAACCTCCGCGCCAGCCTTGCATGGGCACAGGTCCCCGGTATCTGGGGTCTGGCGTTGCATGCGGTTCTGATTGCGGCATTCGGCCAACAGCTATTAGACGGTACCGTCGCTGAATCCCTCGACTCCGGCGGCAAGGCTGCGTTCTTTCTGGCCGTCACGCTTGCAATCGCAGTGATCGCCGTATGGCAGCTGTTCACAACCATAAAGACAGTCGCAGAGGCGAGCGGTTTTTCGGCCTGGCGAGCGTTCTTCAACCTGCTGCTAGCCGGGATTGTGGCAGTGCTCATCCTCCTGACAGTCATGCTGGTGGTGGGGATGGTGGTCGGGGTTCTCGGATGAGGCCCGGACAGCCGATTCAGGTATCTGTCGTCCAGTCGTGGCCTGCGGGAGTCAGCAGGGTCACGCGGTAGCCTCGCCAGTCGAACGCAAACGTGAATATGTACGCCAGGATGCTGTAGGTGCTCAACCACTGCAGGATCCTGCCACCCTCGCTCCAGTCAGTGACGCGAAATGCAATGGCCAGTACCAGCATCAGTGTCAGTGCCCTGACGATCCATCTCTTTGATGCCAGGGAGACTTTACTCAGGCTTCCCGGATGGCTCTTCTCCAGCTCGACGATACTGCGCGAGTGCATGACGATAGCGGCGTAGGTCAAAAGGAAAAACAGGGTCGCCCCCACGCTGTGGAGAATCCAGAGGGTCGATCGATCCTGCAGGACCATCTCACCGACGAGCAATCCGATTGCTGCGATGACCCCAAGCCGGCGGAACCGGATTTCCCTGCGACCGATGGCACCGCCATGAGTTCCTATCCAGTCGCAGGCGATAATCCAGACCGCCACGAAAAGGCCGCAGACGAAAGGCATGGCCACGCGGAATACATGCGACTCCGGGGTCTTCAGCGCGGTATGCGTGATGTCAGTGCATCCCTCAAGTGGCGGGATGCACCAGGCCACGTTGCCGCCCATGGCAGCAATCAGGTAGGTGATCGGGAAAAGGATTGCCGGCAGGAGCGCGGCAGACAGGGCCAGGGACGCGGCTGAAATGATGACGGGAGAACGTCGCGGCATGGCTATAGGTTTGCGATAAAGGCGCGCGGAACGGGGCCTGCGTCAGGCATCGCCTTGCGACCGGGACAGCAAGTCCTCTGCCAGCGCCAATGCAGCGCCGAAGTCGGGCGCGTAGCCGTCCGCTCCCTGACGGCGCCACAGATCGTCAGTCGAGCGATAGGCCGTCCCACCGACGATCACCGGTATCGTTCGACCCTCGAGTTCTTTCAATGCAAGTATGGTCTTTTCCACACCCTCCAGGTGCTGCGGCAAGGTCGCAGACAGTAGCAGCAGATCTGCAACGAAGTAGTCCGAAGCTGCGGCGATTTCCGTATCGGGCAGATCGCTGCCGAGACAGATCGAATGCCATCCGCAACTCTCAAACAGGTCCGCCAACGCGCGCAGGGCGACATCATGCACGTCACCCGAAACCCCCGCCAGGACAACGCGGCGGCCGTTGGAGCTGGCCGGAGTCGTTCGAAACGACAACACCGCCATCAGTCGCTGGGTGGTGGTCGTCACCAAGTGCTCCTGCGCGATCGACAATTCGCCCGCATGCCACATGCGCCCCAGCTCCCACTGGACGGCCATCATGACTTCGGAATACACCTGATCGAGGCTCAGTCCGCTGTCGACAGCCTCGACGACGCCTGAGATAGCGCCACGACTGTCTCCCTCGATCGCGGCGACGAGATATTGCAGCGCGGTGCGTCCGGTCGCAGTGTCGCCGTCCAGGCGGGAGGGTTCCTCGGAAAGAGGCCGCTGCAGTGATTCCATGGCGGCCGCCAATACCGGGGCGACCGTTGCAGCAGCGGAATCCGGAAGTTCCCCGGTTAGTACCTCTCCCAGGCATTCGAGGCCGCTGCACAGGTCCTGATCAGGGATGGATCTGGAGACAAACGACTGTCTGGCCCAGTTCATGCGCCCGGCGAAAATCTCCGGGACGCCGGCTGATACAGCGGCCGCCAGATCGTGGATACGCTGGAGGAAGAAAGCTCTCCAGCCGGACCAACCCCCAGGTGCAAACCGCGCTTCGACATCCGGATATTTCTCGAGCAGGCGGTTCGCCGCGGCACTTGCGTACCCGGCCGCACTGGCGACAAGAAGTTTGGCGACAAAGCGGTCTGGCTCAGCCATTTGGATCCCGTATATCGTTGCCCGACTCTCAACTTCGCTGGGCCTGCAACAAGGCAAGGACCAACGGGCATAATGGTGACACACTCAACCCTACGTCCGCTACGCGATATGCCCGAATCCCTAGTCGGCTATCTCCATCTGACCAGCGCGTTGCTGGCCCTGATCTCAGGGGCCGTCGTCCTCGGCATGCGCAAGGGGACTCGAGCTCACATCCGCGCCGGGCGTTCCTATCTGGCCTGCATGATCGCAGTCAACATCTCTGCATTGGCAATATATCGGATAACGGGTGAGTTCGGCGCTTTCCACGCGCTGGCTTTGATCAGCCTGGGTTCGGTGCTCGCGGGATTCCTGGTTGCACGCTATGGCGGTCATGGTTGGATTTTCGGCCATGCTTTCATCATGCTGTGGTCTTATGTCGGCATCGTCGCAGCGACCGTATCCGAGGCCGCCACCCACCTCCTGCACTGGCCATCCTCAGTGGGCGTGGTCGGTGCATCAGTCGCCGTCTTTGTGGCGGGTGGACTGCTCATCCACACGCGGGGTGCCAGAGCTGCCTCGAGTATTGCAGGGATCCGGAACCCGAGTGAGTCTGACGGTGTCTCGCAAGCCGCGGGCGACTAAGCTTCGGAGTAAGGGCCCCCTCACACGAAGCAGCCACGGGACAAGAACATTGCCAACAAAACCAGGAGACCCCGTCTGCCCGGGTGGAGCCAACGTTGCGGTCAAGATGCCGCCCGGTCAATTTAGACAGACGGTGGCCTTCTATCGAGACATTCTGTCTGTGCCTGTTTGTCATGAAGCACCGGACTGCGTCAGTTTCGACCTCGGTACGATGCGACTCCGGATTGACCGCAGCGAGTCCGTACAACGGCCCGAGACGTGGCTGGAAATCCGCTGTCGTGATCATGAGTCCGCAGCCCGGCACCTGTCGCGCCAAGAGGTCCCCTGGTGCGACGAAGTGGAGCCGCTGGCCGATAGACTTCCGGGATTCTGGATCATGGCGCCTGGTGGCCGCGTTCACTTGATCCGCGGTCAAGACTGATGGTCGAAGAGCAGATGCTGCCCGCACGTCTCGATTCCCGATCCATCCAGCGGGCGTATAGAAAAATTGCCCCACTGTATGACCTCTGGGGTCGGGCGACGGAGTCTCATGCACAAGATGTCTGCCTTGAGTGGCTCGAGCAGATGCCGGTTCGTCATGTCCTGGACGTGGCGACCGGAACAGGGACACTTCTCGAGAAACTACTGACCGCATTTCCGGAGGCGACAGCGGTCGGCGTCGACCTGACCGCCGCAATGCTAGGTAAGGCCGCGGATCGGCTGGTGAAATTCGAGACACGTTGCGCGCTGGTTCGCGGGGATGCCCGCTGTCTGCCGATGCCCTCTGCAAGCTCAGATCTCGTTACCAACTGTTACATGTTCGACCTGTTACCGGAGTCCGAATTCAGCGCGGTCCTGGGTGAATTCAGCAGGGTGCTGACCCCGGGGGGGCGTCTGGCGCTGATCAATATGACTCTTCCGGAGCGGCCGGTCGAACGCATCTGGGAGCAGCTCTATCGGTTGTATCCCGCGCTGCTCGGCGGTTGCAGAGGCGTGTCGCTGGAGAGATATCTGGTCGCTGGCGGATTCCGCGTCCTGCGGCGGGCCCGCGTGAGCCAGCTTGCGTTCCCGTCAGAGGTCATTCTGGCGGCGAAGGAGCCGCGCCGGTGATGTGGCGATCCGCCAATTGTCAAAGTCGAGCCTGGCGATGACCCTGATTGAGAAGGCGCGCTTACTGGCCGAGATTATTGCTTGGCGCCTGCGCTGGGATCGCCATGATCTTGACTACCGCCCTGGTGACACCGACTGCGAGAAAATTGTCAGCGCCCGCCAGGCGGCCGCGAAGGTTCCTGACGGAGCAACCGTAATCAGTTCCGGGATGGCAGGGAATTCCCGATGTTCGGCTTTCTTCTGGGCGATCCGTGAGCGTTTCGAGACCACCGGATCTCCGCGTGATCTCACCTGGGTTTCGGTCGGCGGGCAAGGCGGTCGCGGAAAGGCTCCCGGCAGCGTAGAAGAGGTCGGACTACCCGGGCTGGTGAGCTGTTACATCAGCGGACACGTAGAGACGACTCGATCATTATTGCGCATGGCCGAGGCCGGGCAGATGGATCTGCACGTCATGCCGCAGGGGGAGATGACGGAACTGATCGCCCGTCAGGCGCGCGGGGAATTCACAGTGCGCAGCCGCACCGGGCTCGATACGTTCCTGGACCCACGATTGGATGGCGGTACCGCCATCGTCTCCCACGACGGATCTTCTCTTGTCAGGGCCGAGGACGACGAGTTGCGCTATGAAATGCCGCCGATCGACGTCGCCCTGTTCTGCGCGGCCTACACTGACCAAAGCGGCAACGTGTACCTCACCGACATCGCCACCCTGACAGAGACCCAAGAGTCGATCGACGCGGCGCGCGCCAACGGAGGGCTGGCTATGGCCGTGGTCGGCGGTCTGGTGGAGGACGACCCGGAGGCACCACGGATAGAGGCAGACAGGCTGGATGCCGTTGTCGTCAATCCCTGGAATGAACAGACTGTTCTGGCCAGCCAGCAGCGGCCCTGGAAGATGTTTACCCCAGGCGGAGATGGCGATGATCATGCGGCGATAGAAAAACTGAGGTTCATCAACCGAGTGCTGCGGCTGACGCCGGTAAGAGGTCCGGTTGAAGAGGCGCTTGGCAGACTTGGTGCGCACCTGTTTGCAGAGATCGTGCCGCGCGGCGCACACATCAACATCGGCGTCGGTTTCCCGGAGGAGGTGTGCAGAGAGGTCTATGAAAGCGAGCTTCACAATGACCTGGTCTTCACGACGGAGACGGGCGTCTATGGAGGCCTGCCTGCCCCCGGGGTTTACTTCGGCGCGGCAGTAAACCCAGTTCGCTTCGAGTCATCCGCCTGGATGTTTCGCCACTACCGTGAGCACCTGGACACTGCGGTGCTGGGCTTTCTGCAAGTTGATTCCTCTGGCAACGTCAACGTGTCGCGTCGTGGCCCGAATGTGAGCGACTACGTTGGGCCGGGCGGGTTCCCTTCGATCATCCAGGCAGCCCGCAGAGTGATTTTTATCGGAACGTGGATGACGGGAGCGCGCTGGGAGGTCGCCGATGGAGAGCTGCATCTATCGCAAACAGGCCGGCCGAAATTCGTCGACAGGGTCGATGAAGTGACATTCAGCGGCAGGCGGGGGCTGGCGGACGGCAAGCAGGTCTATTACGTTACCAACGTCGGTATCTTCAGATTGACCCCCGGTGGTCTGGAGATGATCTGCAAAATGCCGGGTGTTGAGATCGGGCGTGACATCCTCGCAAACACGAGTGCGCGGCTCGTCATTCCGGCGGATGTGCCGTCGGTAGACAAGACCATAGTCACGGGCGAAGGATTCAGGCTCGATTGGCCGGAGGCCTGATCGGGGCCACAAGGAGCAACGGATGCATGGCGGTGATCAGGTAGCACAGGTTCTGAAGGCGCAGGGCGTCAGGACGGTGTTCACTCTCTGTGGCGGGCATATTTCGCCGATACTGACCGGGGCACGAACGGCCGGGATTCGGGTCATCGACACCCGCCACGAGGTCACTGCGGTATTCGCGGCTGACGCGGTTGCCAGGTTAACCGGGATCCCGGGTGTCGCCGTAGTGACGGCCGGCCCCGGCCTGACGAATACCATCACAGCGCTCAAGAATGCTCAGCTCGCCCAGTCACCCGTGGTGGTCATCGGCGGCGCGACGGCTACGATTCTGAAGGGCAGGGGCGCCCTCCAGGACATCGACCAGGTTCCGTTGATGGCACCCCACGTAAAAGAGGTTTTCATCATCCGGCGCGTTCGAGAACTGGTTCCGGCCGTCGAACGGGCGTTCGCCGCGGCGCGCTCAGGCGTGCCGGGCCCAGTGTTCATCGAGTGCCCCGTGGACTTGCTTTACCCGGAAGAGGTCGTGCGTCAGTGGTACGGGTTGGGAAAGGGCGGTGGCGGTCTCGCCGGCTGGGGCGAACGGATTTATCTTCGTCGACACATAAACCGTCTGTTCAGGGGTGCAGAAGGGCAGCAGCCTGGTCCGGCCATGGTCGAGCCTGTTCCCGCCCCGGATTCGGCGCGGGTGCTCGAAATCGCGCAGAAAATTAAGGCCGCCAAGCGCCCGTTGCTGATCGCCGGCAGTCAGGCCGTATGCGAGCCGGACAGGGTGGTAGCGGTCGCCGAAGCAATAGATCGACTCGGGGTGCCCGTGTATCTATCCGGGATGGCCCGGGGATTGCTTGGATCCCGACATCCACTCCACTTTCGGCACCGCCGAAGCGCGGCTATCAAACAGGCAGATCTCGTTATTCTGGCCGGCGTTCCCTGCGATTTCCGACTGGATTACGGACGCCAGATTCGCAAGGGTGCGACGCTGGTCGCGGCGAACCGCAGTCGGACAGACCTACGGCTGAATCGCAAACCGGATCACGGTGTCCTGGCAGATCCAGGGATGTTCCTCGTGGACCTCGCCCGGGCTGCACCTGCCGCTGGTGGCGCCTGGGCCCAGTGGCGCGAAGAGCTCGATGCCAGTGACGCGGACCGTGAACTGGAGATCGATACCCAGGCGCAGGCAAGAGGAGAGTTCGCCAATCCGTTGTCGGTCTGTCGTGGCGTCGACAGTCAGTTGCGTAATCGCAGCATCATCGTAGCCGATGGCGGTGATTTCGTCGGCACTGCTTCCTACATCACCCGGCCTCGTGGACCGCTTCGCTGGCTGGACCCGGGGGCGTTCGGCACCCTGGGCGTGGGGGCAGGCTTCGCGCTCGGCGCCGCGGCCGCCCATCCTGATGCCGAGATCTGGATCATGTTTGGCGATGGCTCGGTCGGCTACAGTCTGTCAGAGTTCGATACCTTTGTAAGGCACAAGATTCCGGTCATCGCGGTGGTCGGAAACGACGCCTGCTGGAGCCAGATCGCCCGCGAGCAGGTCAAGATCCTGAAGGACGAAACAGCCGTGATGCTCGCACGGACAGATTACCATCGGGTAGCTGCCGGCTTCGGCGCCAGCGGCCTTGTGATCCACTCGGATGATGAGATCGAAGATGTCCTTTCCCAGGCCCGTGAGATCGCGGCCGGCGGGCATCCGGTCCTGGTGAATGCAATGCTCGATCGCAGCGATTTCCGCGAGGGATCGATATCGATCTGATCGCTGGCCCGAGCGGCTATACTCCCTGCCGTATTGTCACAGGCTGAAGGACTTTGGGACTGCTGTTACTGCTTGTCGGCATATTCGCGGTAAACGTGCCTTTCGGGTACTGGCGTGAGGGCGTCCGCAAATTTTCACCCGCCTGGTTCGTCGCTGTCCATGCGCCGGTTCCGCTGGTGATCCTTATGCGACTCCTGGCAGGCATCGAGTGGAGTTTCGCCATACTTCCGCTACTTGTGGCCGCGTACTTCGGCGGACAATGGGTTGGCGCAAGGCACCGCCGCAGGGCGGCGGGCAGCTGAATGCATGGAGCCGCTGGCTGCTATCCTGGTATTCGGATTTGCGATGAGCCTGATCGCACTGTCCGGCAGTTTTGTGCTGTTGCTCGAAGCGGACTCGGTAGAGCGCATCATCCTGCCACTCGTGGCCCTGTCGTCGGGGTCGTTGATCGGTGGGGCGCTATTTCACCTGATGCCGGATGCAGTCGCCAGGTTGGGCAACAATCCACTGGTCTATGTCGGCGTCGCCGGCGGGTTCCTGACATTCCTTGTCCTGGAGCAGTTGCTCTATTGGCACCACTGTCACCGTCCCGCGGTGGATCACCGCCAACCCATGGGGGTAATGCTGCTGGTCGGAGACGGTGTGCACAATTTCATCGGTGGACTTGCCATCGGCGCCGTTTTCATCGTCGACTTCCGCCTTGGCGTGCTGGCGTGGGCGGCGGCGGCGATTCACGAGGTGCCGCAGGAACTCGGCGACTTCGGTGTACTGCTGCACTCGGGCTGGTCGAAAGGACGCGCGCTGGCCGCCAATTTTGCAACGGCTTTGACATTTCCGCTGGGCGGCCTCGTGGCCTGGTATGCATCCTCTTGGATAGACATTGATTTCCTCATACCCTTTGCAGCGGGCAACTTCTTGTATATCGGCGCAGTGGACCTTGTTCCTCAGTTCAAGGCGGTAAGCGGCGGCGGTTCGATTCTTTCCAACACGTTATGGTGGACGTTGGGAGCGGGCGCTCTCGCCGCCGCCGCGATTCTCGGGCCCAACCACTAACGCAGCCGTGACCGGCAGCGGTATGCTGCCCGCTCAAAAGCCGGAGGAGGCGAGATCATGACAGGACCGTCGGCCATAATCAGAGAGGCGGTAGAGGGGGACCTGCCCGCCATCGTGGAGTTGCTGGCGGATGATCCGATTGCAGCTCAGCGTGAATCGGCGCTCGATCCGTTGCCGTCAGCCTACCGTGCCGCATTTGCCGAGATCGCAGCTGACGCCCGCCAGACGCTTCTTGTGGCGGAGATGGACGGCGTGGTGGTCGGTACCCTGCAGCTTTCCGTTATTCCCAATCTCACCTACGAAGGCCGTCGCCGCGCCCAGATCGAGGGTGTGCGGATTGCAGCGGATCGAAGAGGTCGCGGCGTGGGTCGTCACCTGATGGAACGTGCCAAGGAACTGGCGGTCGGAGCAGGCTGCCACGTCCTCCAGCTCACCACCAACAGGCAGCGTCCGCAGGCTCTGCACTTTTATGAACGGTTGGGCTTCGTGGACTCTCACCATGGACTGAAACTCTATCTGCAGGATTAGTCACTGGGAATGAAGCCAGTCAGCATGGAGGAGCGATGAAATTCGCGATCTATTTCGATGCAGCGCTCAGCGGTGGCCCGGTCGACGGCCGGGTCCTGCTGATGATCTCGAAGAGCGACGATCCGGAACCGAGATTCCAGGTGCGGTCCGGCCTGAAGGCTATCGCGGTGTTCGGTTTCGATGTCAGCCAGCTCGGCCCGGGAGAACCGGTCTTCATCGACGAATCGATACCGGGATATCCACATCCGTCGCTTGCCGAACTCGCGCCCGGAGAGTATGTGGTTCAAGCCGTACTTAACCGATACGAAACGTTCCGACTCGCTAGCGGACAAGAGGTTCTGCTTCCACCGGACAGGGGTGAAGGTCAGAAGTGGAACAGGAAGCCCGGCAACTTTCATAGCGAGCCGGTGCGCCTGACGCTGGACCCTTCGTCTGACGACGTGCACAAATTGTGGATGGAGGAGGCGATACCGGCAGTGGAGCCCCCCGCCGACACGCAGTACGTCAAGCACATTCGGATCCAGAGTGAACGGCTGACGCGCTTCTGGGGGCGTCCCGTCCATCTTGGTGCGCATGTTCTGTTGCCCGCCGGTTTCGAAGAACATCCTCAGGCGAGATTTCCGCTGGTCGTGTTCCATGGGCATTTCCCCGCAGACCTCTCCGGCTGGCGGGAGCAGCCGCCGGATCCGGACCTGGAGCCGGAGTACAGCGAACGTTTCGGTCTGGACGGGTACAACAAGATCGAACAAGACGAGGCCTGGCAGTTCTTTCGCAAATGGACAGGTACTGATGTGCCGCGGATGCTGATCGTGGAGATCCAGCACGCCAACCCCTACTACGACGACTCCTACGCGGTGAATTCTGCGACCCTGGGCCCTTACGGGGACGCGATACAGTACGAGCTGATCCCTTACATCGAAGAGCGATTCCGCGGGATAGGTCAAGGCTGGGCCAGGTTCCTCTATGGCGGGTCAACCGGCGGATGGGAGTCGTTAGCAGCCCAGGTGTTTTATCCGGATGAATACAACGGTTGCTTCGCTGCCTGTCCGGACCCGGTCGACTTCCGCGCTTTTGTCCAGACAAATATCTACGAGGACGAGAATGCCTACTACAGGGAGGGGCCATTCCGGAGGATGCGGCGGCCGTCGTTTCGGAACTATCTCGGTGAGGTGAGTTCGACGATGGAAGACGACAATCATCTGGAGTTGGTCCTCGGTACAAGGAATCGTTCAGGTGAGCAGTTCGACATATGGGAAGCGGTCTATTCCCCCCGCGGAGAGGATGGCTATCCGAAGCGCCTGTGGGACAAGAAGAGTGGCGAGATCGATCCACAGGTGGCGGCACACTGGCGTGAGCACTATGACCTCCGTTACATCCTCGAGCGTGACTGGGAGACGCTGGGTCCGAAGCTCGTCGGCAAGATCCATGTCTACTGCGGTGACATGGACAATTTCTATCTCAATAATGCCGTCTATCTCCTTGAGCAATTCCTCGAGGGTACCCGGGAGCCGTACTACGCAGGCGAGGTCGATTATGGAGACAGGGCTGAGCACTGCTGGAACGGTGATCACGAGAACCCGATCGCGATCTCCCGATTGCGCTACAACCTGTTCTACATGGACAAAATCATGAAGCGTATCGAGGAGAGCGCCCCGGAAGGCGCCGATGTGATGAGTTGGAGGTACTGATGGCGGATAAGAAAAAGCAAAGCGCTGTTCAGCGGCTGTTTGGTGTCGGGCCGTACGGATCGGCGCTCTCTGTCGGCTTGCTGTTTGTTGCTGTCCTGCTGGCTCGCGAAACGCCGGGAGGCTGGATGCCGATCTCGCAGATGACCAAGACAGTAGCGCTAAACGTGGGAGTCGTAGGTGCGTTCCTGCTTGTATGGTGGAGCGTCAAGACATTAAAGCCAAAAGAGAGGGGGCAGCGGTTGTGTACGGAAGGGCCGTTCAGATATGTCCGTCACCCTCTCTACGCATCCTTCCTGAGCTGGTTCGATTTCGGCTTCGCAATCTACCTCGGCCACTGGGCCTTCGTCGCGTGGGCTCTGTCGCTGCACCCGTTGTGGCACTGGGTCATACGTAAAGAGGAGCGGCAGATGGAGCAGCAGTTCGGCAAGGCCTGGCGGGACTATGCGTCGCGGACCGGCCGCTTCTTCCCACGCCTGATATCTTCGTCAAAAGCTAACTAAACAGCTTTAACTTAGTAATATAAATACTTAATTTATAAGTATTTTATTCTCACTGTAGTTAGTGGCGTGTCGCGCTGAGCGCCGCTACGTCATGCCGGAAATCTTGCCATCCGTCAGGTCCATGCGAACCGCCTGCGGGTCCGCGGGCAGTCCGGGCATTCTGACGATGTCGCCCACCATGGGAACGAGATAACCTGCACCGGCGGACAACATCACCCGTCGGATCTTCAACTCGAAATCTCTTGGGCGACCGGCGATCTTCGCATCACCCGTAAAGGACAGTGGCGTCTTGGCGACGCACAATGGCAGGTCGGCGTGACCCAGCCGTTCGATGCGGTCGATGTCTTTCTCTGCGGGGTACTCGTAAGTAACCTGGGCGGCGCCATACATAGCGCTGGCTATGCGATGGAGCTTCTCCTTGACCGGCTCAGACCAGGCGTAGAGAGGGTCGAAGGGCCTTGATTCCTGCTCCGCGTGTTTTATGACAGCTTCCGCCAGAGCGACCGCACCATCGCCGCCATCCCGGAAGTGATCTGCGACCGCATTCGGTACACGCATGTCGTCGCAGGCTTCGCGGATCACGGCGACCTCCTCATCCGAGTCAGTGGCGAACCGATTAATCGCGACGATCGGGGTCTCCTGGAAAATGCGGACCGACTCGATGTGCTTGCGCAGGTTACCCATGCCCCAGCGGACCGCCTCGGCGTCGGGTTCGGTCAGCCGGTCCTTGGCAACACCCCCATGACGCTTGAGGGCGCGCACCGTTGCGACCAGCACTACCGCAGCCGTGTCGAGGCCGGCGGAGGCACATTTGATGTCGAAGAACTTCTCGCCGCCCAGGTCGAAACCGAACCCGGCCTCCGTCACCGTCCAGTCTGCGTGCGCCATCGCCATCTTCGTGGCCAGCACCGAATTACACCCGTGGGCGATGTTGGCGAACGGTCCGCCGTGCACGAATGCCGGCACACCCTCGCGGGTCTGGACGAGATTGGGCAGCACCGCGTCACGCAGCAGGATCATCATCGATCCCACGGCACCCAGGTCGGCCGCTGTGAATGCACGGCCGTCATTGGTCTCTGCCACTATCAACCGCTCAAGGCGGGCGCGCAGGTCGTCATGCCCTTCCGCGAGACAAAGCGCGGCCATTACCTCGGAAGCCGGGGTGATCTCGAAGCGGGTTTCGCGCGGGATCCCCTGAAGTGCGCCGCCGAGACCGACTACCAGGTGCCGGAGTGAACGATCGTTAAGATCCATGACCCGGGGCCAGAGTATCCGCCGGGGATCCAGGTGTGGTGGTTTATTGCGATGGATGTGGTTGTCGAGCAGCGCCGCCAGCAGATTGTGGGCTGCCGTGATCGCGTGCAGATCACCGGTGAAGTGCAGGTTGATGTCCTCGGCGGGTACCAGCACCGACTGACCTCCGCCAGTGGCGCCGCCTTTCATGCCGAAGGTCGGACCGAGGGACGGTTCCCGGAGGGCGATGCAGGTATCCAGCCCCAGTTTTGCCATGCCCTGTGCGAGACCGATGGTGGTCGTTGTCTTGCCTTCCCCGGCTCCCGTCGGCGTGATGGCGGAGACGAGGATCAATTTCCCCGGCGTTCGGCCACTCGCTTGCCGCGCCTCCAGCCTGACTTTGGCTTTGTCTGTGCCGTAAGGCAGCAGGTGCTCCTCGGCTATACCGAGTCGTGCGGCGACTTCCTGAATCGGTCGCGTTCCGCTCATGGGCTTGCTCCGGGTTATGGTTATTGTGGCGGAAAGCCTAGGCGACACGGCTCGACGCGTCCAATACTCTCACTGCCCGGCGGTCGAACCGGCCCGGGCGAGTGACCAACATTTCCGGGAGCCGCATCATGTCAGGGGGATGGCTCATTGAGCCTGAAAGGCCGGACCGGCGCCGCCTGGCTGAATCACATAGAGCTTCTATTGCTGCACTCCAGTGGCTCGAAACCGAGCGTGTCATGAGCCGGTCAACAGGGGCGGCTGGCCTTACGGATTCGTGGCTCTCGAGTGCCGCGATGGTGGTCGATTCTGCGGCGTCTGCGGGTTGCCGCAGCAACGTCCCGAGCATGGAACCGAGGTCGAAGTAGGCTACCATTTGCTGACGGCTTTGCATGGCCAGGGATCGCAACGGAGTCCGCGGCGTCCCTGTTGCACTGCGGGTTTCCGGAGTCATGGCATCAGCGGGTTGTTTCGCTCATACGCCCGCACAACATCGCATGACGGATGAATTGCCTGGAAAGACGGCCTCAAATTCGAGCGCAATGTCGAAATCCGTGACATGATCCATGGCATGTTCACGATCGATCGGCGCCAATATAAGGGTCACAGACGATGACTGATCGAGCGACGAGAGACGCACGCGCAAAAGTAGCCAGCATGACCCGTGCGATCGGCTACGTGCTGGTCGTGGCGGGACTGTTCGTGTGGCTCATTCTCGGGCAGCCGTTGATAGGTATTGCGATGGTGCTGGCCGGCGCCGGGGACATCGTTATCGCGGCGTTCCTCCGCCGCCGGCTGGAACGTGAAGATCGAGGAGGGTCCTCCGGATGAAGTGGATCAAGTTCTCTGCGTTTCTACTGGTGTTGATAGCAGCCTATCTGTTGGCATGGCCGGTGCCGATCGATCCTGTCGCGTGGCGGCCAGGCGTCCTGCCCGACAAAGTCACATTCGCTGCCGATGACGTTCTGGGAGTGGCCGAGGTTTTGGCGGGGGGCGTCGGCCCCGGGCCCGAGGACGTAACCCGTGGCCCGGACGGTGATTTTTACACGGGCTTGCAGGATGGTCGCATCCTGCGATTCCGGGGCTACCAATGGCAGGAGTTCGCAGACACCGGCGGTCGTCCACTGGGGTTGCAGTTCGATTCCCAGGGCAATCTCATCGTCGCGGATGCCTTCAAGGGATTGTTGTCCATCGATCCGGCCGGCGCGATCCGGATCCTGGCATTCGAGGTCGACGGCGAACCGATGAAGTTTGTCGATGACCTCGACATTGCGGCAGACGGTACGATCTGGTTCAGCGATGCCTCGCGGCGATTCGACCAGGGAAACTGGAAGCTGGACATGATGGAGGGCCGTGCGACCGGCCGGCTCCTCAGCTACGACCCTGCAACCGGCGACGTGACTGTTCGACTCGATGGCCTGATGTTCGCCAACGGTGTGGCCCTGGGACCCGACGATGCTTTCGTACTCGTATCAGAGACCTGGCTCAGGCGCATACAGCGGCTGTGGCTGAAAGGCCCGCGAGCCGGCGAGTCGGAGATATTCGTCGCCGGCCTGCCGGGCTATCCCGACAATCTGTCTTTCGACGGAGACAAGCTGTTCTGGATAGCATTGCCGTCGCCACGGCAGGAGAGCATGGAAGACCTGGCCGGCAAGCCACTGCTGCGATCTATTCTGATGCGCCTGCCCGCGTCCTTCACCGAAGTCGAGTTGCCCCCCGTGGCGTGGGTGCTGGCGATAGACGTCGAGCGGGACGTCGTTTACAGTCTGAAGGATACCAGTGGGCGCTGTTATAGCGTCACCAGTGCCAATGATCTGGGCGGTAGCCTGTTCATGGGCAGCATCGTCATGGGGCATGTCTGCCGCCTCTCATTGCCACCGCCGCGGACAAGGCCATGACAGGGTCAGGGCCGGACCCGACCCGGGCACAAAAAAGCCCGGGCGTATGGTCTGCCCGGGCTTTGCAAGCGTGAGGCTGTCGATCAGGGCTTGATGTACGAATAGCCCATCGCCTGCAGGCGTGCTACCTCGGCGACGCCGCTTGGAACGATATCCTCTGGCTCCACGTTGTAGAGATCATTCTCGATGTCTACCTTGCGACCGTTGATTGTGTTCTGGCAGACCGAGAAGGAAACGCCCTGTTCCTTGAGGCCGTCGATCTTCGCTGTCATCTGCTCAGTAGCGTTGGCGTGCTTGAATTTTGGCAGATGCTCGAGTGAATCCGGCTCCAACAGCAGAGCCAGTCCATTACCGTGGACAACAACTTTCAACTCGAGATTCTCCGCGCCGACGGCGTTGATGTGATTCTGGACGTTGCGCATGGCGCCAGCCTGCATCTTCGGGTTGTCATAGTTGATGTGGTAGACGACCTTCTGCTTGCCGTAGCCCTCTCCGGCCAGCGCGTGCCCGGACAACAGCGATGTTGCAACAACGATCGCGACGATCCGAATAATTGATATCACTCTCATTCCCTTTCCCCTAATTACCTGACCTCGATCACTGAATATATCAGCCGTACCGGGTTTTGACACGATCCGGAGGGAACTCTGGTCATATACAGCCATTGTGCAGAGATATCTCATTCGACATTCGACACCGAGATTTTGTCGCTGGAGCCGCGTAGAGATTGGATGATCCAGTTTACTGAGCGAGGGCCGCATTTCCTTTTCGTGGCAGAGACCAGAGGCGTGATCTGCGGTTACGCGTGCAGCACCCGTTTGCGGTCCAGACCCGCATACGACATCTCGGTGGAGGCAACCGTCTACTTGGACGCATCGGTCACAGGGCGGGGGATAGGTCGTGTTCTGTACACAAGGCTCCTGGGTGCACTGCAGGAAACGCGCGTCCACCGTATATTCGCTGCCATCTCACTACCGAACCAGCCGTCGATTCAGCTTCATGAGGCTCTCGGATATCGGCATGTGGGTACCTGGGGTCAGGTGGGTTTCAAGTTCGGGCGCTATTGGGATGTCGCATGGTTCGAACGTCCGTTGGATAGCAACTCTCCCCCTGTCGAGGCGTGCTAGAGTCCAGCTCCGGTCAGAGGTGTTGCATCATGGAATACGACGAGTTGCTTGGCCGGCTTTATGCCGACCATCACAACTATCTGGTTTCGCTCTATGAGTCTCAATTAGAGGAGGCCGGTTGGGATGGCGTCATCCTGGCCTCGGGTTACCCCCGTGCAATATTCGGAGATGATCAGTTCCACCCATTCCGGGTCAGCCCTGGATATCGCCAATGGGTTCCCTGCGGCGATCACGATAATTCCTATCTCGTTATCAGTCCGGGGCAGCGTCCACGGCTGGTATGTCACCAGCCGGAGGACTACTGGCACGTGTCCCCGACCCCTCCGTCCGGGTTGTGGACCAACCACTTCGAGCTGAGTTGCGTTCCGACTCGTGTCGCGGCTGCCAAAGCGCTGCCTGGACGTCTGTCACGTTGGGCATTCCTTGGTGAGCCCACAGCCGATGTTCGGGCCAGGGGTTTCGGCGCCATCAACCCGCAGGGCCTGGTCAGTGCGCTGAACTTTCATCGAACGGTGAAGACACCGTATGAGGTGGAGTGTATGCGGCGAGCCAACCGCATCGCCGCCGCCGGGCACCTGGCGGCACTTGATGCCTTCCGGGCGGGCGAGGCCGAGCTTGACGCCCATCTTGCCTACATGGCGGCAGTGAGGCAGACAGAGGCCCGGCTGCCTTATCCCAACATCGTTGCGTTCAACGAGCACGGCGCGACTCTGCATTACGACCTCTTCGATTCGGAGCCACCGCCGGAATCACTGTCGTTCCTCATCGACGCAGGGGCCGATTATCTCGGTTACGCTGCAGACATCACCCGAACCCATGCGGCGAGGGGCGGACTGTTTTCTGACCTGATGGAGCAGCTGGATGAAGCCCAGCGCTCCCTGATCTCCTCGATAGAGGTCGGCATGTCGTATGTCGATCTGCATGTGGCGATGCACCTCTCGATTGCCCGTCTTCTGAAGCGTTTCATGATCGTCGATATGACTCCGGAGACGATGCTCGAATGCGGGCTGACCTCGGCATTTTTTCCACATGGTCTGGGCCATCATATCGGTCTTCAGGTGCATGACGTTGGCGGCAAGATTTCAGACCCGGGCGGTACCGTGATAGATCAGCCGCCTTCGTTTCCTTTCCTGCGCAATCTACGTCCGGTGAGCGTCGGCCATGTCTTCACTATTGAACCGGGGATCTATTTCATCGGTCAGCTGCTGGAGCCCCTGCGCTCGAAAGCCGAGGGCAGCGCAGTCGACTGGGATCTCGTTTGCGAACTCATGCCCTACGGCGGCATCCGCATCGAGGATGACATTTACGTCTCCGAGTCCGGGCCCGAGAACCTGACGCGGGACGCGTTCGCCTCACTCCAGTGACGAGACGGGCGGACAGGCCGGTCGTTTGCACCCGGGCGAAGTGTGGAGTCGACGTTGCCCCGGGTGAAGAGAGGATCGAGCTGCTGCTTCATCGGGGTAGCCTGCGCGTTGAACGCATAGTGTCATTGGATTATGTGTCTCCTGATGGCTTCTGGTACGACCAGTCCGATGACGAATGGGTCACGGTTCTGAGCGGCAGTGGTGTGCTGGAGTTCGACGATGGAGAACGCATCGAACTCGGCCCTGGAGATGCCCTTCTTATCCCGGCTCATGTCCGCCACAGAGTCGCTGCCACCCACGCGACCGAGACTACGGTTTGGCTGGCGGTGCACACCGCGGCAGGCTGACTTCCGTCGTCACGGGCTGCTGACCCCGCAGTAGCGCTACAATCAGAGCATCCGCTAACGTGGGGATTTGCTGTGAGCTCGAATTACCTGGAACAACTTGCCGCGGAGTGGTACGAGTACCGCGGCTACTTTGTCAGACGTCACGTCATGGTCGGCCCGCGCGCGGCCGGTGGCCATGAGGGCGAACTGACTATCCTCGCGGTACACCTGGATCGAGGTGAAGTGGTTCAGGTCGAGCCCTCCATGGATGCCCACAGCTGGGAGATACGCGAGAAACGTTACGCGGCCCGGTTCGATCTTGGAAGGAGGTTCGTGCCAGGGCTGGTCGGCGAAGTGGCCAACGCAGATGGACTACGGCAGATCGCGCTCATCGGCCTGGGAAGCAGCACGAACCATCCGACGCTGGGCGGCGGTGAACTGCTATCCTTGGCGGATTTTCTGGTGGAGATTCTCAGAGAGCTCAGAATTGGTTTCGAAGGCGGCGCTCCGGTGCCACAACAATATCCGATCCTGAGGACTCTGCAGTTTGTGGCGGAGAATCACCGCGCCGTGATTCCCGCTCTTCTGGATCAGGATCCCAGGCAGATCAGTTTCTGAGAGGCTTCAGCCCGCCGAACGATGTTCCTGGGCAGGCGCGTCTTCGGAGGGATCTTCGGTCAGGTAACGCCGCATCATCATCGCTTGCTGTAGCTTGCCCTTCCGCACATAGGCCTGGTAGAGGATATCCCGCATGAACTCCAACAGGGCGCCGGCCTGAGTCGGGGTGATCAGCGGGATGGAATCGCGGCCCTCTTCCGAGTCAAACAATACTCGTCTGACGGTCTCGAAGGTCTCGTCGTCGATCTCGGCCATCTCGCGTATGTCATTGCACTGGTCGAAGATCTGCATCTTCCCCGTTTCACCGAGGTCGTGAAACACCAGAGTTATCGTTCGGCGGCACATCGAGGCGAACGCGTTCATCGCGCCCTGGGAGAAGCAAGTAAGAGCCTCGCGGAACAGCATCTCGCTGTCTTCCGGCAAGTAGGTGAAATCGAACTGTTCGGCGGGCCGCTCGATTTCAAGGTAGTTGGATGAAAGCTCCACCTGATCATCGCCGTAGTTCTTGACCAGGTACTTGAGAAATATCGGCGAGTTGCACGCATCGCAGCGAAAAACGACGCCGACTTCCTTCGGCTTGTAACGATCGAGGTCCGCGTAGCGAGGCGTTGACACCGGCGAGATGTGAGAAAGCACCGCACAGGCTGGGCACACCAGCGCGAAATGTTGACCATGAGCGTGATGAAACTCATCGTCCCTATCAACAATGATGGACATCTGGTTCTTTTCCCAGAACTTTCTTGTACCCGGGAAATCGTCCGGATGGCCGCGGCCCACCGTGGATATCCCCCCACGCACGAGTGTATCCAAAGGTGTGGTCCGAGGCTAACCTGACAGTTATGTCAAACAGAACAAACGAGCTACCAGGTCGTTGTGGCCGCCCTGGCTACGGAGTTATCCGGACGGGCAACCAGGCCTGCGTCGGCGACTGATATCCGGAAGCGTGCGCCATCGGCCATCGGCAGAAAGACGGCACTTCCATAGACGGCATCGAGCCAGGGAATCCATCGCTCAGCGCGGGTAGTCAGCGACCACATCCAGCGGCCCGGATCGGTAGACAGTCCATAGGCTGTCACCTCGGCCGTTCTGAGTGCCGAGATTTCCGCATAACGCCCGGAGAGACGATCCAGCTGGAAGAGCTTTTCTGCGCCCATCAGGGTCGCCGGCAACTCCCACTTCAGGAAACGGACGTCGAGCTGCCAGTGATCACCGGCGATCCGGTAGTGAGCGGGGTCGCGGTCTTCCAGCGTCAGACGAGCCATGTAGGCATTGGTATCCAGTGCGCTGAATTCGATCGTGCCAACGGGTGACTCGTCCGACAGTAGATCCATGGCGGTAAAGCCGGCTGCCAGCCCCATTGCGACACCGCCCACTAATGCGGTCAGCAGCCCGAGCAGGGTGGTCATTCCGGCCGTGGCCCGGCTGCCCCGTTTCCAGCTGCGTACCGCGACCCACAGGAGTACGAGGGCTGTCAGAAGAAGGCTGGTCGCGATCCCGGACAGGCTCACGACGGGGATCCTGCGATGCGTTCCCGGATCCGATTCGCCAGCACATCCGGGTCTGTCTCCTGATCGGTCCGGATCTCCATAACGGGTTCGTCGTCGCCGAAGGGGTCGCGTTCCCGCAATTGCTTGCGTAGCACCTCAACGCCTGCGTCCGAAGGGTCCTGGTTTCTCGCCTCCCTGCTAAGCACGCGGTCCTCCAGGGTCGAGATCCCCGCGGCACATGCCAGGATCAGAGCCGGTGCGCCGGCCTGCCGCGCAGCTTCCAGCAGCGCGGTTCTCCGGCCGCGATCAAGCGACGTCGCATCAACGATGACGCTCCGGTCTGCCGCGAGTGCCGTCCTGGCGATCGCCAACAGCCTGTCGTAGGTACGGTCGCCGGACTCGGGGCCGTATATCTTGGCTACCTGAGACTTGCCGGGCCGGTCACTTGGAGACATACCGAACAGGCGTTTGCGCTCCACGTCCGAACGTGCCCAAACGGCTGGTATTCGGGTAGCAAGTCGTTCTGCCAGCCAGCTCTTGCCGGAGCCGGACACGCCACAGGTGATCAGCAATGCAGCACCGGACCGTTCTGTCTCACCGATCGCCAGGGAAAGATGAGCATCGATCCTGCTTCGGAGCGCAGCCGACTCGGCTTCGTCGGTCCCCGGCTGGGCCATGCGAATCGCGTCGACCTTGGCTCTTACCATGTGGCGATAGACGAGGTACCAGCGGAGTAGCTCGAGGGATTCGTAGTCCCCGGTCACCTGCAGCCACCCGTTCAGGAACCTCCACGCCAGGTCAGGACGCCCGCGGGAGTCCAGATCCATGACCAGAAAAGCGGTATCCGATATCACGTCAATCCAGCGCAGCGCCGGGTCGAATTCGATACCGTCGAAAGCGACGATCCGGCTATTGACGCGGGCCATGTTTCTGAGATGCAGGTCTCCATGACACTCGCGAATTCGCCGGGCTGTCTTGCGCGCCCGGAAAGGCTGCGCAAGAGCGGGGATCGCAGACTCCGTCCAGGTGTGCAGTCGCTGGACCAGGGCCCCGCGGCGACCGGAGCGGAGCGAATCGCCCAGGTGCGTGAAATTTTCCCTGGCTGGAGAGACGATCGCCTCGACCGTACCCCATGTGTCCTCGATGTTCGCGCACGGGGAGTCCTCATGGAATGCACCGATAAGGCGTGCGATTTCATCCATATCGCTCTCGACCAGAAGCCCGGATGTCAGCTGCTCGTCCAGCTGATTCTCCTGCTCAAAGCGGCGCATGCGGACCGCATATTCGACAATCTTCCCGTCATCTCCGAACCGCAGCTCACCGTCCTTACTGCGCAAGGTGGCGACGTCGAGATAGAGGCCTGGCGCCAGGCGCCGGTTGAGGCGCACTTCTTCCTCGCAGTAGTGCTTCCTGTCTGCCAGGCCGGTGAAGTCAAGGAATCCGAAGTCAACCGGTTTCTTGATCTTGTAGGCAAACTCACCCGCGAGCAGGACCCAGGAGATGTGGGTTTCGATCAACTGGACTCCGTCAGTTTCGTGCGGGTAGCACTTGGCAGACAGAAGCGCCTGGACAGATAGGGGTTCCCGGCTTTCCTCAGTCCGCGGCACGGTGCAGGGCGCCTGTTTCGCCGTTCGGCAGAAGGTCTAACAGCGTGCCCTGCGAGATCAGCGAGGACACTCTGCGGATGTCCCGATCGAGGCGGTGATCCCCTGGCGTGGCCGGTACTGCCATCCGGAGTCTGGCGTGCAGATCTTCCAGGCGGGACGTCGTTCGCAAAGGCCGCTGTTCATCCAGCGCCCGCGCTGCCGCCAGCAGTTCGATCCCCAGGATCCGGGTCGTGTTCTCACAGATCAGCAGCAGTTTCAGTCCCGCCCATGGCGCCATGCTGACGTGATCCTCCTGACCGGCCGAGGTGGGCATGCTGTCTACCGACGCCGGGTGCGCGAGTGTCTTGTTCTCCGACGCCAGAGCGGCCGCCGTCACATGGGCGATCATCATCCCGGACTCCAGTCCCGGCTCCTCCGTCAGAAACATGTTCAGATCCGGATTGATGCGGCGTGCGAGGAGGTCAGTTCTACGCTCCGACATCGCGCCGATCTCCGCGACCGCGATCGCCATGAAGTCACTGACAAACGCCAGCGGCTCGGCATGGAAGTTGCCGCCTGAAAGAACATCTTCGCCGAAGATCAGGGGATTGTCGGAGACGCCGTTGCACTCTCGCGCAAGGACGCTGGCGGCATGGGCCAGTGTGTCCCAGACGGCGCCGAGGACCTGGGGCATACAGCGGACGGCATAGGGATCCTGAACTCTGTCGCAGTCTTCGTGGCTGTGATTGACTTCGCTCTCGTCAAGAAGTGCGCGGAAGAGGGTGGCCACGTGACGTTGTCCAGACATGCCGCGGACCTCGTGGATGCGGCCATCGAATGGCGCGAAACTTCCCGCCAGCCCTTCGACCGAACACGCCCCGGTCAGTATCGACGTCGCCAGCAGATTCTCGGCCTGTTCCAGCCCGGCGATCGCCAAGGCCGCGCTGGCCTGCGTGCCGTTCAGAAGCGCCAGGCCTTCTTTCGCTTCCAGCGTGATGGGTTGGCGGCTGATCTCCTGCAGCACTGCAGGCCCCTCCAACAGCAGATCGTCCTGCCGGGCCTCGCCCTCGCCAATCAGGGTGAGGGCGAGGTGTGCGAGAGGCGCAAGATCTCCAGATGCCCCGACCGAACCCCGGCACGGGATGACAGGCAGGATGTCTGCGTTGAGCATCGCAAGAAGCGTTTCAACCACTTCGACGCGTATCCCTGAAAAACCGGCCGCCAGGCTATTGCACTTCAGAAGCATGATTCGGCGAGTGAGCTCAGGTGTGAACGGCTCACCGACGCCCGCGGCGTGACTGCGTACCAGGTTCAGCTGCAGCTGTTTGACCTGAGCGGCCGATATCCGCCGGTTGGCGAATGCGCCGAAACCGGTGTTAATCCCGTAACTGACGCGACCGGCCGACACAACATCGGCCACCGTCCGGACGCTCTGTCGCATTCGACTGCTGGCGTCTGTAGACAGAACGACTTGCGGGCGTTCTTTTTCGAATGCGAGCACCTGTGCCAAGGTCAGGTCTCGTCCTGAGATCTCCAGTGTACTCATAGCCTGTTTCCCCCTGCGTAAACTGCAGTCGGTGTGAGGCCTCCCAGTTGGTAGACGAGATGCTGCGGTGACGGCAGGTCCCAGACCGTGAAATCTGCCGGCCGACCTACATCGACAATGCCGGCGGTTTTCTCCATGCCCATCGCGGCCGCCCCGTGACGGGTGACCGCTTCTAACGCCTCGGAAGCCGTGAGCCCGAAGAGCGTGCAAGCCATGTGCATGCATATCAACAGACTTGCGATGGGCGACGACCCGGGATTCAGGTCACTTGCGACGGCCATGCGAACGCCGGCCCCCCGGAACGCCTCTACCGGCGGGCGCTGCGTCTCTCTCAGGAAGTAGAAGGCGCCCGGCAACAGCACCGCAACGGTACCGCACTCGGCCATCGCCGCAACGTCGTCCGGCCGCGCGAATTCGAGGTGATCGCATGAAGTAACGCCCAGCCTGGCAGCCATGCCGGATGCCCCCATGGCGGAGAGTTGCTCGGCATGCACGCGCAGGGGCAGGCCGTGTCTGTCCGCCGCCTGCGCCAATTCGCTCAGATCAGTGAGGTCGAAACCGATAGTCTCCACGAAGATGTCGACCGCGTCCGCCAGGTTCTCGGCTGCCACGATCGGCAGCATTTCGTCAACTACTTCCCGCAGGTATTCGCCACGAGTCCGCCCCGGCGGCACGGCATGCGCACCCAGGAAGGTCGCGCGAACCCGAATCGGCAGCTGTTCGCCCAGGCGGCGGATCGCCTTGAGCAGCTTCAGTTCGTTGTCGAGGTCAAGACCGTAACCGCTCTTGATCTCGAGAACAGTCACGCCCTCGCGGATCAGCGCGTGCGCCCGCGGCAGCGCGGCTTCCACCAGATCCGTCTCCGTGGCTGTGCGGACGGCTTCCACCGTAGACAGAATGCCACCGCCGGCACGCGCGATTTCCTCGTAGCTGGCCCCGCCCAGCCTCAACGCATGTTCGCTGCAACGGTCCCCTGCATAGACCAGATGGGTATGGCAATCGACCAGTCCGGGCAAGACGGTCGCGCCGCCGAGGTCGACCCGGCGGGCGGCAGGCACATTCTCACCAATGGCTGAGAACCGGCCGTCGCTGACAGCGAAACAGCTTTCTCCGCCGGCCTCCGGGTCGGCTACCATTGGGTACAGTCGCAAGTTTTCGTATATGACGTCGTGCAAGTTGATAAGAAGTCGAGGTCGCGAACGTGTGAGTACAGTCCTTCGTTTCCAACACATTCTCACTCCGGATGGCTTCGAGCGCCAGAAGCGACTCCTGATCGATGATATGGGGCGGATCGAATCCATCGAGGATGAAGCCGGTGACGCATACGATGGCTGGCTTGCGCTGCCGGGGATGCCAGATGCCCACAGCCACTGTTTCCAGCGTGCCATGGTCGGCCTTGGCGAGACCGCGGTCGGCGAGGATTCATTCTGGAGCTGGCGCGAGGCAATGTACGGGTTGGCGACGCGGATCGGGCCGGAGGACCTGCAGGTCATTGCGACTCGCGCGTTCTCGGACATGCTACGGGGTGGTTTCACCAGCGTCGCGGAATTTCATTATCTGCATCACCTGCCCGACGGCAGCCCCGGGACCGAGATGGCGGAAGCCGTTATCGAAGGCGCTCGCCTGGCCGGTATCCGACTGACCCTACTGCCGGTTCTTTATCAGTCGGGCGGGTTCGGCGCAGTCGCAACATCGAGACAGCAGCGCTTCGTGCACCGACGCATCGACGACTATCTTGACCTGCTGGGCCGACTGTCCGGAGTGACGCTGGGGATCGCACCGCATTCGGTCCGTGCGGTCGATCCGGCCATAATCGCCGACATTGAATCCGGCGCAAGGGAAGTTCTCGGCGACACGTTTCCGCGTCATATCCACGTGTCCGAACAACGCCTTGAGGTAGAGGAGTGTCTCGAGTTTCACGGCAAGACACCCATCGAATTGCTGGTGGAGCATGTACCACTCGACCATCAATGGAGCCTGGTCCACGCGACCCACGCCACCGGAATGGAGACCGAAGAGATGAACCGGGCCGGCGTGACGGCCGTCCTCTGCCCGCTGACCGAGGCTTATCTTGGTGACGGGCTGTTTCATGCGGCTGCCTTTCACCGCGTCGGTGGCAGGATCGCCGTCGGATCGGACAGCAACGTTCGCATCGATGCGGTCGAGGAACTCCGCATGCTGGAGTACGGTCAACGCCTGCGTCTGCAGCGCCGGGCATGCCTGGCCGACGCAACGGGTCTCGGCCGGCCTTTGTGGCAGCTGGCCTGTCGCGGTGGTGAGTATGCGCTGGGACAACCGGTCGGCAGGCTCGAGTCCGGCGCGTTCGCCGATCTGGTCGTCCTGGATAAAGACAGCGCCGTGCTTGCGCCGCTGGAGGGTGGTCAGGCGCTGGACGCATTCATCACGGCGGGATCCGCGCAGGACATTGCGGCCGTCTATGTGGGTGGCCGGCGGGTCGTCGAGCATGGGGCACATGAACGGGGATCAGTCACCGACCATGACTATGGCGCCACGATCCGTCGACTGGTGGAGGGCTTGTGAGCTTGACTCGGCCGCCCTATCTGATCTTGAGCCCCGAGGCCCCGGCGATCCCTCTGGTGGTGAGTATCCCGCATACCGGTACGCTGCTGCCGGAGCACACCGCTGCCCGTCTGGCTACGGACAGGATGCGCGAGCAGCCGATGACCGACTGGCACCTGCATCGACTGTACGACTTTCTGCCTCGCATGGGAGTCACGGTGATCCACGCGATCTACAGTCGCTTCGTCGTGGATCTCAATCGGCCGCCGGATGGCCGGCCACTGTATCCGGGCAGATTCGAGACCGGGCTCGTGCCGCTGGAGACATTCCAGGGCGAGAGGGTTTTTTCCGATCCGCCTGGTCCCGATGAAACGCCAGACCTGCGGAAAGCCTTCCACTCACCATTCCATGATGCCTTACGCAGCTTGCTGGAAGCCCGCATCGCCGAACATGGCCGCGTCGTTCTGGTGGACGCACACAGTGTCGGAAGTGCTGCAAGCCGTCTGCACGGCGAGTTGAGCCGGGAGATTTACCTGGGTGATCGTGACGGCCAGACATGCGGTCACTGGCTGCGTAGCTGCCTGCAGACCGGCTTCGAAGTCGAAGGCTATTCGGTCAGCGTGAATGACCCCTACAAGGGCGGCTACATCACCGATCACTACGGCCGGACGGAGGGTGTTGAATCCATCCAGATCGAAATGTGCCAGCGTGTCTATATGGACGAGTCCGACCCTTCCGGTGGACCGGAGCATCCCAGGTTCGGAGTCGCCGCGCTGGCCCTGCAGCGGGTTTTTACCACGCTTGCTGCCAGAGTCAGTTGACCACCCCGGCAATCGCCGGGGTGGTGGCTGCCGGGATTAGTCTGATGGTTTGACGAACCGCAATGTCATCCGGTCACTCTCGCCGATGGCGATATAGCGGGATTTGTCCGGGTCCTTGCCACGCAACCGCGGCGGCAGCGTCCACACGCCCTCCGGATAATCCTTTGTGTCCTTCGTGTTGGCATTGATCTCGCTGGTCCCGTCCAGCCGGAAGCCGGCATTCTCGGCCAGGCTGACGACATAACTCTGGGGGACGTAGCCTGTCTCCGCGTTCTTGACCGGGTCGACATCTTCAGGTGCCCGGTGCTGTACGACACCCAGAACACCGCCGGGTTTGAGAACATCGTAGGCGGCGGCGAAAACCGCCTGTTGCTGGCCGCGCCTTGTCATGCTGTGGATATTGCGGAAAGTCACGATCATGTCCGCACTGTCGGAGTCACCGAGAGAGGCTGCCTCCGGCGGCCAGAATGTCAGGACCTCGACTTCGTCATAGACTTCGGGTGCCTGGGCCAGTTTCTCGGCCAGCTTGCGATGAGACTTCGTGCGATAAGCATCAGGATCGTCTGTCTCGCCGTAAGTGGTTACGATCAGACGTCCGCTGTCCCGCAGCGCCGGTGCCAGGATTTCCGTGTACCATCCGCCTCCAGCCCAAAGTTCGATAACAGTCATGTCGGGCCGAAAGCCGAAAAATTCCAGGGTCTCTCCCGGATGTCGATAGACGTCACGGCTGCGGTTCTCAGCGGACCGGGTCGGGGCTGCCAGGGCTGCATCGAGGGCAGCCGCGGTGGCACTGCTGTCGGCGGCCGATGCTGCAATCAGAGCAGTTGGCGCCAGCGTGGCGGTCAAGACTAGGATCAGGAATCTGGCTAGCATCATGAGGCTCCCGTGGCGATGATGGGACGGAGTCTAGCAATGCGGGCCTGACTCCGGGAACTGTTGTGGCTCGAAACGCTGTGATACAAGGTCTCCTGCACGCGGAAATTGAACTATGACCTGGAATACCTTTCCCCTGGTCCTGGAATGGATCTCTGAAGTCACTCCCACGGTGCGGCACTTCGCATTTCGTCGTGCTGACCAGGAGCCGTTTCAGTACATTGCTGGCCAGTTCATCAATCTGCACTGGGATCGAAACGGCAAACGGACTCACCGCAGTTACAGCGTTGCCAATCCTCCGGGAGAGTCGGAGATCATCGAAATTGCCATGGCGCCTGTCGAAGGTGGCTTTGCGACCGGCAAGCTCCTGGATCTCGAGCCCGGCGACATGTTGGAGGCGAGCGGCCCGTACGGCCGATTCGTACTGCGAGATGACCCTGCGTGCCGCTACCTGCTGGTGGCAACCGGTACCGGAGTGACCCCGTACCGGTCGATGCTTCCGAGAATCCGCGAGTTACTGGTGAGCGGTGACTACCGGGTGGATCTGCTGCTCGGTGTGCGCGGGCCCGACGAGTTGCTGTACGGGGCTGAATTTCGAGAGGTCGCTGCAGAGTTCGAGAATTTCAACTTCCACGCCTGCTACAGTCGACGACCGCCGGAATCATCCTCCGCATGGGAGATCAAGGGTTATGTGCAGGCGAGACTGGCAGACCTTGGTGTCGATTCAGATACCGATATCGCCTATTTGTGCGGCAACCCCGTCATGGTGGACGAGGCGGCTGCTCTGCTAAAGGAAGCCGGGCTTGGCATCAAGTCGATCCGCAGGGAGAAATATCTTTCCGCCCGTACATGACTAATTTTTGAGGCGCCGATACCGGATTCTATGCGGCTGGAGGGCATCGTCTCCCTTGCGCCGCTTCAGGTCCTCCTCGTAGTCAGCGTAGTTCCCCTCGAACCACACGACCTCGCTATTGCCCTCGAACGCGAGAATATGGGTCGCAACCCGATCGAGGAACCAGCGATCGTGTGAGATCACGACCGCGCATCCGGGGAAATTCAGCAAGGCGTCCTCAAGGGCCCTGAGCGTCTCTACGTCCAGATCATTCGTCGGCTCGTCCAGCAGCAGCAGATTGCCGCCGGACCTCAGCAACTTTGCCAGATGAACTCTGTTTCTCTCGCCGCCGGATAGATCGGCTACCCGCTGTTGTTGAGTGGTGCCCTTGAAATTGAATCGTCCCACGTACGCACGCGATGGTGTCTCGTAATTGCCGACGCGGATCATGTCCTGACCGTTGGAGATCTCCTCCCACACTGTTTTCGCGCCATCAAGGGAGTCGCGACTCTGGTCCACGTAAGCCAGTTCGACAGTCTCACCCAATCGAAGATTGCCGCTATCGGGTTCTTCCTGCCCGGCGATGACGCGGAATAGCGTCGTCTTGCCTGCACCGTTGGGGCCGATAACGCCGACGATACCCCCCGGCGGCAAGGTGAACGACAGATCTTCGAAGAGAAGCTTGTCGCCGAATGACTTGCGCAGACCCTTCGCTTCTACCACCAGATCGCCAAGTCGGGGACCCGGCGGGATATAGATCTCGTTCGTCTCGTTGCGTTTCTGGTAGTCCCGTGACGAGAGTTCCTCGAAACGTTGCAGACGGGCTTTGGCCTTGGCGTGGCGCCCCTTAGGGTTAGAGCGCACCCATTCGAGCTCCCGTTTCATGGTCTTGACCCTGGCTGCTTCCTGTTTCTCCTCCATCTCGAGTCGCTGCTCCTTCTGTTCCAGCCAGGAAGAGTAATTCCCTTCCCAGGGGATTCCGAAGCCGCGATCCAGTTCAAGTATCCAACCGGCAACATTGTCCAGAAAGTAACGATCATGGGTCACGGCGATGACGGTCCCCGGATAGTCGTCCAGAAAGTGTTCCAGCCAGGCAACCGATTCCGCGTCCAGGTGATTGGTGGGTTCGTCGAGGAGGAGCATGTCGGGCCGGGACAAGATCAGTCGGCACAGGGCCACCCGGCGTCTTTCGCCTCCGGAGAGCCGGTCCACGTCCGCGTCCCAGGGAGGCAGGCGCAACGCGTCTGCAGCCATCTCGAGGGTGCGTTCCAGATTGTGCCCGTCTGATGCCTGGATGATGTTCTCCAGGCGGCCCTGCTCCTCGGCCAGTTTGTCGAAGTCGGCATCCGGCTCGGCATAGGCCGCGTAGACCTCCTCGAGGCGTGACTGAGCGGTCTTGATCTCCGCGACGCCTTCTTCCACGTTGCCGCGGACGTCTTTCGACGGATCGAGCTGCGGTTCCTGGGAGAGATAGCCGATATTGATGCCCGGCTGAGCACGGGCTTCGCCTTCTATCTCTGTGTCGATACCGGCCATGATCCGCAGCAGCGTGGACTTACCGGCGCCGTTGAGGCCGAGTACGCCGATCTTGGCGCCCGGGAAGAAAGACAGGGAGATGTCGCGGATGATCTGTCGCTTGGGCGGCACGATCTTCGCGACGCGATTCATGGTGTAGATAAACTGGGCCATTGCCTGGCTGCCTAGCCTGCTGGAATACGAGGGGTCGCAGATTATCCGGGAAGCGCGCCTGCGGCACCATAGCCGGAGCCCCGTCACGGCCACTGTGATAGATTCCGGCGGTAGTGAATCATCCAGGAAAAAACAATCCCGTCACGGTTCTGGCCGGTGATGCTATCGCCCGGTACGGATTCGGAGATGGTCACCCTTTCGGCCCGGATCGGCAGGCTGCCTTCCTTCGCGGCCTGGACGAACGCGGCCTGCCAGGGAAAGTGAGGCTGGAGATCCCGAAAGACGCAAGCCGGGCCGACGTTGAACTGTTCCACTCGCCCCACCACATCGAGTTCGTCGAGCAAATGTCCCAGGCGGGTGAAGGTTTTCTGGATTTCGGAGACACACCCGCATTTCCGGGCATATTCGATGCGGCAATGTCTGTTGTCGGGACGACTCTTCGAGCCGGAGAAATGGTGATGAGCGGTCGTTGCCGGCGGGCGTTTGTACCGATAGCCGGTCTGCATCATGCGGCCCGGGTCCGGACGTCCGGGTTCTGCGTGTTCAACGACTGCGCCGTACTCATAGAGGCACTTAGGAAGAGGCATGGGATCCGCCGCATCGCCTACGTCGATATTGATGCGCATCACGGGGACGGTGTGTTTTACGGCTTTGCCGACGACCCGGATGTGCTGGTTGCAGACATCCATGAGGACGGCCGATTCCTGTTCCCCGGCACCGGGCACCGGGACGAGACCGGCGAGGGTGAGGCGGTCGGAACCAAGCTTAATATTCCATTGCTGCCCGGGGCTGGCGATGAAGAGTTCCGTGCGGCGTGGGGCGAGATCGACACCTACCTGAACGAAGCCCGCCCCGAGTTCATCATCCTGCAGTGTGGTGCTGACAGCATCGCCGGAGACCCGATCACGCATCTGCAGTTCTCCGAGCATGCACATGGGGCCGCGGCCGCCAGCCTGTGCGAGATCGCGGATCGATTCTCGGACGGCCGCCTGGTGGCGCTGGGTGGCGGTGGATACAACCGCCGGAACATCGCGACGGGATGGTCGCGGGTGGTGCAGGAGATGGTCGAGAACACCTGATCTGGCCGGACCGCATCTCGCTGTGCTGCGGTACAATGCGCGCCTGATTCATCTGTTCCGGAGACCCCATCCATGTTCAGCCCCGATATGTCCATCGCCGGATACGACGACGAGTTGGCCGATGCGATGGGGGCGGAGCGGCGCCGACAGGAAGAACATGTCGAGCTGATCGCTTCCGAGAACTACGCGAGCCCGCGCGTACTTGAGGCCCAGGGGTCCGTGTTGACCAACAAGTACGCTGAGGGCTATCCGCACCGGCGATACTACGGCGGGTGCGAGAACGTCGATATCGCCGAGGACCTGGCAATCTCCCGCGCCAAGGAGCTCTTTGGAGCCCACTATGCCAACGTCCAGCCCCACTCGGGCAGTCAGGCCAATGTGGCGGTATTTGCCGCCCTTCTGCAGCCGGGCGACACGATCCTCGGCATGAGCCTGGCCCATGGAGGGCACCTCACGCATGGGGCCAAGCCGAATTTCTCGGGCCGTTTCTATCAGGCGCACCAGTACGGACTGGACGAGGCCGGCGGGGAGATCGACTATGACCAGGTCGAAACTCTGGCCAGGGAGCACAAACCCCGCCTGATCATCTCCGGCTTCTCGGCCTATTCACGAGTGGTCGATTGGGAGCGTTTCCGAGCGATCTCTGACACGGTCGGCGCCTATCTGATGGCCGATATCGCCCATGTTGCGGGTCTGATCGCGGCCGGGGTCTACCCGAGTCCTGTGCCATTCGCAGACGTCGTGACCACGACGACACACAAGACACTTCGGGGTCCACGTGGCGGCCTGATCCTCGCCCGGGAGAACGACGAGTTGACGCGCAAGTTCAACTCACTCGTCTTCCCAGGTACGCAGGGCGGGCCGCTCATGCACGTCATCGCGGCCAAGGCCGTGGCGTTCAAGGAGGCCCTCGAGCCCGGTTTCCGCGTATATCAGGAGCGGGTAATCGCCAACGCACGGATGATGGCCGATACGCTGATAGGGCGCGGCTACAAGATCGTCTCCGGTGGCACCGACAACCACTTGTTTCTTGTCGACCTGATAGACAAGGACATAACGGGGAAGGATGCCGATGCTGCTCTTGGCCGGGCCTACATCACCGTGAACAAGAATGCGGTACCCAATGACCCCCGCTCACCCTTTGTCACCAGCGGACTCAGGATGGGCACGCCCGCGATCACGACTCGCGGGTTCGGGGAAGAGGAGTGCCGCATGCTGGCGGGCTGGATCGCGGATGTGCTCGATGACGTCAAAAACGAGGCGACCATCGAACGCGTCCGTGGTCAGGTACTGGACCTTTGCGGCCGGTTCCCGGTCTACGCCGGCTGAAGCGGCCGGCCTGAAGCCGTGCATTGTCCGTTCTGTAGTCATCCCGAAACCAAGGTTATCGACTCCCGCTTGGCAGGAGAGGGTCGCCAGGTGCGCAGGCGGCGCGAATGCCTGGACTGCAGCGAGCGATTTACGACGTTCGAATCCGCTGAACTCGTCATGCCACGTCTCATCAAGAGTGACGATCGGCGCGAGCCCTTCGACGAAGAGAAGTTGCGCTCAGGGATTACCCGCGCATTGGAGAAGCGACCCGTCAGTGCCGAGGAGATCGAGGCGGCGCTGGCACGGATCGTTCACCGGTTGCGCACCACGGGCGAGCGGGAAGTGCCGGCGCGCTTTGTGGGCGACCTGGTTATGGATGAACTGCGGGAACTCGACGAGGTTGCGTATGTCCGCTTCGCTTCTGTCTACCGACGATTTCAGGATGTTGTTGAATTCCGCCATGAGGTGGAGCGCCTCCAGGAGTCCGCTGCGGACAGCCGCGAGCAGATGTCCCTGCTGAGTGATGGGGATTGAAGCATCATGTTCGACCCGGCTGATCACCGTCACATGGCGAGAGCCCTCGCTTTGGCTGAGCGCGGCCGTTACTCGGCCGATCCCAATCCGCGTGTCGGATGCGTAATCGTCCGGGAAGGGGAAGTCGTTGGCGAGGGCTGGCACCGGCGAGCGGGCGATGACCATGCGGAGATCGAGGCACTGCGATCCGGAGGTGAATGTGTACGCGGCGGCACTGTCTATCTGACCCTGGAGCCATGCAGTCACACGGGCCGTACCGGGCCCTGCGCGCCGGAGCTGGCGAAGGCGGGCCTATCCCGGGTCGTAATTGCCATGGAAGACCCCAACCCGCAAGTCGGCGGCGAGGGCAGGCGCATCCTCGAGAAGGCGGGCGTCCGGGTCGAGTCCGGTCTGCTGGTCGACGAGGCTGCAGCGCTGAATGCCGGATTTGTCAGCCGCATGACCCGTGGGCGGCCGCGGGTTACGCTCAAGCTGGGAGCCAGCCTGGACGGTCGTACAGCCATGGCGAGCGGACAGAGTCAGTGGATCACTGCAACCGGTGCCCGCGAGGATGTCCAGCGGCTTCGGGCCGAGAGTTCTGCCGTGTTGACAGGGGTCGGCACACTCCTGGCGGATGACCCGTCTCTCAACGTGCGATCCGCAAGATATGACACCGGAGGCAGACAGCCGCTCCGGGTCGTCATTGACAGCCAGTTAAGGACGCCCCCTTCGGCGCGACTGCTCAGCCTGCCCGGAGACACGTTGATCGCTCGTGGCGAGGACGGGGCCGACTCATCGCGAGAAGCGTTGATCGCCGCCGGCGCCGTGGTCATCAGCTGCCCCGGCAACAACAAGAGGGTCGATCTCGGCGCGCTCCTCACCGAGCTGGGTGTGCGTGAGTGCAATGACGTCCTGGTGGAAGCCGGCCCCCGCCTCGCGGGCTCGTTCGTCCGCGAGGACCTGGTCGACCAGTTTGTGTTTTATTTAGCGCCAAGCCTGTTGGGTTCCGCGGCCAGAGGGATGTTTGATCTGCCGGGTCTGGAAAAGATGGCGGACAAGGTACAATTGGAGTTCGTCGAGGTCCGTGACGTGGGCCCCGACCTGCGCGTGCGGGCACGCCCCAAAAGGAATGAGAAGGCCGAATAGTGTTCACAGGCATCGTACAGACCATGGGGACCATCGAAGCGCTGACGCCTCGAGGTGGCGACGTACGTCTCGGCGTGCGTTGTCCCGACCTGCACACCGGATCCGGGACGGTTGGAGACAGCATCTCGGTGAGTGGCGTGTGTCTGACGGCGATAGAGCTGGATGAGAACGGCTTCAGGGCCGACGTCTCTCGCGAGACACTGGATCATACGACCCTGGGGCAATGCAGGCCCGGCGGGCGGGTCAATCTCGAGATGGCGCTGACCCTGGCGACGCCCTTGGGAGGCCACCTCGTGACCGGCCATGTCGATGGCATCGGAGAGGTCGTTGATCGTCGGGACGACGGCCGTTCGATTCGTTTCGGGATCAGGGTGCCCAGGGAGCTTTCGCGTTATGTTGCCCGCAAGGGTTCAGTCTGTCTGGACGGCGTCAGCCTGACCGTGAACGATGTGTCGGGAGACAGGTTCGGGGTCAATATCGTGCCGCACACTCTGGAGGTCACGACCCTCAGCGAGTGGGTAGCGGGGGTCGCTGTCAATCTCGAGGTCGACATCGTGGCCCGATATCTCGAGAGACTGTTGGGCGATGATTCGTCCAGTGGGCTAAGCCTCGATAAACTGAAGGAGACTGGTTTTGCAGAAAGTGTCTGACCTGCGGGCCGAGGTCCACTACAACCCGATTGATGAAATCCTGGACGACATCCGTGCCGGACGGATGGTCGTCATGATGGACGATGAGGACCGTGAGAACGAGGGCGACCTGGTGATGGCTGCCACCATGGTCAAGGCGGAAGACATCAATTTCATGGCCCGCTTCGGACGTGGACTGATCTGTCTGACCTTGAACCGTCAACGCTGCAAACAATTGCGGTTGCCATTGATGGTAACTAATACCGATGGCGAGAGAAGTACCAATTTCACGGTGTCTATCGAAGCCGCCGAGGGCGTGACCACGGGTATCTCCGCGCACGATCGTGCCCACACGATCAAGACTGCCGTAGCGATGGATGCCAGTCCGGAGGATCTGCGCCAACCGGGGCATATCTTCCCGCTGATGGCCCAGCCTGGCGGCGTCCTGACCCGGGCAGGACATACAGAGGCGGGTTGCGATCTCACCCGTCTGGCCGGTCTCGAACCTGCCGCGGTCATCGTCGAGATCCTCAATGAGGACGGCAGCATGGCCCGGCGGCCGGATCTTGTTGAATTCGCCCGGCGGCATCAGCTGAAGATAGGCACCATTGCAGATCTCATCCGTTACCGCTTACAGAAGGAAGAATCGGTCGAACGCATCTCGGACGACGTCGTGGAAACCGAATTCGGACAATTCCGTCTCGCCGTGTTTGAAGACCATGTCCACCAGGATGTGCATCTGGCGCTGATCCGGGGGGAGATAGAGCAGCAATTACCCCTGGTCCGTGTCCAGTTGATGGACACGCTTCGTGACGTGATCGGGATCCAGACGGATGGTGGCGGTTGGCAACTCCGGGATGCGCTGCGACGGATCGCTGATGACGGCTGTGGCGTGGTAGTAATTCTGCGTGGTAGTGAGACGCCGCGAGATCTGATGGACGCCGTCGAACGACTCCATGGGCGCGCAGGATTCCGGCTACGGGATGGCCGGGAGTCTACGGTACTGAGGACCCACGGCATCGGTGCCCAGATCCTGCGGAATCTCGGCGTGCACAGGATGCGGGTGCTCAGCGCGCCAAAGCAGATGTCGGCGATCTCCGGTTTTGGCCTCGAAGTCGTCGAGTACGTGGATTAGGGAGATACCGTGGACGGCATCAAGACAGTCGAAGGGGCGGCCATCGCGAGGGATCTTCGTATCGGGATCGTCGCCGCCAGATTCAACGAGTTCGTCGTGGACTCTCTGGTCCGCGGCGCGGTGGACGCTCTGGTCCGCCACGGTCTCAGGGAGAGGGACATCACTCTCGCCAGGGTGCCCGGAGCATGGGAGATGCCGCTGGCGGTGAAGAAGATGGCGGCCTCGCGGCGCTATGACGCCGTTATCGCGCTCGGTGCCGTGATACGCGGGGCCACGCCTCACTTCGAGTATGTCGCGGGAGAGTGTGCCAAAGGTATCGCCCAGGTGTCCTATGCACACGATATTCCCGTGGCATTCGGCATCTTGACCACGGATACGATCGAGCAGGCCATTGAGCGTGCGGGTACGAAAGCCGGCAACAAGGGCGCCGAGGCTGCGACCAGCGCAATCGAAATGGTCAACCTGTTGCGTAAGCTGGAGGGCTGACGGATGGCCCGGCGCCGCAGCGGTGGCTCGGCTGGCGCCCGCACTGTTGCCCGGCGGCGGGCGATGCAGGCTCTCTATCAGTGGCAGCTCACCGGTCAGCAAGGCCAGGACATCGTCCTGCAGTTTGCCGCCGAAGAAGAGCATCAGAAGGCAGACCGCGATCTGTTCAGAGAACTCGTCCGTGAAGTCATTGACGACCGAGAAGCCCTGGATCGCGACATCGGCGAGATATCCGACCGATCGACGGACCAGCTTGATCCTGTAGAGCACGGCATCCTGTTGATGGCGATCTACGAGTTGAAGCATCGCGTCGATGTACCGTTTCGGGTCGTTATCAACGAGGCGGTGGAACTGTCCCGGGCCTACGGCGCCGAGGATGGTCACAAGTTTGTCAACGCTCTGCTGGATCGGGCCGCGCGTAAATATCGACAGCGCGAGATGTCAGAGCGGAGCTGAATTCAGGAAGCCGCATGCCATTGAGCCAGCCATCCGCGAGGCAGCACATCCACAGCCGGGACATCGATTGTTGCGGCTATCGACGGGACGACGGCCTCTGGGACATCGAGGGACGACTCGTCGATACCAAGACCTATGCGTTCGACAATCGTTTCCGGGGAGAGGTCGCGGCGGGGGTGCCGGTACATGAGATGTGGATTCGTATGACGATAACGGACTCCCTGGAGATCACCGATCTGGAGGCCGTGACTGATCATCACCCGTTCCCCAACTGCCCTGACATCACTCCCGACTACGGCGCCATGATCGGTACCAGGATACGACCGGGCTGGAGCAAGATCGTCCGCGAACGTTTAGGCGATGCCCGCGGTTGCACCCACCAGACCCGCCTGCTACAGGAGATGGCGGTCGTGGCCATTCAGACGGTCTATCCTGTATTGAGCCGTGAGCAGAAGCTCGAGAGCTCAGAGCGGCGCCCGCCCCACCTGGACACCTGTCACGCGCTGAGGAGCGATGGCCCGATTGTCCAGGAACTCTATCCCCGCTGGTACAGGAGCTAATCCTTGTCGAGCCTGGACGAGGCTGGAGTCATTGATGTCGTCGCCCGCGGCGAGTTGCCCCGACCCGGCGTCCTTCTCGGTATCGGAGATGACGCGGCGGTGGTACAGCCACCGCCTGGCAAACTCATGGTGCTTGCAACGGATACCCTCAATGAGGGGGTTCACTTTCCCGTCGGCATAGCGTCCTGTGATCTCGGGCATCGGGCCGTGGCCGTCAATCTGAGTGACCTCGCCGCGATGGGGGCCACTCCGGCATGGGCATTGCTATCGCTGTCGATGCCGGCGGCAGATGCAGAGTGGGTAACTGGTTTTGTGGAGGGAGCTCAGCGTCTGGCGAAACGCCATGACGTAGCGATCGTGGGTGGAGACACGGTGCGTGGGCCGCTCAGCGTTTGCATGCATGTTGTCGGTTTCGTCGAGCCGGAGAGATTTCTGGCCCGCGGGAACGCCAGCCCGGGTGACGCCGTTTTCGTGACCGGACACCCGGGTGATGCATCTGCCGGCCTGTCGCTGCTGCAGTCCGGCGACAGCGGCAATCGGCTCACGGATCGATTTCTGCGGCCACAGCCGCGAACAGATGTCGGGTGTGCTCTCGGCGGGGTGGCGAGCGCCGCTATCGACATTTCGGACGGGCTCGTGACAGACCTTCGCCGGATGGCTGCCGCCAGCGGTGCGCGCTTCGTGATTGAACTCCGCGACCTGCCCTTATCGGATGCGCTCGTCGACTTGCGGGGCGCAGACGCCGCGTTGCAGCACGCACTTGCTGGCGGCGATGACTACGAGTTGTGTTTTACGGTCGATCCCGGGCGGGAGGCGTTGCTTGGCGGCTTGGCTGCTGACTGGGACTGCGGGATCACCCGGATAGGTCATGTCGAGGCGGGTGAAGGCCTGGTGTTGCTGAAAGATGGCGAACCCATGCAGGTAACGTCTCTGCAGGAGTGGCAACACTTTCCGAAGGCCCACTCGTGAGCAGGGTCCAGGCCGGCGTCATTTTTCGGGATCCGGTCCATTTCCTGGCGTTCGGGTTCGGTTCGGGTCTGGCCCCAGTCGCCCCGGGGACGTTCGGTACTCTCGTCGGCGTCATCATCGGGCTGGCCCTGCAGCCGCTTGGCCTGATCGCGAATGCGCTTGTCGTACTCGCCATATCTCTGGCCGGAATCTGGATCTGTGGGGAAAGTGCCCGGCGCCTCGGCGAGCACGATCACCCGGGTATCGTCTGGGATGAGATTGCGGGTTATCTGTTGACCATGCTGGCCGCACCACCGGGCTGGCCATGGGTGATCGCGGGTTTCTGTCTGTTCCGATTCTTCGACATCTGGAAGCCCCGGCCCATACGGGACCTGGATCACGGAATGTCCGGCGGTCTGGGTATTATGCTCGACGACATCATGGCCGGCGTATACGCTGGCGCAGTCCTGCTCGGAATCCGCTACCTGATCCCCGCCTGAAGGGGCATGAAATGAGGGAGCACGTGCTTGCCTGACAAGATAGGAAAATACCGGATCATAAACGAGGTCGGCCAGGGTAGTACTGGCGCGGTCTATCTGTCACATGATCCCTTCTACGGCCGCGATGTCGCCATCAAGCTGTACAACTCGGAAATCGATGGGGACGACGATGTCCGGGCCCGAACAGCGAAGAAGATGTTCTTTACCGAAGCGCAGATGGTCGGGCGCCTCCAGCATCCGAACATCCTGCCGATCTTCGACGCCGGCGTGGAACAGGATCGCTACTACGTGGCGATGGAGCATGTGCATGGTGCACGCACGCTGAGCACTTACTGCAAGGCAGGCAATCTGCTGCCACTGGACGATGCCCTGAAGATCGTTTTTACGTGTGCGAGAGCGCTGCATTACGCTCACTCCCGCAAGGTCATCCACAGGGACATCAAGCCGAGCAACATTATCCTGACGCTGGATAATCAGGTGCGGATCATCGATTTCGGCATAGCACTGTGCGCCGACTCCGACATATCCAGGATCGAGGGGATCGCCGGGTCACCCAGCTATATGTCGCCCGAGCAGATCAAGTCTGAAGAGATCACGGCCGCATCCGACGTCTACTCGCTCGGCGTCGTGATGTACGAGCTGCTGACTGGACATCGGCCATTCAAGGCCAACAGCCTGGCCAAGCTGCTGCACAAGATCGTTTATTCAACACCGGTTCCGATTCACCAGTTGCGGGAAGACGTGACAGAAGACCTGGAAGAGGTCGTGATGCGCGCCTTGCGGAAGAAGCCCGAGGAGCGCTACGCCACCGGGCTGGAGTTCGCCGCGGAGTTGACCCGTGTGCACCAGCAGCTGCGCAAGCAGCAGAGCAAGCTCGATGAGCAGGAGCACTTTGACCTGCTCCGGGGCCTGCGATTCTTTCACGACTTCTCTCACGGTGAGATCCGCGAGCTGATGCGAGCCGGGGAATGGCGTACCTTCGAGGTCGGCCAGGAGATCGTGAAAGAAGGTGATCTCGACGACAGGTTCTACATCATCGTCGAGGGTCGCGTTAACGTGAATACAGGAGGCCGGGTCGTCGGTAGCATGGCCTCCGGTGAGTGCTTCGGTGAGACGAGTTATGTCACCGACGCCACTCGGGCCGCCAGCATCAATGCCCACGAGGCCGTCACGTTGCTGCGGCTGAGTTCGACCATGCTTGAGACTCTATCAACGGCCTGCCAGCTCCGATTCAACCGGGTTTTCCTACGCAGCCTCATCAGCCGATTGCAGGGCGGCAGCGCCAGTCCGGGCTGAAGGAGAGTTTGCCGGAGCGCAGTCTGCTCCCTGCCAGTCCGGGCGGACCAGATCTCAGGCCGCTGTCTCGTCCAGGTCCTTGTTCTTCTCAATCAGCGCGTAGGCAGAATGATTGTGAATGGACTCGAAATTTTCCGATTCCACTACATAGCCGCGAATGCGCTCGTCTGCATTCAGCCGGACGGCAATATCCCGGACCATGTCTTCCACGAACTTCGGATTCTGATAGGCGCGCTCGGTTACGTACTTCTCGTCAGGGCGTTTCAGGATGCCGTACAGCTCGCATGACGCTTCCTGTTCGGCAATTTCGATAAGCTCCTCGATCCACATGAAGCTGTCGATCCTGGCCTTGATGGTGACATGAGAGCGTTGATTGTGGGCACCGAAGTCTGAAATCTTCTTGGAACAGGGACACAGGCTGGTGACCGGCACTACAACCTTTATGTAGATGGTATTGCGTCCCTGTTTTCTCTCGCCGATCAGGCTGGCGTGGTAGTCCAGAAGGCTCTCAACGCCGCTGATAGGGGCCTTCTTGGAGACGAAATAAGGGAAGCTCATTTCAATGTGCCCGGAATCCGCGTCCAGGCGCTCGGTGAGTTCGGACAACATGCCGCGGAACGACTTGACGGTGATCTCTCGCTCGTGATTGTTAAGGATCTCCACGAAACGGGACATATGCGTCCCTTTGAAATCGTGGGGGAGGTTCACATACATATTGAAGTTGGCCACGGTCTGCTGTTCACCGCCGCTTCGATCCCGGACCCTCACAGGGTGGAATATGTCCTTGATGCCGACCTTGTTGATCGGTATCCGCCGGAGGTCGGCTCTGCCTTGTACATCTTCTATCGGATCCACGGTCGCAGTGCCTGTCTCGGGGTGCTGACGCATTGATGATTTCCTGAATGTGTGGCGGAGGAGTTCGCAAGGAAGTTGCAGCCGGTTTCACAGCGAACTGACCGTGTTGGACTCCCCCGGCTCCAACGCGGCCTGCGATTATACCAATATGTTGCCGGTCTACTGCGCGCGACCGGACGATCAGTGCCTAAGCGCCATGACCTGCGCGAAAGCGTGTGGTTTCTCCGCTCCAGGCACGGATAGCCTGCACGACCGACTCATGATCAAGACCGGCTGCAGCGAGACATTGGTCCCGGGAGCCGTGTTCGATAAAGCGATCCGGAATTCCCAGATTCAGGACAGGCAAGGCGATGCCTAGTCGAGCCAGGCATTCGTTGACAGCGCTGCCGGCTCCGCCGGCGACCGCATTGTCCTCGATCGTCACGAGCGCCCGATGACTTCCTGCGAGTCGGAGTATGAGATCTTCATCGAGGGGCTTGATGAAGCGCATGTTGACGACCGTTGCATCCAGGTCGTCTCCCACTGTCCTGGCTGTCGGCACCATGGCACCGAAAGCGAGCACGGCTACCTGGGAGCCCTCACGGCATACTGCCGCCTTACCGACAGGTAGTGCCTTCATCTGACGATCGATTTCGACGCCAGGTCCCGTGCCGCGCGGGTAGCGGACGGCTGATGGCTGGTCGAGCGTGACGCCTGTGTAGAGCATCTGCCGGCATTCGTTCTCGTCAGCCGGCGCCATGACGATCATGTTTGGAACACAACGCAGATAGCTCAGATCGAATGCGCCGTGATGCGTCGGCCCGTCGGCGCCGACGAGGCCACCTCGGTCGATAGCAAAGACGACAGGCAGGTTCTGCAATGCCACGTCATGGATCAGCTGGTCATAAGCCCGCTGCAGGAATGACGAATAAATCGCAACCACGGGCCTCATGCCCTCGCAGGCCAGACCGGCACCCAGGGTCACCGAGTGCTGTTCCGCGATGCCGACGTCAAAATAACGATTGGGGAATCGCTTCTCGAACTCGACCATGCCTGACCCTTCCCGCATGGCGGGCGTGATGCCGACGATGCGCTCGTCAGCGTCCGCCATGTCGATCAGCCAGTCGCCAAAGATCTTCGAATAGCTCGGACCGCCACTCTTCTTCTTTATGAGTTCGCCCTTGTCCGGAATGAACGGTCCCGGGCCATGCCACTTGATGGGATCGGCCTCCGCGGGCTCGTAACCCTTGCCCTTGCGTGTCATCACGTGCAGAAACTGCGGACCCTTCAGATCGCGGAGATTCCGCAAGGTGGATAGAAGGGCATCCATATCATGGCCGTCGATCGGTCCGATGTAGTTGAGGCCCAGTTCCTCGAACAGGGTCCCGGGCAGCACCATGCCCTTCACATGTTCTTCCGAACGTCGCGCGAGCTCCCAGACCGTAGGCATCCGGTGGATCAGCTTCTTGCTGCCCTCGCGGATAGTGGAGTACAGCTTGCCGGAGAGAATCTTTGCCAGATAGTTCGACATGGCGCCGACGTTCTCGGAGATCGACATGTCGTTATCGTTGAGGATGACGAGGAGGTCAACGTTGAGACTGCCGGCGTGATTCAATGCCTCGTACGCCAGTCCGGCCGTCATCGCTCCGTCGCCAATGACAGCGATCACCCGCCGGGATTCGCCTCTGGAAGCGGCTGCGATCGCCATCCCCAGCGCTGCGCTCACAGAGGTGCTGGAGTGTCCCACGCCGAAGGTGTCATATTCACTCTCGGATCTGCTGGGGAACGGCGCCAGTCCGCCCATCTGCCGGATGGTCGACAGCTGGTCACGTCGCCCGGTCAGGATCTTGTGCGGATAGGCCTGGTGACCCACATCCCAGACAATGCGATCACGGGGAGTCTCAAACGCGTAGTGCAGCGCGGTGGCCAGCTCTATCGTCCCCAGGTTGGCGGCGAAATGCCCTCCTGTATGACTCATGGTCTGGATCAGGTAATCGCGGATCTCATCGCTCAGCGATGCCAGCGATTCCTCCGGCATCTTTCTCAGATCCGCCGGAGAATCGATTCGGGCTAGCTGTGGATATCTATTCGCGTTATCCATGAAGACGCCGGTGACCGCAGGCTGGTGGGTAGTTATCGATGGGCGATCGCCCAGAACTCTGGGCTACTGCGGCATTATCGTGGAGACGGCCATCCTTGTCCAAGCGACGGGCCCGCCGTCCAGGGATCTAGGAGTCGCGCCTGACGATATAGGCGGCCATCTGACGCAGCGGCACCGCGGACTCGCCCAGAATCGACAGGGCCCTGATGGCTTCGTCGCACAATTCTGCCGCACGCCGCCTGGCCTGCTCCAGACCCGCGACGCTCGGATACGTTGGCTTGTCCCGGGCACTGTCCGCACCGGCTGTCTTGCCCAATGTTTCGGTGTCACCTTCGATGTCCAGGATGTCGTCCTGAATCTGGAAGGCCAGACCGATGGCTTTGCCGAAGCGGCCAAGCGCATCGAGAACCGTGGGATCGGGGGTATCGGCACTCCACGCAGCCATGAGTACCGAGGCGTTTATCAACGCTCCGGTCTTGAGGGCGTGCATGTTCTCGAGGGTGGTGATGTCCGGATCACGCCCCTGCACCCACAGGTCGATCGCCTGCCCGCCAGCCATGCCCGCTGTCCCGCTGGCTGACGCCAGCTCCCGGATGATCGCCATCCGGTTGTGCGGGTCGTCGACCATGGCGGTGTCCGCGGAAAGCAGTTCGAATGCCAGTATCTGCAACGCGTCGCCGGCGAGAATTGCGGTCGCCTCGTCGAAGGCACGGTGACAAGTAGGGCGACCACGGCGCAAATCGTCATCGTCCATTGCCGGGAGATCGTCGTGGACCAGCGAATAGGCATGGATGATCTCGACGGCTGCCGCCGGCGCGTCAAGGCGCTCGGCCGGGACCCCCAGTGCTTCTCCGGTCAGATAGAGCAGGGCGGGGCGTACCCGTTTGCCGCCGCCAAGAACGGCGTAACGCATGGCAGCGTGCAGCCTTTCCGGCGCGGTGTCTTCCCGCGGCAGTTTGCTGTCCAGATAATCCTCGATCCGGCCCCTGAAGGACTTGAGACGAGACTCCAGGCTCACTGTTCGGGTTCGAACGTCTCGGGCTCCGAACGCCCGGACTTCTCGACAAGAATCTCGACTTTCTGTTCGGCCTCTGCCAGTGATTTCTGGCATTGCCGTGTGAGCTTGATGCCTTTCTCGAACTGCTTCAGGGTCTCCTCAAGCGGGAGGTCTCCTTCTTCCATAAGGGCTACAAGCTTCTCGAGCTCGTCGAGCGCTGCTTCGAAGTCGGGAGGGGAGTCTTTTTTGGCCGCCATGATCCGGTCCGCATTGGTGAGCTGCGATACCTTACCCACGCATACACAAACGGTCAATTTGGCCTGCTACACTTTGCTCTGTTGACAGTGTCTGGCGCTCGCACTAGAGTTTCAGATTCAATTTAGATTAGTTCTAATTACCGGGAGGGCGATCTCTCGCCCCTCCATAATTCTGATGCAGGAGAAAGCAGATGGCTGAACTGAAAGGCTCAAACACTGAACAGAATCTGAAAGATGCGTTCGCTGGCGAATCTCAGGCCAATCGCCGTTATCTGTATTTTGCGTCGAAGGCCGATGTGGAAGGCTACAATGACGTAGCGACCGTATTCCGCTCCACCGCCGAAGGCGAGACCGGCCACGCCCACGGCCATCTGGAATATCTCGAGGCCGTAGGAGATCCGGCGACCGGACTGCCGATCGGCGGTACCTCCAACAACCTGAAGGCGGCCATCGCCGGCGAGACCCACGAGTACACTGACATGTATCCGGGCATGGCGAAGACCGCCCGGGACGAAGGTTTTGACGAGATCGGCGACTGGTTCGAGACACTGGCCAAAGCGGAACGAAGCCACGCGAACCGTTTCCAGAAAGCGCTGGACAATCTCGACGACTAAGCGGACACGTTGATTCAGGGGCTGCCACCGGGCAGCCCCTGTCGCTGACCCGGGGGTTTCCATGACTGCTGACACAACTGACCGCCGGGAAGGCAGTCTGGAGGCGCCCACGCGCCATCCGCTGGATTGGAAGTCTGACAGCTTTTACGACGAGAAAGCTCTCTTCGAGGAACTCGAGCGCGTCTACGATATCTGCCATGGCTGCAGACGTTGTTTCAGCCTGTGCAACTCTTTTCCCACGCTGTTCGACGCCATCGACGAGTCCGAGACAATGGAGGTGGATGGCGTCGCCAAGGAAGTCTATTGGGACGTCGTCGATCACTGTTACCTGTGCGACATGTGCTACATGTCGAAGTGTCCCTATGTCCCGCCGCACCCCTGGAATATCGACTTTCCCCACCTCATGCTGCGGGCCAAGGCCGCGCGATTCCGCAAGGACGGCGCCAGCGCGAGGGACAGGATCCTGTCTGCCACTGACAGAGTAGGAACACTGGCCGGGATCCCCGTCGTCTCCAGCGCAGTCAATGCGGTAAACCGCAGCGGCTTGGGCAGACGTGTGTTGGAGAATATCCTGGGTGTCGATCGCGATGCGCCGGTGCCTGAGTATCACAGCAAGAGCCTCAGGAAGCGTCTCGCGGACCGGCAGCCGTCCGGCGATGCGGAGCCGGCGGGCCCGACCCGCGGGCGGGTTGCCTTGTACGCCACCTGTTACGGCAACCGCAACGTACCTGAAGTAGGCGAGGATCTCGTGGCGGTCTTCGAGCACAACGGGATCCCTGTCACGCTGTTGCCATCAGAGCGCTGTTGCGGCATGCCGAAGCTCGAACTGGGCGATCTGGATTCCGTAGAGAAAGCGATGGAATCGAATGTGCCCGTGATGGCAAGGATGATCGACGAGGGCTGGGATATCGTCGCGCCAGTGCCATCGTGTGTGCTGATGTTCAAGCAGGAACTCCCCTTGATGTTCCCCGACGATGCTGAGGTCCAGAAGGTTGCCCGCGCCATCTTCGATCCCTTCGAGTACCTCATGCTGCGGCACAAGGATGGCAAATTGAGAACGGATTTCCAGAACCCGTTGGGTAATGTCTGTTATCAGGTCCCGTGTCATCTCAGGGTGCAGAACATTGGCCTTAAGACCCGCGATTGCCTCCAGTTGGTGCCAGAGACTGAAGTGGATGCCATCGAGCGTTGCTCGGGACACGACGGCACCTATGCCGTCAAGACCGAATTTCGCGAGGCGTCAGTCAAGATTGCCCGGCCGGTTGTCAGGAAGGTCAAAGAGGCTGGACCCGACCATTTCACCAGCGATTGCCCGATGGCGGGCGACCAGATCGCGCATGGCGTCGGAGACGGTATCGCGGCGGAACACCCGCTCAGCCTGTTGCGGCAGGCCTACGGGATCTGACGACACAATTTCTAAGCAGGAGATGCTTGCATGATGACCGCTCTCACGAGAGACGATCTCTATTCACTCGAAGACTACGCCCGCGTACGTTCCGACTTCCGTCAGCGGGTGATGAAGCATAAGAAGGATCGGCGGTTGCCGCTGGGAGAACATGCCACGCTGTACTTCGAAGACCGGCTGACGATGCAGTATCAGATCCAGGAGATGTTGCGGGCCGAGAGAATCTTCGAGGCCGAAGGTATCGACGAAGAGCTTCAGGCGTACAACCCGCTGATCCCGGACGGGACTAATCTGAAGGCGACCTTCATGCTCGAGTATCCCGAGGTCGAGCAGAGGCGGGTGGCACTGGCTCGTCTTGTCGGGATCGAGGACCGGATCTGGATGCAGGTCGAAGGCCATGATCGGATTTGGGCCATCGCGGACGAGGACATGGATCGGGAGACCGAGGAGAAGACATCTTCGGTGCACTTCATGCGCTTCGAATTCAGCGCGCAGATGATCGCTGCGCTGAAGGCGGGTGCCGCCTTGTCAGCGGGCAGTGATCACCCGAATCTCCCGGTAGTGGTATCTCCGATTGCCGGCGGTACGCGGGACTCGCTGGTCGCTGACCTGGGCTGACCCGGGAAATTCTCCTCATAGTGTCTGACGTCCGGTCGCGATAGAATCGCGCCGGGCGGTTGTTCGTACCCGCATGAAGGTCAGATCGTTTCGGATGAGCCAGGCTTACAACGCATCAGACATCGAGGTCCTCAGCGGCCTGGACCCGGTCAGAAGACGACCGGGCATGTATACCGACACCACCCGCCCCAATCACCTCGCGCAGGAAGTCATTGACAATAGCGTCGACGAGGCGCTGGCAGGACACTGCCAGAGGATTGACGTGACACTGTTTAAGGACGGCTCGCTCCAGGTGTCGGATGACGGGCGCGGGATGCCTACGGATATGCACCCCCAGGAGAAGATGCCAGGCGTCGAGCTCATCCTTACCCGTCTTCACGCGGGCGGAAAGTTCTCCAACAAGCACTATCGTTTTTCCGGCGGGCTCCATGGCGTCGGCGTTTCCGTCGTCAATGCACTGTCCAAGAACCTTGAAGTCTGGGTGAAGCGGAGCGGCAAGGAATACAACATGAGCTTCTCCGGTGGGGAGCGCCGCACATCGCTGGAAGAAGTGGGCAAGGTCGGCAAGAGTAATACCGGGACGACTCTGCGGTTCTGGCCTGACCCCGGTTATTTCGATTCCGCAAAATTCTCGGTGCCGAAGCTGCGCCATCTGCTGCGGGCAAAAGCGGTACTGTGCCCTGGTCTGAGGGTCCGGATGGCCGTCGAGTCAACCGGAGAGAAAGATGAGTGGTTGTACGAAGGGGGCCTGGCTGACTATCTCGATGAAGCCGTCGGCGATGTCGAATGCATTCCGGAGACCCCGTTCGTGGGGGCGGTACAGGGTGGTAGCGAGAGCGCGGACTGGGCTGTCATGTGGGTGCCAGGGGCTGGCGGCCAACCCGCGGAGAGCTATGTCAATCTGATCCCCACCCCGCAGGGTGGAACGCACGTAACCGGTTTGCGCGCGGGCCTGACAGACGCGTTGCGAGAATTCTGCGAGTTTCGCAACCTTCTGCCTCGAGGTGTGCGTCTGACGCCTGACGACGTATGGGAATCAGTCAGTTACGTCCTGTCCGTAAAGATGGAGGACCCGCAGTTCTCCGGCCAGACCAAAGAGCGATTGTCATCCCGGGAGTGTGGGGCTTTCCTGTCCGGTACCGTGAAGGATTGCCTCGGGATCTGGCTGAATCAGCACCCGGAAGCCGGAGACCGCATCGCCGGCCTTGCGATCAGCAACGCGCAGCGCCGACTCAAAGCCGGTCGCAAGGTTGTGAGGAAGAGGGTGGTTACCGGACCGGCGCTGCCGGGGAAGCTCGTTGATTGCACCAGCCAGGACATGCAGCTCACGGAACTCTTTTTGGTAGAAGGAGACTCAGCCGGCGGGTCTGCCAAGCAGGCGAGGGACAGGGTGTTCCAGGCCATCATGCCCTTGCGCGGCAAGATATTGAACACCTGGGAGGTAGATCCTGCCGAGGTCCTCGCCTCTCAGGAAGTGCACGACATCAGCGTCGCCATCGGCGTAGATCCCGGATCCGGCGATCTGAATGGACTACGTTACGGCAAGGTCTGTGTGCTGGCGGACGCCGATTCGGACGGTGCTCACATCGCAACTTTGCTGTGCGCGTTGTTCTTGAGGCACTTCAGGCCACTGGTAGAGGCTGGGCATGTATATGTCGCGATGCCGCCACTGTATCGGATCGACGTCGGCAAGAAGGTGTTCTACGCTCTCGATGACTCGGAGCGTCAGGGTGTCCTCGATCGCATAGAGGCCGAGAAGCTCAAGGGCAAGGTGACGATCACCCGGTTCAAGGGCCTGGGCGAGATGAGCGCGTTGCAGTTGCGCGAGACGACCATGATCCCCGAAACGCGCCGTCTCGTGCGTCTCACCGTGTCCGGCAGCGACCATACAGATCAGTTGATGGACATGCTGCTGGCCAAAAAGCGCTCGGGCGATCGACGGGAATGGCTGCAGAAGAAAGGCAATCTTGCCGAAGTATGAGTGGGCGGTTCCGCCCGCTGAGTGATATCTGATGGAAACTCTCGAACTGGATCTGGAAGGGATCGAGCAAAAGCCGCTGAAGGCGTTTGCAGAGAAGGCCTACCTCGACTATTCCATGTACGTCATCCTTGATCGGGCGCTGCCCCACATCGGTGACGGTCTGAAGCCGGTACAACGACGAATCATCTTCGCCATGAGCGAGCTGGGCCTCGGTGCAGGATCGAAGGCCAAGAAATCGGCCCGGACGGTGGGCGACGTGATCGGCAAGTATCACCCGCATGGCGACGCCGCCTGCTACGAGGCCATGGTGCTGATGGCCCAGGCGTTCAGTTTCCGCTGTCCCGTCGTAGACGGACAGGGGAACTGGGGCTCTCCGGACGATCCCAAGTCCTTTGCGGCGATGCGATACACCGAGGCAAAGCTCACGCCTTATGCGGGTGTGCTGCTCGCGGAACTCGGCCAGGGGACCGTGGATTGGGTGCCGAACTTCGACGGCACGATGAAGGAGCCGTGCAGGCTTCCCTCGCGTCTGCCGAATGTCCTCCTCAATGGCACATCCGGCATCGCGGTCGGCATGTCGACCGACGTGCCGCCTCACAATCTTCGGGAAGTCGCGGCAGCGTGCATCCGGCTCCTCGAGTCGCCGAAGTCGACGACAGAAGAGCTCTGCGATCATATCCAGGGGCCGGACTTCCCGGGTGGCGCAGAGATCGTCAGTCCGCCCGAGGATATTCGCCGGATCTACGAGACCGGGACGGGCACCCTTCGTCTGCGGGCCACCTGGAGCCGTGAGTCAGGCGAAATCATCGTCGGCGAGCTCCCTCATCAGGTGTCAGGCGCCAAGATCCTCGAGCAGATAGCCTCGCAGATGCGCGCCAAAAAACTCCCGATGGTAGAAGATCTGCGCGACGAATCCGATCACGAGAACCCGACGCGTCTTGTCATAGTGCCGCGCTCGAATCGCGTCGACACGGATTCTCTGATGGATCACTTGTTTGCTACTACCGATCTGGAGCGTACCGTCAGGGTCAACATGAACGTGATCGGTCTCGATGGCCGACCGAGAGTGTATGACTTGAGGGCGCTGCTGAAGGAGTGGCTCGAGTTCCGCCTCGATACCGTGACGAGGCGCCTGCGTTTCCGACTCGACAAGGTCGAAGCCCGTCTGCATGTCCTCGAAGGACTGCTCATCGCCTATTTGAACATCGATGAAGTCATACGGATCATCCGCAATGAAGACCGGCCGAAGGGCGTCCTGATGGAAACCTTCGCTCTGACGGATGTACAGGCGGAGGCGATACTGGAGCTCAAACTGCGTCATCTGGCTCGTCTCGAGGAGATGAAGATCAAGGGGGAGCAGGAAGAGCTCGATGACGAGAGGAAAGGACTGTCCAAGTTGCTCGGCAGCAAGGCACGTCTGAAGCGCCTGGTACGCGATGAGATCAATGCAGATGCTGAGCGTTTCGGTGACCCGCGCCGCACTGCCATAGTGCAGCGTCAGGCAGCCCAGGCGATGGACGAGTCGGCGTTGGTGCCGAGCGATCCGGTCACCGTGGTCTTGTCCCGCCACGGCTGGATACGTTCGGCAAAAGGTCACGATATCGATCCCGAGCAGCTCAATTACAAGGCCGGAGACGCCTACCTGGCGTCCGCTCTGGGTCGTAGCAACCAGCCCTCGGTCTTCATCGATACTACCGGACGTGCGTACACCGTGCCGACTCATGCGCTGCCGTCGGCACGCGGTCAGGGCGAGCCGTTGTCGGGCCGGGTCAATCCCCCCGACGGGGCCGGATTCGCCGGCGTGTTGATCGGCCAGCCACAGGACCGGCTGGTGCTTGCCAGCAGCGCCGGGTACGGATTCGTGGCGACGATGAGTGACCTTTACTCCAGGAATCGCTCCGGAAAAGCTGTCCTCAAGGTGCCTGCAGGGTGCGAGGTCCTGATCCCGTCGAGAGTGCCGGATGGGGATGAGGTCAGAGTGGTAGCGGTGAGTAGCGAGGGGCGGTTACTCGTCTTTCCGGTCGACGAGCTGCCGGAACTGGCCCGTGGCAAAGGGATAAAGATCATCGGTATCCCACCAGCCCGAGTAAAGTCTGGTGAAGAAAGGATGATCTCGATTGTCGCTTCGGCTGCCGATGCGCGCATCCTGGTCCACTGTGGGCAGAGAGTCATGACGCTGAAGCCCAAGGAACTCGGGCACTACGTCGGGGTCCGTGGGCGTCGGGGGGCGCTGTTGCCCAGGGGCTGGCGCAAGGTGGACAGACTCGCGGTCGAGGGCTAGTCCGTATCAGCCCAGAGGGCGCTCTTCCTCGAGGACAACTTCCGGCTCACGAACCTGGTATCCCTGGATATACTCGACACCGAGTTGCCAGAGGACTGCCATGGTGTTCGCGTCTTCGACCCGCTCTGCGATCGTGGAGATGCCTTTCTCCCTCGCTTCCGCAACGAGATCGGCTACCTTGGCCTGCAGATGGGTTTCACTGGACATGCCCTGCATGAGCGAGCCATCGATCTTGAGGAACTCCATCGGCACGTGGCTGAGCACCTGCGCGGGTCGCGCGCCAACGCCGAAATGTTCGATGGCAAACCCGAAGCCAAGCGACCGTGCTTCCTCAGCCAGATCGCGTGTCGCTTTCAGATGCTTGTCCGCCACAATTTCGGGAACCTGCAGGACCAGCTTTTCCGGCGACAGTTTCTCGGACTCGAGTTGCTCCAGCAGCCAGGGTGTCAGCGTGTCGTCACCGATGCTGGGCTGGGAGAGCCGCACGAATGCCCGGCTTGCCTTGCCTTCCGCCATCCAGGATATCGTGGCGCCCATCACCCAGCGATCGATGTTCTTTACAAGCTGGTTACGCTCCGCGGCGGCCATGAATTGACCGGGTAACACCTCGTCGCCCTGTTCATCCACCATCCTGACCAGCACGTCGTAAAAACCTTCGCCGGCGCCGGCCAGGCTGGCGATCGGTTGATGCGCGAGCCGGAAGCGTTTCTCTATCAGCGCCTGCTTGATCCTGGGAACCCAGAGCCGATCATTCTCCTCGATCTCCGTGGATTCCCTGTCGGCAGAACTCAGCGAGACGCGATCGCCCCCCTTCAGTCGGCCGCCAGCGCAGGCATGCATGGCCAGGGAGACAGTCTCATCGATGTCAGCATCCCTGCCGTCCACCAGGGCGATCCCGACGGTGCAGCTCACGGAAACCGAATTCTCGCCGAGTTCAAACAGCTGGCTACTCGCTTTCCGGCAGAAACTCTCACCCCATGCCTTCAGGTCGCCGATGTTGCCCCGCGAGACCAGCGCCGCAAACAAGGTGCCGCCAAATCGCCCATAGATATCGCTTGGCTGGACATGCTCCTTCAGGATCCTAGCCAGTCCCCCGAGGACCTCTTCGCTGGCGACACTCCCGACCGACTCGACGACATTGGCAAACGAATCGGGCCGCAGGATAGCGAGTGCGCGGACGCCGCCCCGCAGAGGCTCCCTGATTCTTTCCTGAAGACTCTCCAGCAGGTACTGGCGGGTGAAGAGTCCCGTGACCGGGTCTCTGTTGACCGCGTCACGCAGCTCCCGCAACAGCAATGTGTCGTCACGCGACGTGGGGACGATACTGATCCGGATGCAAGCTTCCCCATCGGACTGGACTGTCTCCAGGTTCAGCTCCACGTCCAGTCGGCTTCCGGCCCGGTCCACGCCGGCACACCGCAGTGGATCCCCAGGCCAGCGCGCCTGCGCGCATGCGACAAGGGCACCTTTGAGCGTCGCATGAGACTCTTCGGCGAACAGATCCATGATCGGAGTGCCAAGAAGTTCCGTATCGTCTTCGAATCCGAAAAGCTGGGTCCAGGCAGGATTGGTATCCAGAATCACGCCTTCCTGAACATGTGAGATAGCGTCGGCAGAGCCCGCCATGAATGTCTGGAGTTGCTCTCGATAAGACGACGCCGTCGTGACGGCCTCGCGCAGCGCCCTGTCCATCCTCGCGGCCCGAAGCTCGCGTCTGAAAACCCTGAGAAGCCGCTGGCGCTGGTTGTGGGAGACGAGATCGGAGGCGCCAGCGATGATATCGGCGCTCAGTTGATCCGGATCCAGTTCAGGTCTGCAGCTGATGATCGGCAGATCCGGGACTACACGGTCCCTGGCATCCAGTACCGAGCGCAGGACGTCCGGATCTTCGTCAGCGAAGACGGCGCAGAGATCGAAGCCGATCCCCAGGGCCTCCGAGGCGCTGTCAGCCTCGTCAACGCGGCGGTAATGGAACGGTATGCCGCCGTTGCGGAGAATACTGTTGAGCAGCTCTGCCCGGTCCTGGCGACGCGTAACGACGAGCACGCGGACGGAGTCCGAGCTCAGGCTCTTGCCGGGATCGCTTGAAAGGCCGGCCATTCCTTGGCCGACAGGCTGGACAGGTTCGATGATCGAGGCCTCCATTGGCAGTCTCGCGGCGATTCTACAACGGGTGAGGCAATGGTTCAGCCTCAAAAGTCTCATCTGGCGGCAAAGGAGAGAGGGGTGCCTTGAACGGGTGGCCTTCTATCTCCCGGACCAGCCGCGGTACCAGGTAGCCAGGAAGACGTCTGGACAACTCCCACAAGAGTTGGCGCGCCCGGTCCTCACTGACGTCGAAATGGGCCGCTCCGGTGACCCGATCGAGAAGATGCAGGTAGTAGGGCAGGACACCGGCTGCGAAGAGTGTCTCGCTCAGCGCCACCAGCGTATCTGGATCGTCGTTGATCCCGTGGAGAAGGACCGCCTGGTTGAGCACATGACAGCCCGCGGCTCGCATTCTCCCCAGCGCCGCGGCCACATTAGTGTCGATCTCGCGCGCATGATTGGCATGCACGACGACCGTCACCGGCACCGGGATCGACGCGAGCCACCCGACCAATCCCGCATCGACTCTCGTGGGCAGGACCACCGGCATCCGTGTGTGAATGCGGAAACTGTGGACGTGGGGAATCCCTGCCAGCGCGCTGGTCAGCGATGCAAGCTGGTCGTCGGGCAGCACCAGTGGATCGCCACCGCTGAGGATGACTTCACGAATCGTCCGGTCAGCCGCGATTGCTTCAACCACCGCCTGCCAACATCCCGCGGCCGCCGAGTGTCCGGCGTAAGGGAATTCCCGTCGGAAGCAATAGCGGCAGTTGATTCCGCACGCGCCGCTGGCGATCAGAAGGGCACGACCGGCATATTTCCTCAGCAGCCCTGGCCGGAGCTCGGCATTGTGGTCTCCCACAGGGTCCGGCCCGTAGCCGCGGATCTCATCGAGTTCGGCCTGCAATGGCAGGACCTGGAGAAGCAGTGGATCCCGTGGGTCACCATAGGCCATCCTGGCGATGAAGCTCCGCGGCACTCGCAATCCGAAATTCCGCGCGGCCGCATGGGCCGCTGGTAACAGAGACCGCTCGAGTCCGAGGAGTCGCAGCAGAGTCCCGGGATCGGTCACCGATGCGGAGAGTTCGACCCGCCAGTCCGGCTGACTCGCCGATGCCCGGCGGGTTAGTATTGATGACTTGTCTGTGCCCACGAGAATTACGAGACCGTCAAGGCGGTGAGGATATGGCGAGCTATAGTACCAATGAGTTCCGTTCCGGCCTGAAGATTCTTATCGACGGAGACCCGTTCATCATCGTCGAGAACGAATTCGTCAAGCCCGGGAAAGGGCAGGCCTTCAATCGCGTGCGAATCCGCAATCTGAAGACGGGCAGGGTAGTCGACAAGACCTACAAATCCGGCGAGTCCGTCGAGGCGGCAGACGTGATGGACACGGAGATGCAGTACCTTTATTCCGACGGAGAGTTCTGGCACTTCATGGTCCCCGACACCTTCGAGCAATACGCTGCCGACGGCAATGCGGTGACCGAGGCAAAAAACTGGTTGAAAGAACAGGATCACTGCCAGATTACCCTGTGGAACAACGTGCCGCTGACAGTCACGCCGCCAAACTTCGTCGAACTCAAGATCGTGGAAACCGATCCCGGCGTCCGTGGCGACACGGCCCAGGGTGGTGTGAAGCCTGCCACGCTCGAAACCGGCGCAGTGGTCAAGGTCCCACTCTTCGTAGAAGAAGGAGAGGTCATCCGTGTCGATACGCGAACCGGCGAGTACGTCTCGCGGGTGAAAGACTGAGCGTCCGCTCTGGCACGGGGCGCGCGGGTCCGCGGTGGAGACCGAGTGCATCCATAGAAGTGATGCGGCTGAGGGCGGCAGTCCTCCGCAGACTCAGAAGGTGGTTCGAAGATCGCGGCGTCCTTGAAGTAGAGACGCCGGTGCTTTCCAGTGCCGGCGCCAGCGATCCCCACCTCGAGAACGTCAGCGCTCAGCTTGACGGGCGGGCGTACTTTCTCCACACCTCGCCTGAATCCGCGATGAAGCGATTGCTTGCAGGCGGATCGGGCGACATCTTTCAGGTGTGCCACGTCTTTCGGGCAGGCGAACTGGGGCAGAAGCACAATCCCGAGTTCACGATGCTGGAGTGGTATCGACTGGGTCACTCGCTTGAGGACATGATGACCGATGTCGAGAGCCTGACGCGCGATCTGTGCGGAATTCGCAGGCCGCTCGTGCCGTTCCGCAGAACCAGCTACCAGGATCTGATGCGGCAATTCGTGGACGTCGACCCATTTACAGCCGCCGTCCCAGAACTGGTCGACGCGCTGGACCGCAATGGGATCGCATCGCCCGCGGGATCCCCCCTGGAACGCGACGAGTTGCTGGACCTGTTGCTGGCGACCGTGGTTGAGCCCGCTATGGATCCGGCACAGCCTCTATTCGTTTACCATTTCCCTGCTTCCCAGGCCGCCCTCGCCCGGATCTTGCCGGGAGACCCGCCGGTTGCAGAGCGATTCGAGCTGTTTTTCGGTGGGATGGAGATCGCGAACGGCTTCCATGAGTTGACTGATACCGTTGAGCAGGGTCGTCGATTCGATCGAGAACTGGCCCGGCGTGCCGAAGAAGGTAGTTTTGTGCCCGCCCGGGACGACGCCTTGCTGGCAGCTCTTGAGGCAGGCTTGCCTGACTGCTCCGGCGTGGCCCTGGGGCTTGACCGCCTACTTATGTACATTGCCGATGTCGATGAAATCAGCGATGTACTGACGTTTGATCTGGCCCGCGCCTGACAGGGGGGTTCATGTTTGAAATAGAAGACCCTGAGACTACCGACAAGGGGACGTTCTATGCCTCGCTGGCGCGCCAGGCGCGGGCTTTGCTGGAGGGCGAGTCCGACCCGGTCGCGAATGCCGCCAATCTCGCGGCGCTGATTTTCCATCAGCTACCGAACCTCAATTGGGCGGGAATCTATTTCCTGAGAGACCAGGAACTGGTCGTTGGACCGTTCCAGGGACAGCCAGCCTGCGTCAGGATCGCATTGGGACGCGGGGTATGTGGATCTGCGGCGGCAGCTAGAGAAACCATCGTGGTGGAAGACGTGGACGAGTTTCCCGGACACATCCCCTGTGATTCGGCGTCTAGGTCCGAGCTGGTAGTGCCTCTGATCGATGCCGATGACCGACTTGTCGGTGTGCTGGACCTCGACAGTCCCTCGACCGGTCGATTCGACCGGGAGGATGCCGAGGGCGTCGAACTGCTGGCCCGTTGCTACACGGACTCTCTGTCCGGCTGACCGGCCGCCCGCTCTGTCGTCTGTCCGATGGACTCTCCCATACGCACGACGGTCCCCGGCCTGAGGTGATCCGCCGCCTGAACGCGATCACGGGCGAACAGGAGGATCACGGTCGAGCCCATATTGAAACGCCCCATCTCGGCGCCCATTGGCAGCTCAATCGCCGGTTCTCCATAGTGAACAGCGGCTCGTACGCGAGGTCGCCCAGGGGCGACCTCGCCCGCCCAGACGGTTTCGATACTGCCGACATTTAGTGCGCCCACCAAGACCATAGCCACCTGGCCAATATCCGTCTCGAACCGGCATACGACCCTTTCGTTGCGGGCGAACAGGCGCGGCACACTGCGCACGGTCGCCGCATTCACACTGAACAGCCTTCCCGGCAGATAACGCATCTCCCGTAGCCGGCCGCGCACGGGCATGTGGATCCGGTGATAGTTGTAGGGCGCGAGGTAGATTGTGACGAAGTTGCCGTCTTCGAACTGTGCCGCCATCCGCTCGTCGCCCAGCAGGTCGGCAGCGAGATAACGCCGGTCTTTCGCCTGGATGAGCATGCCTTGGCTAACGCGCCCGCTCAGGCTGATGGTGCCGTCGACGGGACATGCCACGGATCCGTTCGTCGGGGGCAGCTGACGGCAGCCATGCGCGAGGGCGCGGGTGAAGAACTCGTTGAAGTGACGGTAGCTGGTGGGGTCCGGGTTGAGTGCTTCGGACATGTCCACTCTGAACGCCCGGACGAACATCCGGATGATGAGATTCTTGAACCAGACCACTTCGATCCTGGTGGCCCAGTGAATCACCCTGGACAGCGCGTGCTGGGGCAAGAGGTACTGGAGGGCTACGAACAGGCGTGACATGTCTAAACCCCTCAGTGGTGATGCTCGCCTTGCGCTGCGTTGCCGCGCCTGACGACGGCTTCTGCGGCCACGGTAATCCGTTCGTCGCCGGTTTCTTCTCCAGATGCCGTAAAGGTCAGTGTTAGCCCGATCCTGTCCCCATCGGACAGGGGGCCGGCGGGTCGGAACAGCATCAAGTGACGACCCCCGGGGCTGAATACGACCTCGCTCTCGCCGGGAACGGGGACAAGCGACTCTCGTCTCATCCTGGCCATCCCGTCTTCCATGATCGTTGAATGCATCTCTATTTTCCCGAAGTCGGGAGATGTGACCCGGATCAGGTCGAGATCTCTGCTGCCGGGGTTGGAGATGGTCAGGTATCCAGCCGTCATGCCGGCGCCCGGCGGAACGGCCCGGACCCAGGCATCTGCGGCGATCGGGCCAGGCTCTGGCGCCGACGGCGAACACGCCGCCAGAAATATGGCGACAAGAAGTATCCGTGTCTTACCGCCCATCAACCGGGGTCCACGATGCGCAGGTAGTCCGCTGCCAGCACGGACGCCTCATGGGGTGTTCCGAATATTGCTGCCAGCCGTCCCTGCGGATCGATGAGGAATATTGATGCTGTGTGGTCAACGGTGTAACTGCCGTCTTCGCCCGGCAACGGTGTATAGGCGAACGCAACACCCATTGCGCTGGTCAGACCGAGGATCGCAGGCATTTCGCCAGTGACGCCGACAAAGCTCTGATCGAAGTAGGGCAGGTAGCCAGCGAGCTTCTCCGCATCGTCTCGGATCGGGTCCACCGACACCATGACAACGGCCGGCCGGTCGCCCGGATGATCGTCGTCGATCCGGTCGAGGGCCTGGTCCAGTGAAATCAGGGTCGTCGGGCACACGTCCGGGCAGTTTGTGAAACCAAAGAACATGAAGGTCCACGAGTCGACCAGGCTCGATCGATCGAAGACCCCACCCATATGGTCTTGCAGACTAAATTCCGGCAGTGCTCTCGGCACTTCTAGCACCAGTGCCCGCTCCGTCGAGTCCGGCTGCGTGGACCAGTGCGCCACGGCCACGCCAAGAACGCCGGCGAGTGTCGCGACGATGAAGAAAAGAAGCTTTTTGTTGCCAATGGCCATAGCCCTCCATTATCCCACACGGCGCCAGGTCGGTCAGGTATGATTCCATCGATGGAAGAGGCACTGGAGACGCCCGCAGGTTCGGATTGCGAGTCGTTGCAGACAGTGGTCGACTTTGTCCGTTGGGGCGCCAGCCGCTTTGCGGCAGCGGGCCTGCACTTCGGCCATGGCGTGGATAACGCGGTGGACGAATCGCTGCACTTGGTCACCCACGTCCTGCATCTCGATTTGCCGATGCCCCCCGAGTTTTTTTCGGCCCGTCTGACAGCCCGGGAGAGGCTGGATGTCAGTGCCCTGATTGAGAGGCGACTGGCAGAGCGGAGACCGGCAGCCTATCTGACCGGTGAGGCATGGTTCGCGGGATTGTCATTCAGCGTCGATGAGCGGGTCCTGGTCCCCCGATCCCCCATCGCGGAGTTGATCGAGACCGGATTCGCTCCGTGGATCGAGACCTCTCGCATCCACCGTGTCCTGGACCTGTGCACCGGCAGCGGGTGCATCGGAATCGCATGTGCACACTATCTGCCGCAGACCAGCGTCGATTTGACCGATGTATCCGAGGAAGCCCTGGAGATTGCCAGAAGGAACATCGCGAACCACGGACTCGAAGAGCGCGTTCACGCATTCCGTGCTGACGTATATGACGGCCTGGAGGAGGGCTGCTACGACATCATCGTGAGTAACCCCCCCTACGTGAGCCATGGGGAATACGCCGGGCTCCCGCAGGAATACCATCATGAGCCTGCTGTGGGATTGGTTGCTGATGATAAGGGCTTGGCGGTCGTGCGCCGAATCCTCGCTGATGCGTCGAGCCGGTTGCAGCCGGGCGGTATTCTGATCGTAGAGGTTGGGGACTCAAGACCGCAGATGATCGAGGAGTTTCCGGATCTGCCATTGACCTGGTTGGACTTCAGCCGCGGCGGATCCGGCGTGTTCTTGCTGACGCGAGAAGATCTGGCGGACGCCGAACTGTCTGTGGAGTAGAGAGGATGTCAGGCAATACGATCGGGAAGGTTTTTACGGTGACCAGCTTCGGCGAGAGCCACGGGCCGGCACTGGGCTGCATCGTTGATGGTTGTCCTCCCGGTATAGAGATCGATGAGGAGGACATTCAGGTGGACCTCGAACGCAGACGTTCGGGCAAGTCCAGGCACACCAGTCAACGGCGGGAGCCGGATCAGGTGCGCATCCTGTCAGGCGTTTTCGAGGGGCTCACCACCGGCGCGCCGATCGGAATGCTGGTCGAGAACGTTGATCAGCGACCTCGTGACTACAGCAAGATAGCTTCCCGTTTTCGACCCGGTCACGCTGACTACACTTATGCCCACAAATACGGCATTCGTGATTACCGCGGCGGCGGTCGCTCTTCGGCCCGGGAAACCGTCATGCGGGTTGCGGCCGGGGCGATCGCGCGGAAGTACTTGAGCCAACATGCCGGAATACTGATTCAGGGATACCTATCCCAACTCGGACCGATACCGCTAGACCCGATCGATATTGCCAGCGTCGATGACAACCCGTTCTTTTGTCCGGACCCCGCCAAAGTGCCGGAGCTGGAGGCCTATATGGACGCACTGCGCAAGGAAGGTAATTCGGTCGGCGCCAGAGTCGTGACGATCGCGACCGGCGTGCCGCCGGGCCTCGGTGAGCCAGTTTTCGACAAGCTGGACGCAGACATCGCCCACGCCATGATGGGCATCAATGCGGTGAAAGGCGTAGAGATTGGCGACGGTTTCGAATCCGTCAGTCAGAAGGGTACCGAGCACCGCGACGAGATAACTCCCGAGGGATTCCTGAGCAATCATGCCGGCGGAACGCTCGGCGGGATCTCGTCCGGGCAGCAGATCAGGGTCAGCATCGCCCTCAAGCCCACCTCGAGTCTGCGTCTTCCCTGCCGTTCGATAGACAGCAATGGCCAGCCTGTGGAGGTTGTCACCACCGGGCGTCATGATCCATGTGTTGGCCTGCGCGCCACGCCCATCGCCGAGGCCATGCTGGCTATCGTATTGATGGATCACTATCTGCGGCATCGCGCGCAGAATGCGGATGTGAGCGTCTCTTTGCCGGTTGTCCCCGGGTAGTCGCTCGTGCGCCTTGGCGTTCCGTACGCCCGGATCTCATTCTTCTACGCCAGCTACTTCGGGGCAATCGGAATCCTGGCTCCGTACATCGGGCTGTATCTGCGCCACCGGGGTTTCGACGCCCTGGCCATCGGCCAGTTGCTGGCGATCCTGATGGCGATGCGCATCATGACGCCGGCCCTCTGGGGCTGGCTGGCGGATGCGACTGGCCGTCGGATGACGCTCCTGCGAGTCGCTGCCATGACCGCGCCATTGTGTTTCGCGGCCGTCGCGGTCTCCAGCGACTGGTTGAGTCTGGCACTTGCATTGGCGATCTTCGGTGCCGTCTGGTCAGGGGTGCTGCCCTCCTACGAGGCCAACACGATGAATCACCTCGGTGACCGTCCGCAGACCTACGGGAGGCTACGGATGTGGGGTTCCGCCGGTTTTATCCTGGCCGTGATCTGCGGCGGCCTGTTGTTTAGCGATGAGCGGATCGCGTGGTTTCCTGGAGTGACATTCGCTCTCCTTGTGCTCGCTGCTGTCGGGACGGCCCTTACGCCACCTGCATCCTCACAGCATCACGAGCCCGATGGTGCCGGCCTGATCGCGCGATTGCGGACACGCGAAGTGGCCGGTCTGCTGCTGGCAGCCATCCTGCTCCAGGCCAGTTTCGGTCCTTACCTGGCATTCTTCACGATCTATCTGCGAGACGCCGGGTACTCATCTTTGACGGCGGGATTCATGTGGGCCTGGGGCACGGCTGCCGAGATCATCGTGTTTGCCTATACTCCCCGTTTACTAGCCCGCTGGTCTCCGCACCGGCTACTGACCGCGGCGCTTGCAGTGACGAGTGTCCGTTGGGTGCTGACAGGAGTGTTCCCGGGATCATTGACGATTCTGCTTGTTGCACAGACACTGCACATGGCGAGCTTTGGCGTATTTCACGCGGTATCAGTCGTGCTCATACATCGCTACTTTGGCGGAACACTGCAGACTCGGGGTCAGGCGCTCTACAGCAGCCTCGGATTCGGAGTGGGAGGCGCACTCGGTAGCCTGTGGGCAGGGTATGCCTGGGAGTTCGGCGAGCCGGCCCATGCATGGATTTTTGCGGCGCTCGTCGCCATGGCGGCAGCGATCGTGGCCCGGGTGTCCGCGCCTCGACCTGTCTAACGTAACCAGTTTTGGAGCGGAATAGCGCGTTATGAGTGAGGGATACTCGGTCGCCATCCTGGGTGCCACCGGACTGGTCGGTGAGGCGCTGCTTACCATTCTTGAGCAGCGGGAGTTCCCGGTTCGCGAACTCTTCCCTCTTGCCAGCGAGCGATCGGCTGGACGCAAGGTCAGGTTCCGTGATCGCGAATACACAGTGGAGGATGTCGCGGGTTTCGACTTCTCCAGGGCACAGATCGGGTTGTTTTCCGCAGGGGCGAGCGTCTCCGAGATCTATGCACCGAAAGCGGGTGATGCCGGCTGTGTCGTCATCGACAACACCTCCAGATTTCGTCTTGAAGACGATATTCCTTTGGTGGTTCCGGAAGTCAACCCGGACGCCGTCGGCGGGTTCCGGTCAAGAAACATCATCGCCAATCCGAACTGCTCCACGATCCAGATGGTGGTGGCTCTTGGACCGCTGCATCGGGCCGTCGGCGTCGAGCGTGTCAATGTGGCCACGTATCAGGCGGTCTCCGGTGCGGGTCGCGGTCTGGTCGAGGATCTTGCGCGGCAGACCAGCCTGCTGCTGAGCGGCAAACCACTCGGCGACATGACGACGCCAAAACAGATCGCATTCAATCTGTTGCCACAGATCGACGTTTGGGAGAAGAACCGATACAGTCGGGAAGAGATGAAGATGGTGTGGGAGACCCGCAAGATCCTCGACGAGCCCGGGATGCTTATCAACCCAACGGCCGTTAGGGTTCCGGTGTTCTTCGGGCACAGTGAGGCGATCCATGCCGAAACCCGGGACAAGATCAGCGCTCAGGGCGCCGCTGATATCCTGAGAGCGGCGCCTGGTATCACGGTACTCGACCATTCGGATTCTGGCGGCTACCCTACGCCGGTAACGGAAGCAGCGGGCAATGACCCGGTCTTCGTCGGCAGAATTCGTGAGGATATTTCTCATCCGCGCGGACTGGATATGTGGGTCGTCGCAGACAACGTGCGGAAGGGCGCCGCACTAAATAGCGTGCAAATCGCTGAATTGTTGGTGAAAAGCTATCTATAAGCTATAGTTGCACCGATTTTGTAAAGAGATTTATCAGATCGTCATCGACGTGTAAGTACTAAAATTCGGTCAAGATTAGAGAATCGTTTTCCGTCCCCCCGGAAGCGCTTAGGGAGTAGAGATGACCTTTAGATCTCGATGGCTGGGCATCGTGGCCCTGGCTTTGGTACCGACCAGCGGCAGTTCGCTCGGGCTCGGCGACATCAAGCTCAATTCATACCTTAACGAGCGACTGGATGCCGAGATATATGTCAGTGCGGCAGGCGCAGAAGAACTGGACACGCTGCAGGTCCAGGTTGCCTCCAGGGATGTCTTTGAACGCTTCGGTGTTGAAAGGATCGGAGTCCTGGATCAGCTGACTTTTACTGTCGAGCGGCAGCCCGGAGGGGCAATCGTCCGGGTACGGTCGTCGCAGCCGGTCGTCGAGCCGTTCCTCACTTTTCTGATCGAAGCCCGATCCAGCGGTGGAAGGCTGCTGCGTGAATACACGGTCTTGCTCGACCCGCCCATGTATCTGCCGGAACCCGACAGTCCTGAGCCGGCTCCAGCCGCTCCGATCGCGCCGGCCCCGTCTGCCGGCGTCGTATCTCGCCCGTCAGCGCAACCCGAGGCGAGCAGACCCGCGCCGCGACCAACAGCCGGCACCTACGGTCCGGTCCGCAGGAACGAAACGCTTTGGGGCATCGCGGAGAGAGTCAGACCAGATCCGGGCATATCGGTCAATCAGGCAATGATCGCCCTCTATGAGGCAAACCCGGACGCCTTTAATGGCAATATTAATCGGCTGCGAGCCGGAGCAACCCTGAGGGTGCCGGATTACTCCGAGATGACGTTGCGGAACAACGCGCAGGCATCGGCAGAGGTCCGTCGCCAGAATAGCGACTGGCGTTCCGACAAGGCCCCGGCACCGAGTGCATTGCCTGCGGTTTCCCAGGCGGAAGAAACACGGCTCGAACTCGTGCCACCCGCTCGCGAACCAGCCGCCGGTGCAGCACCGGGTGCGTCTGCTGATTCTGCTGTCCCAACGGAGTACAGGGCCGAGCAGGAAGCTTTGAACGAAGAGCTGCTTGCTGCCGTTCAGTCATTGCGCCGCGAACTCGAGGACACTCGCCAGCTTATCGGCCTGAAAGATGAAGAAATAGCCGCTCTGCAGGATCGCCTGTCCGGTCTCGAAGCCGGCCGTGAACCCTTGGTAGCGGGGGCTGTCGGCGAGCCGGAAGCCACTGAACCGGGGATGGCTCCGGATGCGCCTCCCCAGGCAGATGAGCCCGCCGTGGCCCAGACTGAAGCTGAAAGCGAGCCGGCAGCAACAGAAGCTGCGGCCCCCCCGCCTGCGGCCCAGCTTGGCTCCCAGGACGATGAACAAGGCGGTCTGTTCTCATCGCTGTGGACCTGGTTAGTCGTTATTGCAGTGATTCTCGCGGGCTTCTTCTATGTTCGAAGCCGTCGCGAGGAGGAGTCCGAGGTTCCGTACGAGAGTTGGGCTTCCGCGACCGCGGCGGGTGGCGCTGCTGAGACGGCCACAGCTGCAGCGGTTGCATCCGCTCCTGGAATCCAGGTCGATGAGGTTGAGGAAGCCTCCGATGATGAGAGCGCCGTCGCGACGGGCTCGGAAACCGAAGCTGAGACCGAACCGGAAGTCGATGTGGCGCCAAAACCGTCGCCTGAGCCGGCCGAACACCGCCCGCCTGCGGCGACTGGTGAGTATGCCTACCCGTTCGAGGACACGATCGCAGGCGCGACCGGCATCAATCTCGAGCAGTCCGATCCTCTCGCGGAAGCCGATTTCCACATGGCCTACGGTCTGTACGATCAGGCAGCTGACCTGGTCGGCAAGGCGATCGAGCGCGATCCGGATCGTTCCGATCTGCGTCTCAAGCTGCTGGACATCCTTTTCGTCTGGGGCAAACAGGAAGAGTTCCTTGCTGAGGCCAAGGATCTCCGCACTCGCCTTGATGGGGCCGATTCCAGTGAGTGGGAGCGCGTGGCGATTATGGGTCGTCAGATCTGCCCGGATGAGACGATATTCGGCACTGAGGGTGGCGCGGATGCAGTGGAGTCGGCCGGGGATAGCGGACCGGCCGGGGACGACAGCGACGTGGATTTTGCCGTTGGCGAGGAGAAGTCGGCTTCGGAGTCGGATTCGCTTGACTTCGATCTGAGCGCGACCGGCGAGGTTCCGGGCCTTGATGAGGCCGAGGCAGGCGGTCCGGAGGCCACTGCCGAACTGGAGATCGAGGACCTGGGTCTGAACATCGATCTGGACGAGCTCAGCGGCGAGCATCTGGCTGAACCGGAATTGCAGGAGACTTCCGAGACGGAGGAGCTGGAGCGGTCGGCGGCGGACGAGACGGTTGAAGATACCTCTGCAACGGAAATGCTTGACAAGGCGAACGTAGACGAACAGCCCGAGGAAACCGGGCTGACGGAAGTGCTGAATAGAGTGGAAGAGGCTGCGGATGACGAAACTGCTGTGGCCAGTGCAGAAGATCTGGATCTCATGAGCCTGGATTCGGAGGGCGAGACCAAGGAATTGCCTGCGCTGGATGTCGTTTCCGGCGACGAAGAGACCGTCGAAGTGGCGCCATTGTCGGAGGAAGATCTGAATCTCGAGGACCTGACCGCCGAGACGGAAGCCGATCTCGACAAGACTGCGGAGATACCCATCGCGGGCCAGGGGCCGGATGGAGAAACGCTGATCGAGGAGATCTTCGGTGAGGAGGATGAGACCAAAATCGCATCTTCTGAAGAGATGCTGACCGAGATCTCGGACTCGGATGCCACACAGGAAATGCCACAGATCAAACCATCGGACGTGACCCTGAGCGAAGTGGGCACCAAGCTGGATCTTGCCCGGGCCTACATCGACATGGGCGATCCGGATGGGGCGAAGAGCATTCTCGAAGAGGTTATCGAGGAGGGCGATGACGCTCAGAAGAAGGAAGCCCGGCAGCTGATCGACGGGCTGGAATAATTGGGCGGCGGCGTCCCCGGGACGCCGCGCAACAGGCATGGTCAGATGCGATTTCCACCTGTATTCAGGCTAATCGCACTCATCGCGCTGGGCAGTGTCGTATTTCGTTATGGTCTGCTCGACCAGTTCTTGGTCTTGGCGATGCTGTGCGGCATCGCCGTTCGCCGTGGCAGGGAATCCCTGGACCTAGTCTGGCGCGCACTGCGCCGGATTCGCTGGTTGTTACTGTCCCTCGCCATCATTTACCTGCTTGTGGCGCCCGAACCCGAAGTGTCGGGCATCGCGTTCCTGCCAGCCTGGTCTGACATCGAACTCGCGCTCAGGCGCGCCGGCGTGCTCGTACTGCTGGTTACGGCTGTCGAATTGATGCGCCAGACGACTCCCGCGCCTGAAATCGCGGGTGGAATAGCGGTGCTATTGGGGCCCTTGAGCGTGCTGGGACTTGATACGGGGAGGCTGTCACGCAGGATTGCGTTGACGCTCGACGCGGTGCCGCGCACCGCGGAGTTGGTCACAGATGCCGCGGGCAAGGCTGGCATTCGTGGGCGTGACTTCGGGGGCTGGGCCAGAGCGGCGGCCGAACTGGTCAGCGACATCGAGGATGGGGCGGAGCGGAGTCCTGCTCACGCGGAACTGCCGAAACAGCCGACGCCAGATATCACGGACTGGTTGATTCTGGGTTTCGTCCTGTTGTTTCTCCTCGGCTTGTTGCGATTCTAGTCATGCGTCTGGTCCTCGGCCTGGAGTACGACGGCACCCGGTTCTGTGGCTGGCAATCGCAACAGAATGGACGCAGCGTCCAGCAAACCCTGGAGAGTGCCATCTCCACTGTTGCGGACCATCCCGTCTCAGTTGTGTGTGCCGGTCGTACCGATACGGGTGTCCACGCACTGGGCCAGGTCGTGCACTTCGACACCGACGCTGATCGCCCTGAACGTGCCTGGACAATCGGGGTCAACTCGAATCTCCCCGCTGACGTATCAGTTCGCTGGGTCGCCCAAGGGGAGGAGGACTTCCATGCGCGATTCTCAGCGCTCTCCCGGACTTATCGGTATGTTATCCACAATGCGACAAGTCGGTCGGCCCTGCTCGCCAATCGCGCATGGTGGCACCATCGCCGCCTGCAGACGGATCGAATGCAGGCGGCCGCGAGGTTCCTGATCGGCGAGCATGACTTCTCATCGCTTCGGGCTGCGGAGTGCCAATCCAGGTCCCCCATCCGAACCATGCGGCGAGTCGACATCGACCGGTCTGGAGACATCGTCTGGATCGAAGTAGAGGCCAATGCGTTTCTCCATCACATGGTGCGCAATATAGCGGGCACCCTCGTCCGTGTCGGTCGGCAGGATGCCGAGCCGGAGTGGGTTGCACAAGTGCTGGCAAGCCGGGATCGGAAGGTGGCTGGCATGACCGCGCCGGCCTGCGGCCTCTACTTCCTGCGGGTTGACTACGGCGGGGGGCTGGAGACGCCCATCTCTGATACAGCAGCCGTGCCTGCCGGCTGACCGGATTTCCAGCGATTGCGCTATGATGCTAGCCGCGGCTTAGGTTGTTTGCGACAGTCGGCAAGGGGTACGAGAGGCAAATGAACTGGTTCGACAAATTGATGCCCTCACGTATCAAGACCCAGCGTCGCAGGCGGTCGGTACCCGAGGGAATCTGGAGCAAGTGCGCGGAGTGCGGATCTGTTCTCTACCGGGCCGAGGTTGAGCGAAATTCCTATGTCTGCCCGAAATGCGATTATCACATGCGGGTCGATGCCCGCACCCGGCTCAGTATGTTCTTCGACGAAGGCAGTGGGACCGAAATCGGAGAACGCCTGGCGCCCGAGGACCCGCTTCGATTCAAGGACAGCCGGCGGTACCGTGATCGGCTGACACAGGCCCAGAAAGAAACTGGAGAGAAAGACGCATTCGTGGCGATGAGCGGCGAGTTGTTCGGCATGCCGGTCGTCGCTTGCGCCTTCGAGTTCCGATTCATGGGCGGATCGATGGGTTCCGTGGCGGGGGAGCGTTTTGCGCGAGCAGGCAACCTGGCCCTGTCACGTCGGATCCCGCTTGTCTGCTTTTCCGCGAGTGGCGGTGCACGCATGCAGGAGGCCTTGTTCTCACTCATGCAGATGTCGAAGACAAGCGCGATTCTGGCCAAATTGTCCGCCGCCGGTGTCCCTTATGTGTCTGTCCTGACAGACCCGACAACCGGGGGCGTCTCTGCGAGCCTCGCCATGTTGGGAGACTTGAACGTAGCGGAACCCAAGGCGCTGATCGGATTCGCCGGGCCCAGGGTCATTCAGCAGACGGTTGGCGAGACACTTCCGGAAGGGTTCCAGCGCAGCGAGTTCCTGGTCGAGCATGGAGCCCTCGACATGATCATCGACCGCCGGGAGATGCGAGAGCGGCTCGCGTCCCTTTTGGCGATCCTTACAAGACAATCGCATCCCATCGGCGACTGATCTCTTCGATGAGCCCCAGAGACCTTCAGAGCTGGCTCCGCTGGCAGGAGTCCCTGCATCCGCGTGACATCGAACTGGGACTCGCGAGGCTGAGGCCGGTCTACTCCAGAATGCCGGGCCTGGCAGAGGGCAGCCGGGTGATTTCGGTCGCCGGCACGAATGGCAAGGGCACATGCGTGGCGGTCATCGAGGCTGTTGCCATCGCCGCCGGGCAACGGGTGGTCGCCTATACGTCTCCCCATCTCTATCGCTACAACGAACGTGTCCGCGTTGGCGGTCAACCTGTCGATGATGACCGACTTGTTCGCGCATTCGAGGCCGTGGAACGGGCGCGACGTGGGACGCCGCTGACTTACTTCGAGTTCGGCACACTGGCGGCGCTGGAGATATGTGCCGCCGAGTCACCTGATCTGGTCGTCCTGGAAGTGGGCATGGGCGGTCGCCTCGACGCCGTCAATATCGTGGACGCGGACGTGGCCGTCATCACGAGCATAGGCCTTGACCACCAGGCTTGGCTCGGATTTGACCGTGAGTCCATCGGTACCGAGAAAGCCGGGATCATGCGATCGACACGCGCGGTCGTGATCGGTGATCCCGACCCGCCCTTGTCCCTCTTGTGTCGCGCCGAAGAGCTCGGCGCGCCGACCTTTTCGTACCAGAAGCAGTGGCGGATACAGCAGCACCCGGACGTATGGCACCTGTCGGGTGTTGACGGCGGGATCAAGTCGCTACCCTACGGCCCATTGCGCGGCGTGCTGGTCAGAAATGCCGGCTGCGCCCTCCAGGCACTGGCGTTGACCGGTCCCGATATGCTCGGATCGGAGACCCAGGTCAGGCGCGCCATCGACCAGCTCGAGCTGCCCGGAAGGATGCAGATCATTCCTGGCGAGATCGAGTGGATCGTCGATCTGGCGCACAACCCTGATGGTGCCGCCGCGCTTGCGACTACTCTGTCCCAACGGCCCGCAGCGGGTTCCTCCAGAGCAGTTTTCGGAATGCTGGCCGACAAGGACATTGGCGGCCTGGTGAAGGAACTGGGGCCTATTGTCGACCAGTGGTACCTGACCGGAATCCAGGATGGCCGGGGAACATCAGTCGATGAGATAGCCGCCCAGGTCGCGGCGGCGGGTGCCCGACGGATAGAGGTCTGTCAGACGGTCGAACAGGCATGCCAGAGGGCGTACTCCGATTCCACCGCCGGTGATCGGGTCATCGCATTTGGTTCATTCCATATTGTCGGTCCGGCTCTCGAGTGGCTTGCGGTATACTCGCCGGCGAGCGGGCGGGGTGGCGATCAACCCGGATGAAAACAATGGACCAGCAACTCAAGGAACGACTGGTAGGAGCCAGCGTTCTGGTGTTAGTCGGCATTCTCGTGATCCCCGTTCTGCTGGACGGTCCTCCACCTGATCAACCCGTCGCAGTCGGCCTGGAGTTACCGGCCGCCGATGGCGACCAGCGGAGTCACACGATACGGCTCGATGTACCCGCGCGCCGGCCCGCCACACCGGCCTCCGGCACTATCACCCGGGTTTCCGAACCGCCTGAAGCAGAGAATGGCCAACCCCGACCGCAGCCCGAGACCAGGAAGGAAGAACCCGAAAAACCAGTACAGTCGGCGGTGGCGCAGCCTGAAGGGAAGACGTCCGTGGAGAGTGCATCGCCTCGAAGCAACACGAAGCCGGCGGCTCCACGATCCGCCCAGGCGCCGTCTTCCGGGGGCTGGGTTGTCCAGGTGGGCAGTTTCTCGAACAAGGTCAATGCGACCAGGCTGGCGGATTCACTGCGCAAGAAGGGGTTCGACGTCTTTGTGTCACAGACGGACGGTGGCTCGGCCCTGATGCACAGAGTTCGCGTCGGGCCCGTAGGAGACAAGCCGGCTGCCAAGGTTCTGGCTGACAGCCTGGCCGAGAGCGGCCAGGCCGGCCGCGTCATTCCAAACGAGGATTGATAAGCCCGCAAGTCGGCCGCATCTGGTAAACTCTGCCCGCCCTTGCCGCGGTGTCCAATGGTCACAATCGATTACATCCTGGTGGCAGCTCTCCTGGTCTCGGTCGTAGTCGGCGTGTTCCGGGGGTTCTTCCGCGAAGCGTTGTCGCTGGTCACCTGGATAGTGGCCGTCTGGGTCAGCTTCGAATTTGCACACCTGCTCGAGCCGTTGCTCGCCTCTGTCTCTTCACCGGCCCTGCGCATATGGTCCGCCCGGATCATCACCTTCATCCTGGTGCTGATCGCAGGGGGACTCCTGAACGCCCTGATCGGGATCCTCGTCGACAAGACGGGACTCACCGGGACTGATCGCCTGCTCGGCATGCTTTTCGGGGCGGCGCGCGGCGTATTGATCGTCGGGGTGGTCGTGATGGTCTTCCGCGTGCTCGAACTGGATCAGGAAGAGTGGTGGGATGAGTCGGGCGTAGTAGGGCTCGCGGAGCCAGTGGCAGATTGGCTGCAGGACTTTCTGCATGCCGGCCTGGAACATATTGACGAGATAATACCGCCGAGCGATGTAGCACCGAACGAGGCTGCCGCTGCGCAGTCCGGATAACGCGAGGAAATCTGACATGTGCGGGATCGTAGGGATTGTCGGACGAGGGCCGGTCAACCAGGCGATTTACGATGCGCTGACCGTACTTCAGCACCGGGGCCAGGATGCCGCCGGAATCGTGACCGCGGACGAACGTGTTCACATTCGCAAGAAGAACGGACTCGTGCGGGACGTCTTCCAGCAGCGCCACATGCTGAAGCTGACCGGCAAAATGGGTATCGGCCATGTCAGGTATCCGACGGCAGGCTGTTCCAGCAAGGACGAAGCACAGCCGTTCTACGTCAATTCCCCATACGGAATCTGCATGGGGCACAACGGGAATCTCACCAACACGAGAGAGTTGGCGGATCTGGTCGTCCGCAAGGATCGTCGTCATCTCAATACGACGTCGGATTCCGAGGTTCTGCTCAACGTCTTTGCCCACGAGCTGGCGCTGCGTTGTAACGATACGGCCGAAGAGGACGCAATTTTCGATGCGGTGGCATCGCTGCATCGCAGATGCCGAGGCGGGTATGCGGTGATAGCCATGATCCTGCAAGCGGGGATCGTCGGGTTCCGCGACCCATACGGGATCAGGCCGTTAGTCATAGGCCGGCGCGAATCCGCGGCGGGCCCGGAACACATCATCGCTTCGGAGAGCGTCGCTCTGGACGCCCTCGGTTTCGAATTGCTTCGCGACGTGGAACCCGGCGAGGCCGTGTTCATTGATATCGATGGCCGCTTGCACACACGTCAGTGTGTCGATCAGGTCCGCCATAGCCCGTGTATTTTCGAATATGTCTATTTCGCGCGGCCCGACTCAATCATCGACAACATCTCGGTTTATAAGGCGCGCCTGCGCATGGGCGAGGCGCTGGCAGACCGGATTCTCGAACTGCGCCCGGACCACGATATCGACGTTGTGATCCCGATTCCGGATACCAGTAGAACCAGTGCATTGCAGCTGGCGAATCGGCTCGGCGTGAAGTATCGGGAAGGATTCATCAAGAACCGGTACATCGGCCGTACTTTCATCATGCCGGGCCAGTCCTTGCGGGAGAAGTCGGTCCGGCGCAAGCTCAACGCCATCGATCTCGAATTTCGCAGGAAGAACGTGCTGCTGGTGGATGACTCCATCGTGCGTGGCACGACCTCCAAACAGATCATCGAGATGGCGCGGGAGGCCGGAGCGAAGAATGTGTACTTCGCTTCCGCGGCGCCCCCGGTCAGACATCCCAACGTCTATGGAATCGACATGCCCGCCGCTTCGGAACTTGTTGCGTACGGACGCACGGAGGAGGAAGTAGCAGGGATTGTTGGCGCGGATTGGCTCGTCTACCAGACTCTGGAAGACCTGATAACTTCGGTCCGCTATGAGAACGCCGGTATCGAGGAGTTCGATACCTCGTGTTTCTCTGGCGACTACGTCACAGGAGACGTGAGCGCCGAGTATCTCGGACAACTCGAGGCCTCCCGGGCAGATGAAGTAAAGGCAGCGCGGGAACGAGGGCGATCCAGCTCCAGAGCGACTGCCCAGGTCATCTGAACCACGGTCGGAATCGTGAATCGTCGGAAGCTGCTTGAGACTTTCGAGGCCGGTCTTCGCGCTGTCGACGGCAGACGATGCACCAGGGAATTCCTCCAGGCCGAACGACCGTCCGGCCCCATCCACCTGATCGCTATTGGCAAGTGCGCCGGCGCTATGGCTCTCGGGGCCAGAGATGCATTGGGGGCGGATCTGAGGGACGGTGTCGTCATTACCCGACATGGCTACGCCGTGCCGGAGCTCCGCGAAGAAGCACGCATCACCGTCATGGAGACGTCGCATCCTGTTCCGGATGAAACGAGTGTTGCTGCCGGTCATCGCCTGCTGGCCCATGTCCGCGATCTTCCGCCCGGTTGCAGGGTACTGGCCCTGATCTCCGGCGGCGCGTCCAGCCTGGTTGAGGTGCTCCCGGACGGTGTCGGCGTGGCCGACCTCGAGCGTGTTAACCGCTGGCTCCTCGGTAGCGGGCTGGACATACTTGCCGTCAACGCCGTTCGTCGCCGCATGTCACTGATCAAGAACGGTGGCCTGTCGTCTGCACTCTGGGGCCGCCGCACTCTCGCCTTGTACATCTCGGATGTCCCGGGTGACGATCCGGCCTGGATCGGGTCAGGTTTGTTGGCCCCGCAGGCGTCCGAACTGCCAGAGGGGCTGCCCCGTTGGCTAAGCCGTCTGCTGATACAAGGGGCTCTCGCGAGTACGCCTGGTGATGGTGTCAGGCACGAGGTTATCGCCAACCTTGATCAGGCACTGGATGCCTGTTGCAGTAAGGCGAGGACTGCCGGCATTGAAGTGACCCGGCATCGATCGCGACTGGACGAGGCGGTCGATGAGGCTGCCCTCAGGATCACCTCGTCACTCAGGAAGGCTGCAGATGGAATCCAGGTCTGGGGCGGCGAGCCGACCGTGCGCCTGCCCGATCAGCCTGGCCGCGGTGGTCGGAGCCAGCATTTGGCCTTGCGCTGCGCCACTGCGATCCGGGGTTATGAGGACCTCGCGATTCTTTGCGCCGCAACCGATGGTGCCGATGGTTCGGGCGAGGACGCCGGTGCGCTGGTGGATGGCAGTAGCGTGCAGCGAGGCCGGGACGCAGGGATGGACCCGGAAGTCTGCCTGGAAAGAGCCGACTCCGGGAGTTTCCTGGAGGCCGCGGGGGACTTGATCTTCACCGGGCCCACTTCCACCAACGTCAACGACATTGTGATCGGCGTCAGGGGATACACAAGGTAAGATTGCCTGTAGCGTCACTACGCCATGGCCCGGATCAGTATGCAGTTTCTTATCATCGATGACCATGAATCCTACCGTCACTGGCTGGGGCATCACCTCACATCCGAGTGGATCGAGAGTGAAGTGGTATCGCATGACCCGACGGACGGCAATGCGTTGCCCGATGGTTCGGTTGCGGCGGACTTTGACCTGATCTTTCTCGATTATCGTTGGCGTGGCGTTTCGGGGATGGAGGTCCTGGCCGATCTGAAGCGCCAGAAGGACTGTCCGCCGGTCATATTCATGACGCCTCAGGGAGATGAACAGGCGACTGTCGCTGCCATCCGGGCAGGCGCCGATGACGTATTGCCGAAGGGGTCGCTCGGCCATGACGACGTCGTCGGACTCGTACGCGGGGCGCTCGGACGTGGCCATTCATTCGCAGGCGCGGGTCCGGAAGGCGATGGGGATACGGACGAACAGCCGGCGTTTTCGCTGAAGGGGCACAAATACATATGTCAGCTGGCCCGAGGAGGGGTGTCGTCCATCTATCTGATGGAAAACCGGCGGTTGGAGAAACAGGTCGTCGTCAAGGTGCTGACCGACGTCCCGGACGTCGACGAGGAGAGACGCGACTTCGATCGTTTTCTGCAAGAGTACGAGCTGATATCAGCGATCCGTCATCCCAACGTCGTACAGATCTTCGACCTGGGGATCGCCGACGATCATGCATTCATCGTCATGGAGTATTTTCCGGCGGGCGACCTGAAGAGGCGCATCAAGAGCGGCGTCTCTCCGCAGGAAGCCCTCGGTTATCTTGCCCAGATGACAGCCGCGCTGGCTGCCATCCATCGGGTCGGGGTTCTGCACCGCGATCTCAAGCCCGCCAACGTCCTGCGCCGTGATGACGAGAGTCTGGCGCTGATCGACTTCGGGCTGGCCAAGAGGACTGTCAGGGCGCAGGAATTGACGCGCAGGGGTGAGATCTTCGGGACTCCTTACTACATGAGTCCCGAGCAGGGGCACGGCGGCACTGTGGATCAGCGCTCTGACATCTACAGCCTCGGCGTCATTTTCTTCGAGATGTTGACGCGCAAAAAACCGTATGCGGCTGCGTCGCCGATGGCCGTGATCTACAAGCACGGGCATGCAGAAATTCCCCCGTTACCGCCGCATCTGAGTGAATGGCAGGGGCTGGTGGACAAGTTGATGGCCAAAGACCCCGATGAACGGCCGCAATCGGCGGACGATCTGGCGCTGCTGATTCACCAGGAGCGAGGGCGGTGCGCCTGAAGCCTGCTGCGTTGAAGGACATCGCGAGGTTCCTGGGTGAGCCAACGCCCGCCGCCTGGGTAGACGCAGCAGTGCCGGAGCTGGATCTGCTCGCCGTTGATCATGCCAATTGCGAAAAGAAGGCGGCTGCATCGGCCATGGCCCTGATGAACCGTTATCCGGGCAAGACGACCCTTGTCCGGCAGATGTCCCGCCTGGCGCGAGAGGAACTCCGGCATTTCGAGCAGGTTGTCCGCCTGATGGAGAGTGCCGGGATGCGCTGGCATCACGTGACGGCGTCGAGATATGCGGCCACTCTCAGAAACGATGTGGCATCCGGTGAGCCGGACCGGCTGCTCGATCTACTGGTCGTGGGGGCATTCATCGAAGCCCGGTCTTGCGAGAGATTCGCGCTTCTGACGCCACTCGTGGAGGAGCCATTCGCGCAATTTTATCGGGCACTGCTGGCCTCGGAGTCGCGACACTTCAGAAACTATCTGACCCTCGCGGAGCGGTACGCGAAGAGAGTGCAGGATGTCGAGCGGCGGATCAGGCGTTTCCGGCAGTTGGAAAATGATCTCATCGTGGCGCCGGACAGGGAGCTGCGCTTCCACAGCGGCCTCCCTTGCTGACGATCGAAAGAAACAGGGAATGAAGTGCCTGAGGCGACTTTTCGTTTCTATGAGGAGTTGAATGACTTTCTGCCGAGAGAGCGCAGGAAGTGCCAGTTCTCGTATCGCTTCCGAGGGGATCCTTCTGTCAAAGCCGTTGTAGAAGCCATCGGAGTGCCGCACACCGAGATCGATGTCATTCTGGTTGACGGACGCTCGGTCGGGTTCGACGAATTACTCAGCGGTGGCGAGCGCGTCTCCGTGTACCCGGTATTCGAACGTCTGGACGTGAGTCCGGTGATCCGGTTACGTGCGCGACCACTGCGCCGCACCCGATTCGTCGTCGATGTCCATCTCGAACGGCTCGGTCGCTATCTCAGGATGGTGGGCATCGATACGCTGTCGCCAGCCGACAGTGAAGACGCCGCTATCGTCGAAAGCTCCCTGATAGAGGGCCGTATCGTCCTGACTCGCGACCGCGGCCTGCTACAGCGTGCACGTCTGCAGCGAGCTCGCTGGATTCGATCGCAAAAGCCGCGGGAGCAACTCGTTGAAGTGATCCGGTGCTTTCAGCTGGAGGACGGCTTGGCGTTTTTCTCCCGATGCCTGGTCTGCAACACTCCGCTTGAATCCGTGAGTTCGACCGCCGTCGGGCAGCGTGTCCCTGCCTCGGTGCGGGTCTCTCAGGAAAGCTTCACCGGCTGTCCTGGTTGCGGCCGGATCTACTGGCAGGGCACTCACTACCGGCGCATGCGCCAGTTGCTCGACCAGCTCGGTTTGCCGGGTGAACCGGTTCGCTAGTGCAGGACCGTGTCCAACGGCATCTGCCGGGGCCCGAACTTTCCTGGCTCCGGTTCCAGCACACCCGGGCAGGCGGTTTCGCAGGCCTGACACCGTCCGCTGTCGTCTAACGCCCAACCCGTGACCTGATAGCCGTCCCTGCGTATGACCTCCAGACCGCAACCGGGGCAATAGGTCGTCTGTCCTGAAGGATCTCTGATGTTGCCGGTATAGACGAAGCGCAGGCCATTCTCGCGGGCGATTCTCCGTGCTTCACGCAGCGTTTCCATCGGTGTGTCGGGGTGGTCCAGCATTTTCCACGCTCCATGAAACGCGGTCAGATGCAAGGGAACATGAGGTCCGAGGGCATCTGCGACCCAGGCACTGAGTGCATCTATCTCCCCGGGGGAATCGTTCTCTCCCGGAATCAGGAGGGTGGTGATCTCCAGCCACACTTCGGTCTCGTGCGCCAGATACTGGAGCGTCTCTTTGACCGGTTGCAGATGGCCTCCGCAGAGCTTCCAGTAGAACTTCTCGGTAAACGCTTTAAGGTCGACGTTGGCGGCGTCCATGGACTTGAAGAATTCTTCCCGGGGTTCTTCACATATATACCCGGCGGTCACGGCCACCGTCCGCAGGTCGGCCGCTCTGCAGGCCCGAGCCGTATCCACGGCGTACTCCAGGAACACGACGGGGTCATTGTATGTGAAGGCGACGGAACGGCACTCGTGGGCCACCGCGCTGGCTGCGATGTCGTCCGGAGTGGCCTCGGCCGCCAGCGCGTCGGTGCGCCTGGCCTTCGAGATGTCCCAGTTCTGGCAATACTTGCACGCCAGGTTACACCCGGCCGTTCCGAATGACAGGATCGACGTCCCCGGAAGGAAGTGGTTCAGCGGTTTCTTCTCGATGGGGTCACAGCAGAACCCGCTCGAGCGTCCCCAAGACGTCAGAACCAGCTGATCGCCGTCTCTGGAACGAACGAAACAAAGACCACGCTGGCCGTCACGGAGCCTGCAGAATCTCGGGCAAAGGTCGCACTGCAGCCGACCGTCCTTGCAGACGTGCCAGTACCGGGCCGGGACAGCCCTGGGGTAGTCGCTTGAATGCATTGTTCGAGTGGTGCGCCGGCCGCTTGATCATCGTTCTCCAACTAAAGATGGCAGGCATTTGTCCAGAATCAAGTTGGATAGGTGCCAGACGATCGGGCACAAAACCGGACTGATGGCGTCTGGCGTTCTCCGTCGGCAAGAGCAAAGACGGGTCCCCAGGGCCCTGAACACTGCCACCCTGAGTCGGCATAGCACGCATCAGGGTGTCAGCGGGGCAGTGACTCCAGCGAATATCCTGCCGGTGACCAGCGCAGATAACTGCCTTGGCTATACCAGTCACCGAGGACGATGCGTGTTGCGGGGTAATCGTCGACCAAAAAGCGATGGATGTCGGGACGGTGGGTGTGGCCGTGGATCATCGTGTAAGTCCGGTGCTCCCGCATTACCGCGTTTACTTCCGTCTTGCTGACATCCATGATCTCGGGCGGTTTCTGGCTGCTGCGTGACTTACTCGTATCCCGGGCCTGGCTGGCCATCGCGAGTCGATGGTCAACTGATGTCGACAAGAAATCCTGTTGCCAACGCGGATCACGGACCATCTGCCGGAAGCGCTGATATTCGTGATCATCGGTACAGAGGGTGTCGCCGTGGAGCAACAGGACGGGCACATCGAACAGCTGAACGAGCGACGGATCTTGCAGCAACTTACAACCGGCCCGTTCCGCGAAGACGTCTCCGGTCAGGAAGTCACGGTTACCGGCCATGAAATGACACCGGACTCCCGATTGGCTGAGGTCATGCAAGGCATGCACGACCCGATGTTTGTCGGGATCAGGATCGTCGTCTCCTATCCAGGTCTCGAAAAGGTCGCCCAGGATATACAGATCCTCCGCGTCTCTTGCGATGGTCTTCAGGAACGTGAGCAACTGTCCGAGAATCTCTGGGCGAGTCGAATCGACATGGACATCGGAGATGAAAAGCGTACTCAATGCGCTCGGTCCTACTCGGCGACGGAGATCGTCTCTATGGTAACGGTTGATTGCGGTACATCTCCGGGGAAGGGGCCGCCCGGACCGGTCGGGATGGCGGCTATCTTGTCCAGCACGTCCATTCCTTCCAGAACCTGACCGAACACTGCGTATCCCCAGCCGGAGCCTCGTGGGTCGAGACTCGGATTGTCCTCGAGGTTGATATAGAACTGTCGTGTCCCGGAGTGGGGATCTGCCGTGCGCGCCATCGCGATCGTTCCTCGCTCATTGCGAAGTCCATTGCCGGACTCGTTGGGGATCGCGCCACGCGACGGCAGCTGCTCGAACTCACTGTTGTATCCGCCGGCCTGGGCCATGAAGCCCGGTATCACCCGATGAAAGACGGAGCCGTCGTAAGCGCCCTCGCTTATATAGCGGAGGAAATTGACGACTGTGATCGGTGCGCGCCTACCATCCAGCTCCAGTTCGATCGTCCCTGCGGAGGTTTCAATGCTTATCCGCGGATAGGCAGGAATCTGTCCCATGTCAGCGGCCATGAGGGTGCTCGCGGTCAGCAGCAGTATCGCAGTAACGAAAGAGCGCATGAAGATTTTTCCGATGCTGGGTTCGACGCCATCCTGGCAAATTAATCCAGAACGGGGGGGTACCGCAAACGGCGATCGGCGAATCCGCTGACTGCGGGCCCTGCCTTCCGGTACCATTGCGCGCCATGTCACAACCCTTGCGCACACGGTTCGCGCCGAGCCCGACAGGGCGCCTCCATCTTGGCAACGTAAGGACGGCGCTCTTCAATTTCCTCCTGGCCCGCATGGCCGGAGGCAGTTTCGTACTGCGAATCGAGGACACTGATGCGGCGCGCAGCGAAGAGGACTCCGTTCGACAGATCGCTGAAGACCTTCGCTGGCTCGGTTTGCAGTGGGACGAGGGCCCGGAGGTCGGAGGCGGATACGGTCCCTATCGCCAGAGCGGGCGGGCGGGGATCTATCTGGAATTCATGGATCGACTGCGCCAGGCCGGCAGTGCATACGATTGCTGGCGAACGGATGATGAGCTGAGGATGTTCAGGAAGGCGCGCATCGCCGCCGGGCGCCCGCCGATCTACGATCGGCAGTGGGCGGCGTTGCCGGAAGACGAGGTCAGCCGGCGGCGGGAAGCCGGACAGTCGCCGGCGCTGAGGTTCAGCGTGCCTCGTGACGGGCAATTGCATTTCGAAGACTGTATCCGAGGGCGCCAGACCTTCGGCCTGGCCGAGATAGGCGACTTCGTTATCGGGCGGTCCGACGGGACCCCGTCTTTCTTCTTCAGTAATGCGCTGGATGACTCCCTGATGGGCCTGACACATGTCTTGCGCGGTGAGGACCATCTGAGTAACACCCCGAGACAGCTTCTGATATTGCAGGCGCTGGAATTACCGGCGCCAAGCTACGGTCACCTGCCGCTCCTCGTCGGGCCGGACGGTGCCCCGTTGTCCAAGCGCATGGGAAGTGCCGGTATGGCCGAGTTTCGGGCCGACGGCATCATGCCCGAGGCCCTGGCCAACTACGCCGCCCGCCTCGGGCACGCCAGCGACAGCGGCAAGCTGATGTCACTGGCCGAGTTGGCAGCCGAATTCCGGCTGGATAAGGTCGGTCGGTCCCCGGCGCGCTACGACCCTATCCAGCTCGAGCACTGGCAAGGCCTCGCGGTCCATGCGGCAAGCGCGGAGCATCTTGCGGAGTGGGCCGGTCCTGGTGCGTTCGAGCGAGTCCCATCCGACCGGCGGGAGGCATTCCTGGATTGTGTCCGGCCGAACGTGCTGCGGCCGGCGGATATCCCGCACTGGGCGGACGTCCTGTTTGGGAGAGGACCACGGTTTTCGCCGTCCATGGTGCAGGAGTTGGAGCAGACGGGAGCCGCTTTCTTCTCGGCGGCCCTTGCTGGTATCGAAGCCGGAGCTCCAGATCTGGCCACTATCGCCAACGCCGTCAAAGCAGGCCTGGGAGTCAAGGGACGACGTCTGTATCGTCCTTTGCGACTGGCCGTGACCGGCGCGGAATCCGGGCCGGAGCTAGGGCCTTTGATCGACCTGATGCCGACAGACACACTAAAGGCCCGGCTGGAACGCTGGACAGCTGTGAGGGATAGCTGCTGAATGATCAGGATCCATAACTCCCTGACCGGAAAGAAGGAGGCGTTGCAGCCGATCGAGGCCGGGCATGTGCGCATGTATGTATGCGGCATCACGGTCTATGACTACTGCCATATCGGCCACGCACGCAGTCAGCTGGTCTTCGATGTCGTCTTGCGCTATCTCCGCTGGCGCGGCTATCGCGTCACTTACGTGCGCAACATTACCGACATCGATGACAAGATCATCCGCCGGGCCGAAGAGAACGGCGAGGCTGTTGACGCGCTCACCGACCGATTTATCAATGCCATGCACGAGGATTTCGATGCCCTGGGCATGGAACGGCCCACCGAGGAGCCCCGGGCGACCGGCCATATGGACGAGATCATCGCCATGGTCGAGGCCCTCATCGAGAAAGGCCATGCCTACGTCGGTTCCAATCGCGACGTGTACTACAGGGTCTCCAGTTTCGAGGATTACGGCCGGCTATCTGGCAAACGCCTGGATGACCTGCGGGCCGGTGCAAGGATCGAGGTCGAGGAGGCCAAGGAGGATCCACTGGATTTCGCCTTGTGGAAAGCCGCCAAGCCGGGCGAGCCGGCGTGGGATTCCCCCTGGGGACCAGGCCGTCCAGGATGGCACATAGAATGCTCGGCCATGTCCACCAGCGCCCTGGGAAATCATTTCGACATCCATGGCGGCGGGATGGATCTCAAGTTCCCGCATCACGAGAACGAGATCGCGCAGTCTTGCGGGGCGACTCACGAGCCTTTCGTAAACATCTGGATGCACAACGGTTTCTTGCAGGTGCAGGACGAGAAGATGTCCAAGTCGCTGGGTAACTTTCTCACCATCCGTGACATCCTCAAGCAGCATAGAGGGGAGGTCGTCCGCTACTTCATCCTGTCGCGCCACTACCGCCGACCGCTGAACTATTCGCAGGAGGACATCGTCAATTCACGAGCGGGCCTGGACCGTCTGTACACCGCTTTGCGTGGGGCGCCGGTGGCGGAGCAGCCGGATGAGTCGAGTCTGGATGACTTCCGCAAGGCGATGGATGACGACTTCAACACCGCGGGCGGGCTGGCGGCGATGCAGGATTGTGCATCGGCACTCAACAAGGCGAAGTCGTCGGCTGATGAGCCGGCCGCAGCGGCCTTCGCCAGGGCTCTGCTCGACATGGGTCAGGTCATCGGTGTGCTGCGCGAAGACCCGGACGGCTGGTTCAAGCGTGCCGACAGACATACAGCGCCTGCATCGCTCGAGATCAAGACTCATCCGGCTTCAATCGAAGTGACTGCGGCATCGCTTTCGGACGAAGGAATCGAGCAGAAGATCGCAGCGCGGAATCAGGCTCGAGCCAACAAGGATTGGGCCGAGGCAGACAAGATCCGTGACGAACTGGCGGACGCCGGCATCGTGCTTGAGGACGCTGGTGCCGGAGAGACCACCTGGCGACGCAGCCGTTAGGCGGCGCTTGAGTGGTCCTGGTCGTGGATTTCGGCCGCCTCCAGGGTATTGCTGAGCAACATCGCCACCGTCATCGGCCCGACGCCTCCCGGAACAGGCGTTATCAGTGAGGCGCGTGCGGCGGCGGCCTCGAACTCGACGTCCCCGACCAGACGCCCGTTCTCCGTTCGGCTGATACCGACGTCGATAACGATCGCTCCGGGCTTGACCCAGTCGCCGGGGATCAGGCCGGGCTTGCCTACCGCCACGACGAGGATATCGGCCCGCTCCACCTCGCTACGGAGATCCCGCGTAAATCGATGGCATACGGTCGTCGTGGCGCCATGCAGCAGCAGTTCCAGGCACATCGGGCGTCCGACCAGGTTCGAGGCGCCGACTACCACGGCATGCTGCCCCATGGGGTCGACCTGACAGTGTTCAAGCAGCTTCATGATGCCCAGGGGCGTACAGGCGCGCAGACGCGGGATCCGTTGCGCAAGTCTTCCTACGTTGTAAGGATGGAAGCCGTCTACGTCCTTGGCGGGATCGATGTATTCGATGACCTGGGACGAATCGAGCTGCTCGGGCAGGGGGAGTTGCACCAGGATGCCGTCGATGCGCGGATCCTCGTTCAGCCTGAAGATCAGTTCCCTGAGTTCGCCCTGGGTCGTATCCGCTGGAAGATCATAGGCTTCGGAGAAAAAACCGGCTTTCTCGCAGGCCTGATGCTTGTTTCGCACATAGACCGCCGATGCCGGATCGTCGCCCACCATGATGACCGCCAGGCCTGGCGGTCTCTGGCCACCGGCCTGGCGATTCTCCACACGTCTGCGGATGTCTTCGCGAATGCCGGCGGAGATCTTCTTTCCGTCGATTAGGCGGGCGGTCATGGACTCTTGGCCGGGATCATCAACAGGATTTGATTCTCGCATGGCGGAGCGATGTCGAACAAGGAAGATCGGGCGCAAATTGACTGGTTATTGGGGCGGTCGTATCATCCTGCGTCCTTGACCGGCTGGCCAGGGCCGACACGATGATCGTGAGAATGTCGGGGCATGGCGCAGTCTGGTAGCGCATCTGCTTTGGGAGCAGAGGGTCGGGGGTTCAAATCCCTCTGCCCCGACCACCCTCACTGCCGCGGATGGCCGGGAGAGGGCGACTAGGCGCCCGTAGCTCAACCGGATAGAGCATCGGCCTTCTAAGCCGAGGGTTGCAGGTTCGAGTCCTGCCGGGCGCGCCATCGCCCGTTAGGAATAACAATGGTGGGCGTAGCTCAGCTGGTAGAGCCCCGGATTGTGGATCCGGTCGTCGTGGGTTCGAATCCCATCGTCCACCCCACTTTACAAGGCGGCGAGCAGAGATTAGATTGCGCCGCTCGCAAGGGCCATTAGCTCAATTGGTAGAGCAGCTGACTCTTAATCAGTAGGTTCGGGGTTCGAGTCCCTGATGGCCCACCAGTCATCGGCCCGCGGTGTTTCCGCGGGCCTTTTATTTATCCTCTCCCGGGTGCCGTGCCAAAGCGCGGGCCGGGACAGTTTTCCGCCAGCGGGTCGGCTATAATAATGGGTCGGCTCGCTCGCCGGGGAGATCGGTCTGGCGAGCCAGACCGGTCGCCTGCGAAAGTGGCGGAACTGGTAGACGCGCCGGGTTTAGGTCCCGGTGGGGTTGATCCCCCGTGAGAGTTCGAGTCTCTCCTTTCGCACCAGATTAGAGGGCTCGGACGGGCCTTGTAGGTGCCGCCGTAGGGGCGCCACCGGGATGTATGAACAGAGATTGAGGGAACACCGGATGATGGTTTCGGTTGAGACGACTGGCGGTCTTGAGCGCCGGATGAAGGTACAGGTGCCAGCCGACAGGATCGAGAACGAGGTCGACACCCGGCTGCAGAGCTATGGCAAGACTGCCAAGATCAAGGGATTCCGCCCTGGCAAGGTGCCGATGAAGGTCATACGGCAGCGCTATGGCGGGCAGATTCGCCAGGAAGTGCTGGGAGAGGTCATGCAATCCAGCTACTTCGAGGCCATCAGCCAGGAGAAGCTCCGCCCCGCGGGCGGGCCCAGGATCGAGCCCGACAAAGTCGAGCAGGGCCAGGATCTCGAATATACCGCCATCTTCGAGGTATACCCGGAGTTCGAACTCAAGGGGCACGAGGGGATCGAGGTGGATCGTCCAGTGGCTGAGATCGGCGATGAGGACATCGAAGAGATGATGAGCAACCTCCGCCGGCAGCGTTCAGAGTGGCTGGAGATAGAAGGCGCGGCCGAGCCGGGGCATCGGGTAATCGTCGATTTTGAGGGCAAACTTGACGGAGAGTCGTTCACGGGTGGCAGCGGGCAGGAGGTACCCATCGTTCTTGGAGAGGGTGGCATGCTGCCTGACTTCGAGGGCGGGCTGACGGGCATGTCGGCCAACGAAGAGAAGGACATCAAGGTGTCATTTCCGGAGGAATATGGCGCCGAGGAACTCGCGGGGAAAGTCGCAGATTTCCACGTCAAGGTTACCAAGGTGGAAGAGCGCGAACTGCCCGAGCTCGACGACGAATTCTGCAAGGCCTTCGGCATTCAGGAGGGTGGAGTTGAAAAGCTCCGGGATGAGGTGGCGGACAACATGCGCAGGGAAATGGAGCAGACTGTGCGCCTCAAGCTCAAGGAACAGATCATGGATGGCCTGCTGGCCAGGAATGAACTGGATCTGCCCGGGGTGCTCGTCGAGGACGAGATCCGCGGTCTCCGAGAGTCGGCCGCCCGACGCATGGGAGTGGATCCCAGCGAGGCCTCGAATCTGCCTCCCAGAGACACGGTCGAGGAGCCTGCCCGCCGCCGGGTGAAGCTCGGTCTGCTGGTAGCGGAGATTATCCGCCAGAGTGAGATCCAGCTCGACCAGACGCGCGTCCGCGAGCGGATCAAGGAACTGGCTGCCGGCTACCGCAATCCTGACGAGGTCATCAAACTCTACACGGGCAACCGTCAGTTGATGGACCAGCTCGAGATGGAGATCATGGAGGAGCAGGTTGTGGATTGGTTGATAGAACGCGCAGTTATCAGGGAAAATGCCATGCCATTCAAGGAGTTAATGAATCCTTAATAGGTCCGGCATCAAGCTGTGGAATCCTCGGAGCCCCGTCAGGTCTTGACCGGCGGGGCTCCGTGTTTTCTGGTCCCAGCCACTTGCAACCCGGGCCGCCTCGACTGACTATAGACACAAGCAATCCAAGTGGAGTTCTCAATGGAAACAAAGGCACTGAATCTGGTGCCGATGGTGGTAGAGCAGACCGCCCGTGGCGAACGAGCCTACGACATCTACTCCAGGCTATTGAAGGAGCGGGTAGTGTTCATCGTCGGCCCTGTCGAGGATCACATGGCCAACCTGGTCGTGGCGCAGCTGCTGTACCTGGAATCGGAGAATCCGGACAAGGACGTTCACCTATATATAAATTCCCCTGGCGGTGTTGTGACGGCCGGCATGTCGATCTATGACACCATGCAATTCATCAAGCCGGACGTATCCTCCATATGCGTCGGCCAGGCGGCGAGCATGGGAGCTCTGTTACTGGCCGGCGGAGCCAAGGGGAAGCGTTTCTGCCTGCCCCATTCGCGGATGATGATTCACCAGCCCCTGGGTGGATTCCAGGGCCAGGCATCCGACATCGACATCCACGCGAAGGAAGTCCTGAAACTCCGGGATCAGCTGAACGCGATCCTCGCCCACCACACCGGGCAGGATGTCGAAAAGATCGCCCAGGATACCGACAGGGACAATTTCCTGGGGCCCGACGAAGCCGTCGAGTTCGGTCTGGTGGATCGAGTGCTGCGTCACCGGGGTGAGGCAGTGACAATGGATACGGTAGGGACTGACGACTGAGATGCCTGCAGACAGCGGCATTTCCCGGCGTACCACGTCTTTGCAACGCGGGATGCGCACATGATATATAGGCCTCGGTGGGGACTGATCCAAAGGTGACGAATGTCTGACGATACTCGCGGCAGGAACGAAGACGGCAAGCTGCTTTACTGCTCGTTCTGCGGCAAGAGCCAGCATGAGGTGAGGAAACTCATCGCTGGCCCGTCGGTGTTCATCTGTGACGAGTGCGTTGAACTGTGCAACGACATCATCCGGGAAGAGCTCGAGGACAAGTCAGAACCTGGCGCCAGTAAGCTTCCAAAACCACAGGAAATCAAGGACGTACTTGATCAGTACGTCGTCGGGCAGCAGGCGGCCAAGAAAGTCCTCTCCGTCGCGGTCTATAACCACTACAAGCGGTTGGAGAGCCGGACCAAGGAAAGGACGAAAGATGAGGTGGAGCTCGCCAAGAGCAACATCCTGCTTATCGGGCCCACCGGATGTGGCAAGACCCTGCTCGCTGAGACACTCGCCAGACTTTTGAATGTGCCGTTCACGATTGCCGATGCGACGACCCTGACGGAAGCGGGCTATGTCGGTGAGGACGTGGAGAACATAATTCAGAAGCTTCTCCAGAAGTGCGACTACGATGTGGAGAAGGCCCAGACCGGGATCGTATATATCGATGAAATCGACAAGATCTCCCGCAAGTCGGACAATCCCAGCATCACCAGGGATGTCTCGGGTGAGGGCGTGCAACAAGCGCTCCTCAAGCTCATCGAGGGAACCGTCGCGTCGGTTCCCCCCCAGGGGGGAAGAAAACATCCCCAGCAGGAGTTCCTGCAGGTGGATACGGCCAACATCCTGTTTGTCTGCGGCGGCGCTTTCGCTGGGCTGGAGAAGATCATTCTCAACCGGTCCCAGAAGAGCGGAATCGGATTCGTCGCCGAGGTGAAAGGCGAGGAGGAGCAGGCAAGTATCGGTGAACTGCTGCATGATGTGGAGCCCGAGGACCTGATCAAATTCGGCCTGATCCCGGAGTTCGTGGGACGTCTGCCTGTCGTGGCTACTCTCGAGGAGTTGGACGAAGACGCCCTCGTCACGATCCTGGTCGAGCCAAAGAATGCTCTGACAAAGCAGTACAGGAAGCTGTTCGAGATGGAAGGCGCGGAGCTCGAATTCCGCGAAGATGCTCTGCGGGCGGTGGCTAAGAGGGCGATGAAGCGGAAGACCGGTGCCCGGGGCCTGCGCACGATCCTGGAGACGGTGTTACTCGACACCATGTACGAGCTGCCTTCCCAGGACAACGTTACCAAAGTGGTCGTTGATGAGGCGGTCGTAAGCGGCGAGACCAAACCTTATGTAATCTATGAGTCGGAGGAGGCGCGATCAGCGGTCGAAGACCAGCAGCAGCGCCCCACCGGGTCAGCCTACTAGCAGTCGAGACGGGTCGCTCACGACCCTTGAAAGCGGCCGGCAGCGGCCGCATATCTGTCCCCTGACGGGCCGCTCCTGGCCCAAGTCGATCGTCAGTCCATTGACCAGACAGTGAAGGTAATCTGAATCGTGTCCAACGAAGTAGCTCCTGAAGACAGCATCACAGTCGATCTTCCCGAAGGCTTCATGCCTGTTCTCCCCTTGAGGGATGTTGTGGTCTATCCGCACATGGTCATCCCGCTGTTCGTAGGGCGGGACAAGTCCATCCTGGCGCTGGATGTCGCCATGCAGGTCGGCAAACAGATCGTGCTCGTGGCCCAACAGCATGCTGACGTGGATGAGCCGGATACTGAAGACCTGTTCGAAATCGGCACCCTGGCGACGATACTCCAGCTGCTAAAACTGCCGGACGGGACGGTCAAGGTGCTGGTTGAAGGTGCCGAACGAGTGGCATTGTCGGACGTCAGCGGGGACGGATACTTCAAGGCCAGGATGGAGATCCTCGGGGAGGACACGGAGGACGATGAGCGCGAAGTCGAGGTGCTCGTGCGTTCCATCGTCTCCCAGTTCGAGAGCTACGTAAAACTCAACAAGAAAGTCCCGCCCGAGATCCTCACGTCGCTGGCGGGCATCGAACAACCCGGCCGATTGGCAGACACGGCCGCTGCTCACATGTCGCTGAAACTATCCGAAAAGCAGGTTGTGCTCGAGATCGTGGATGTAAGGAAACGCCTCGAGCACGTGCTGGGTCTCATCGAGGGCGAGATCGACGTCCTGCAGATCGAGAAAAAGGTCCGCGGCCGGGTCAAGCAGCAGATGGAGAAGAGCCAGCGAGAGTATTACCTGAATGAGCAGATGAAGGCGATTCAGAAAGAGCTCGGCGACATGGATGATGGTCACAACGAGACGAGCGAGCTGGAGAAGAAGATCGAAGAGGCGGGTATGACCGCCGAGGGCAAGGAGAAGGCCCTCTCCGAACTCAACAAATTGAAGATGATGTCTCCGATGTCTGCGGAGGCCACCGTCGTTCGTAATTACGTCGACTGGCTGTTGAAGGCGCCGTGGAAGAAGCGCACGCGAGTGTTACGCGACCTGGATCGTGCGGAGACCGTACTCGAGGAGGATCACTACGGCCTGGAGAAGGTTAAGGAACGTATCGTCGAATACCTGGCTGTACAGCAACGCGTCAAGAAGCAGAAGGGCCCGATCCTGTGCCTGGTCGGTCCGCCGGGTGTCGGCAAGACTTCCCTGGGACAGAGCATCGCGCGGGCCACGAATCGCAAGTTCGTGCGGATGTCGCTGGGCGGAGTGAGGGACGAGGCTGAGATACGAGGACATCGCAGAACCTATATCGGATCCATGCCCGGCAAGATCATCCAGAATATGTCGCGGGTGGGCGTCCGCAATCCGCTGTTCCTCCTCGACGAAATCGACAAGATGTCGATGGACTTCCGGGGGGACCCCTCATCGGCGCTTCTCGAGGTGCTGGACCCCGAGCAGAATTCTGCTTTCAACGACCATTACCTGGAAGTCGACTTTGATCTTTCAGACGTGATGTTCATCTGTACGGCCAACAGCCTCAATATCCCGGCACCATTGCTGGACCGGATGGAGGTGATCAGGCTGCCAGGCTACACAGAGGACGAGAAGACAAACATTGCTACTCGTTACCTGATACCAAAACAGATGAAGGAGAACGGCCTTAAAGAGAAGGAACTCGGGCTCCCGGAGAGTAGCGTGAGGGATATAGTCCGTTACTACACGCGCGAGGCGGGCGTCCGCAATCTTGAGCGGGAAATCGCCAAAATCTGCCGTCGAACGGTCCGTGCCATGCTTCAGGATACCAAGCGCAAGCGTGCCGTGGTCCGGCCGCAGAGCCTACAGAAATACCTCGGCGTTCGACGATTCCGCTATGGACGTGCCGAGGATTCGAACGCTGTCGGTCAGGTGACCGGTCTTGCCTGGACCGAAGTCGGCGGTGAATTGCTCACTATCGAAGCCGCGGTCATGCCGGGTAAGGGGAAGCTTATCCACACCGGTCAGCTGGGCGAGGTCATGCAGGAATCCATTCAGGCGGCCATGACTGTCGTGCGAAGTCGCGCCGAGGTTCTGGGCATTGAAGAAGAGTTCCACGCCAAGTCCGACGTGCACATCCACGTGCCGGAAGGGGCCACGCCAAAGGACGGTCCGAGTGCGGGTATCGGCATGTGTACTGCGCTGGTCTCGTCATTGACCGAGATTCCCGTCAGAGCCGATGTGGCGATGACCGGAGAGATCACATTGCGGGGTGAAGTGCTGCCGATCGGGGGTCTCAAGGAGAAACTTCTGGCGGCTCACCGGGGCGGTCTGGGCATCGTGTTGATCCCCGAAGAGAACCGAAAGGACCTCGTGGAGATTCCGAAGAACATCAAGGATGCTCTTGATATCCGGCCGGTCAGATGGATCGACGACGTCCTGGAAGTGGCCCTAGAGAGAATGCCGGATGTCTCCACGAAGCCCGAATCGAGCAAGGACTCAGCGGATAAGCCGGGCAAGACCAAGGGCGGCGATAAAGAGGGCGTGACGGCCCACTGAATCCCAAACGATGCGCCGGTCTGGTAACCATTGCATGACGCTGTCATAGCTGTTTGTTGACAGTTCATTTTTTGCGCTGGTATAAGGATCGCACTTGCTACAGCAGCCTAACGGCCCGCAATGCGGGCCGTAATCTCTTCGGATGACGCCGAAACAATAACAGCAAGCGGCGGGTGTCACGGCGAGTCGAGGGTTGTCGGGCAGACAGTAGGGGGAGCTGTGGTGCCGTACCGTGGCTTGACTTCTGACAAGAGAAACACATTAACCCAACAAAGGTAATTCAATGAACAAGGCTGAACTGATCGATGCCGTGGCCGCTGCAGCGGATCTTTCAAAGAGCGACGCGGGTAAGGCTGTTGAAGCCATCACCAGCACGGTCGCGAAGACGCTGGGCACGGGGGGGCAGGTCGCAATTGTCGGCTTCGGGACTTTCTCAGTGAAGCACCGCGCTGCACGGGAAGGCCGCAATCCGAAGACCGGCGAAACCATCTACATTAAGGCCACGAACGTGCCGGCATTCAAGGCTGGCAAAGGCCTGAAGGATGCCGTAAACTAGCGCGCCTCCCAGATACGGGGTGCTTAGCTCAGCTGGGAGAGCGTCGCCCTTACAAGGCGAAGGTCGAAGGTTCGAGCCCTTCAGCACCCACCAGGAAAGGAGTGGTAGTTCAGCTGGTTAGAATACCGGCCTGTCACGCCGGGGGTCGCGGGTTCGAGTCCCGTCCACTCCGCCACTTGCCGGAAAGGGCGCCATTGCGGCGCCCTTTCTTTTGCCAGTCACCGATACGAAAGATGAACGCACGATATGCTGCAGAAGATTAGAGAGAAGATTACCGGCTGGGTCGCGGGCGTGATTCTTGCGCTGTTGGCCTTCGTATTTGCGGTCTGGGGAATCGACATCGGGTTCAGCAACCAGTCCGTGGCCGCGGTCGTCAATGGTGACAAATTGCCGATCGCTCCGGTGCGGCAGGCGATTCAGAACCAGATGTCGCAGCTTCAACAGGCCTACGGTGCGGAGGTGCCGGAAGTTCTGGAGGTGCAGGTCCGCGACAGCGTTATCGAAGGCTTCATTCGCAACCGGCTGCTGGTGCAGCGGATCCGGGAGGAAGGCTATCGGGTGAGCGACGAGGCAGTCAGCGCCGGTATTCGCGAGATGCCTGTGTTCCAGGTGAACGGCCAGTTCTCCATTGATGCCTATCGAGCCATGCTCGCCAATGTGGGCTATTCGCCGACATCCTTCGAGGCCGAACAGCGGCAGAATCTGCAGATCGCCCAACTGCAGGACGGCATCCTTGACAGCGCCTTCGTGACGCCGGCCGAACTCGAACGACGCGTGAGAATCGCCGACGAGAAGCGCGCAACCGCATGGTTGACGGTCCCGGTCTCGGCTTATCTCGATTCGATTGACATAGCTGACGACGCGGTCGCAGAAGAGTACGAAGCCAACGCCGACCGATACATGAGTCCGGAGTCGGTCGACATCTCATACCTCGAGGTCAATCTGGCAGAGATAGCCTCAGGCGTGTCCATGACCGAACAGGATCTAAGGGATTTCTACGATTCGGAAGTCGTCCGGGACCCGGAGATGTTCAGTACACCAGAGCAACGCCGTACCAGGCACATCCTCGTTGCAGTCGACGACAACCGTGATGAAGAGGCGGCACTGGCACGAGCACAGTCCCTGCTCGACAGAGTCCGCGGAGGAGAGGATTTCTCGCAGGTCGCCAGCGAGGCTTCTGACGATACCGGGTCGGCATCGCTGGGCGGTGACCTGGACTGGTTGGAGCCAGGCATGATGGACGGCCCATTCGAGGAAGTCCTCTTTACCATGGATGAGGGGGAGATCAGCGAGCCCGTTCGGACGCCTTTTGGATACCACATTATCCTGCTGGAGGGGATCCGGCCGGGCGACGTCCGTGAGTTTGACGAAGCCAGAGCCGACCTGGAGAGTGAATATCGCAGCCGCATGTCTGAAGATGCTTTCTATGAGCGCGCCGAGCGCATGTCCGAGCTGACCTTCGAAAATCCGGACACTTTACGGCCGGCGGCGGAAGAACTCGGTTTGCAGATCGGTGTTATCGAGAAGATGACGCGGGGCGGGGGTTCTGGTCTTGCGGCGAACTCCGAGGTGCTGTCCGCGGCGTTTAGCGAGGACGTGCTGAAGAATGGTGAGAACAGCCAGCCCCTCGAGATCGGAGAAGGGCGCGCCGTAGTACTGCGAGTAGACCAGCATCACGAACCGCAGCCGCGGCCGCTTGCAGAAGTGAGCGAGGAGATCCGTGACCGGCTCCAAAGGGAGGCGGCCCGCTCCCAGGTCCTGGCGACCGGGGAAGAAGCGCTGGCACTCGTCAAGGCTGGAGGGGATCTCGAGTCTGTCGCGGATCAGGTGTCGGCCGAATTCAGTCCGCCGCTGCTAGCGGGACGCGATGATGCCACTGTGCCCGTCAGGATTCGTGAAGCTGTATTTGCGGCGAGCCTCGATGCGGATAGTGAGGCAGGGGGTCTCGCATTGGCCGATGGCTCGTACGCAGTCTGGGTGCTTACCGATATTGTGCCGGGAAGCCTGGAGTCGCTGTCCGCAGACAATCAGGCTGAGCTTCGGGCCAGGCTCGCTGGAGCGTCCGGTGGCGCGGAGTTGACCGGTTACATCAATCAGCTCCGAAACGATGCCACTGTTGTCGTCAACACCGAACAATTCGAATAGGTCTCCGATAGATTGCCACAGCAGGAACTGGCCGACGGGCGCCGGTGACTGACGCCGAAAGTCTGTAGACCAGGATCAGGCCGAGTTGATGTTTAAGCTGAAACTGCACTGGCAGATTCTTATCGCGATCGCATTTGCGGTGGTGGCGGGATCGCTGACGGATGAGCAGACTCGCCTGCTCGGCGTGCAGGTGTTGGCGGTCTATGTCTTCGTGGGCACGCTGTTCATCAACGCGCTGAAGATGCTCATCGTGCCGTTGATCATGTCGTCCATAATCGTCGGCGTGGCGGGCATCGGATCATCAGGAGACCTGGGTCGGCTCGGCGGCAAGACCCTTGTCTACTATCTGACGTCATCTCTACTGGCCATCCTGGTCGGGCTTGTTCTGGTCAACATGGTCGCGCCGGGTATCGTCGATGGTCAACCGGCAGGCGAATTGCTGGCTCTGGAGACGGATGGCGAGGCTGTGGCGGCAAAGGTCGGGCACGCTGATGGTAGCGCCATCGCCGAGATTTTCCTGAGGATGGTTCCGCCCAACGTCATCAGCGCGGCCGCCAACGGACAGATGCTCGGGCTGATCTTCTTCAGCCTGTTGTTCGGCTACTTCATGACTCGTGTCGATCACGGGACTGCGGAACCGCTCTATAACTTCTGGAATGCGATCCATCACGTCATGATACGAATGACGGAATGGGTCATGCTGTTTGCACCGCTGGGCGTATTCGGTCTGGTCGCGCGGACCGTGTCCAAGACCGGCTTCGAGGCGGCCGGACCGTTGGTCTCTTTTGCGCTGACGGTGCTTGCGGCTCTGGTCATCCACGCTCTTCTGACACTGCCCCTGCTGGTACGAATTATCGCGGGGCTGCCGGCATATCGCTTGTTCGGTGCTATGGCGCCGGCGCTGATGACCGCGTTCTCTACGGCGTCATCCTCAGCGACGTTGCCGATAACAATGGAGAGCCTCGAGAAGAACGCGGGCGTGTCCAACCGGACCAGTAGTTTCGTGCTTCCCCTGGGGGCGACGATCAATATGGATGGCACTGCATTGTACGAGTGCGTTGCGGCCATGTTCATCGCCCAGGCATATGGTCTTGAGCTGAGTTTCTCGGTGCAGTTCGTGATCGTGATGACGGCACTGATCACATCTATCGGCGTGGCGGGTATTCCGTCGGCGTCGCTGGTGGCCATCGCCATCATTCTGGCGGCTGTCGGATTGCCTATCGAAGCGCTGGGCGTGCTGTTCGTATTCGACCGGATTCTGGACATGTGCCGGACGAGTGTGAACGTATTCGGTGATAGCTGCGGTGCGGTGATTGTGGCCCGCCTTCAGGGCGAGGAAGGCATCCTTGAGTCTCCGCCGACCTCGGAGCGGGTTGCCTGAGCCGTGTGCTACGCTCAGCTGCGATCTGCTGTATCTGTCCGATAGGATCAGGGGGAAAACATGGGTTTCATGGCAGGCAAGCGGGCCTTGATCGTCGGCCTCGCAAGCAAGCGTTCGATTGCGTGGGGGATCGCCCAGGCATTCCACCGCGAGGGCGCAGAACTCGCATTCACTTATCAGAACGAAAAACTCCGTTCCCGGGTGGAGGAGATGGCCGCCACCGTTGGTTCAAGCCTGACTTGTCCGCTGGATGTTGCCGAGGACACAGAGATCGAAGCCGCGTTCGATTACCTTGGCAATCATTGGGACGGTTTGGATATCGTTGTGCATTCGGTCGGATTCGCTCCGCGGGACCAGCTGTCCGGTCGATACGTCGATGTGGTCAGTCGTGAGGGCTACAGGGTTGCCCACGAGATCAGCGCCTATAGCTTTGCTGCGCTGGCCCGGGCCTCGAGGCAACTGATGGCGGGACGGGATGGCGCGCTGCTGACGCTGTCTTATCTCGGTGCCGTTCGGGCAATACCCAATTACAACGTCATGGGCCCCGCCAAGGCCAGCCTGGAGGCAAACGTGCGGTTCCTGGCCGCCGATCTGGGGCCCGAGGGTATCCGGGTCAACGGAATCTCTGCGGGACCGATCAAGACACTCGCTGCGGCCGGCATCGGCGGGTTCCGGAAGATTCTGGGGCACGTTGCCGGCATGACGCCATTGAGAAAGAACATCACGATCGAGGACGTGGGTAACGCGGCTGCCTTCCTGTGTTCCGATCTGGCTGCCGGGATCACCGGCGAAATCCTCTATGTCGACGCAGGCTACAGCCACGTCGGCATGTCGCTCGAAGAGGATTGATCAGCTGGACTGTCGGGTAACGTCCACGTAGACGGTCAGTTTCTGCCCGGGCTGCAGGTACTTGCCGCCGTCCAGAGTGTTCCAGCGTTTGATCTGGGCTATCGTGACGCGGAAACGCTGGGCGATCCGATACAGCGAGTCACCTTTACGCACCGTATAGCGGATTTTGCGTTCCTTGCCTTCGACGGGAGAAACCGCCAGGGCGGGCTGGACCTTCGCACTGCCGGTCCAGACGACCAGGTCGCGCCCCACCGAAAGCGTGTCGCCTGGCGCCATTCCGTTCCACTTGGCGAGAGAGCGAGTCGATACGCCGTAACGGCGGGCGATACCCCACAACGAGTCTCCGCTACGCACCGTATGCGTCGTCTTGGCAGACCCGCGCGGCTTGTTCTGGGTTCTCGCCAGCCTTGCATCGGCCGTGTGCGTGTAGGCGCCCAGATCCCTGGTTGCGGTCGGGATCATCAGATGGGCTCCGGAGCGGATGACATTGCCGCGCAGCTGGTTGACGTCCTTCAAGACTTCAGGAGTCGTATCGTGACTGCGTGCGATGGATATCAGCGAATCACCCGGCCGGATCCGATAGCGTACCCAGCGCATCCGCGAATCGAATGGTAAGTCCGCTACGGCGAGTTGGAGCTGTCGGCCATGAGTTGCAGGCACGACGGCTCGATGGGGGCCATCCGGATCCGTGGCCCAACGATTGAATCCGGGGTTGAGCGCGTAGAGGTCGTCCATGCCTATGCCGGTCAACTCGGCGATGAGCCCCAGGTCCATCTGGCCTTCCAGCGGCACCACCTCGAAGTAGGGGCGGTTGTCTACTTCCGGCAGCTCGAGCCCATAGGCGGCGGGATCCGCCACGATGTCGACGAGAGCCAGCAGCTTGGGCACGTAAGCGGTGGTCTCACGAGGTAGACGAAGGTGCCAGAAGTCGATTGGTTTGCCCGCCTTTACATTCCGACGTATTGCCCGGGCCACGTTGCCTTCGCCGGAATTGTATGCGGCGACGGCCAGTTCCCATTCGCCATCGAACTTTTCGTGCAGGAACTCCAGGTAGTCCAGTGCTGCCCGGGTTGAGTCGAGAACATCGCGGCGACCGTCGTACCACCAGTTCTGTCTTACGCCGAAACGCTTGGCCGTGCCGGGGATCATCTGCCACAGACCCGCAGCCCGGCCATGAGAATAGGCGAAAGGATCGTAAGCGCTCTCAACGATGGGAAGCAGGGCGAGGTCGCTCGGCATGCCGCGCCGCTCCAGCTCATCGGCGATGAAATAAAGGTAACGGCTACTGCGGCGGATGACTCTCGCCAGGTATTCGGGGTGGCGGACAAACCAGTCGCGCTGCCGCGCGATCTCAGCACGGTCTTCCACCTGGAGCTGGAAACCGGCGGCGAGCCGCCGTACCAGATCCTGATGTTTGTCCGGCATTCCGGGCTCATCCGGCAACATGTCAGCCGGTAATCGGGCCACGACCTCAACGATCACCGTTTCACTTTCGTAGATCGGTTTCTCCGCCGACGCCAACGCCTGTGGCGCGGGTGAGACGGTGTCTGTGACCGTCTGTTCCGGCCGACTACCGGTGGTCGTGCAACCCACAAGGAGTAGCAGAAGAGATCCGATTAAAGGCTTACGACAGCTGGGCTTCATCTCAGAACGCATCCTTCCAGGCACGAACAGTAGCGAAAACCGAGACCGGATCCGGCAAGGGACGCCCGGCATGATGCTCTGCGCTTGACCGGACGGACGCCTCGCCGCAGCGCATGAACGGGTTAACTCGTCCCTCGAGATCCAGCGTGGAGGGCAACGTTGGCTGGCCCTGCTCCCGCAACGCCTGAGCCGTTGTACTGTAAGCTTCGATGTCACGATTGGCCGGTTCGACTGCCGAAGCGAAACGCAGGTTCGAGAGCGTGTACTCGTGTGTACAGAAGATCCTTGTATCTCCCGGTAGAGCCGCGAATTTCCCCAAAGACTCGGACATCTGCTCCGGCGTGCCCTCGAAGAGTCGTCCGCAACCGGCACTGAACAGGGTGTCGCCGCAGAACAGTGCCTGATGGCCGTAGTAGGCGATATGACCCGCCGTGTGGCCCGGGCAGTCCAGGATGCTGAAGTCGACTCCAAGGTCTTCGAGCGCTACCGTGTCGCCTTCAAGCAGCGCGAAGTCCCGGCTTGGGATATCCTCGCCGGCGGGCCCATAGACCGGCAGCCCAAATTCGTCTACGAGACGACCCACCCCGCCCACATGATCCCAGTGGTGGTGGGTCACCAGTATGGCGGCTGGCTCAAGGTCTTGATCCTTCAGGCGTTTTATCACCGGCTCGGCATCGCCGGGATCGACAATAGCGACCTTGCGCGGATCCGCGATACCGTGGATCAGCCAGATGTAATTGTCCGAAAACGCGGGGACCGGCGTCGTTTTCAACATTGGCGTATCTTAGCGGCGCCGGTCGCTGACGCAACTCGATCAGTTCACGCTTTTCCGATTGGGCCGTGTCCCGGTATCCTGTGACCATGTCGCCCAGTCACGATACCGTCAGGCAATGGCTTGCTTCCCCGGTCGGCCAGAGCTTTCAGCAGGCGGAGCGGGAAGCCGTCTCCACGGAGCTCGGGCGCATGTTCGGCGCGCAATTCCTGCAGGTGGGCGCGTGGGGCGATCCGGAGGGATTTCTCGCCTATCCGGCAACCGCTCGCAGGGCGACGTGCGATGGCGAGGCCGGCCCGGGCGTTGGTTTCGCGGCCAGGCCAGAGCGCCTGCCTGTGTCGGGCCAGACAGTAGACGGTCTGCTCCTGCCGCATACCATTGAATTGACCCGACATCCGCACGAGGTCCTGCGCGAGGCAGAACGTGTCCTCGTGGGCGGGGGTCGCATCATCGTGCTCGGCTTCAATCCCGTCAGCATCCTCGGTATCCGGCGACTGTTGACGCGTGGAGGTTTCCCGCCCGGGTTGAATCAGACCGTAAGCCAACGTCGCCTCAAGGACTGGCTATCGCTGCTCGGTTTCGACGTTACGGTCAGTCGGCGCTATTTCTCTGCAGTGTCCGGCGGTGACTCCATCCGCGACCGGCTCAGGCAGCTGCCGTTCTCCCATGGGGCTTATATGCTTGTGGCGATCAAGCGGGTTCACATCGTCACCCCATTGCGCAAGCTGTGGCGAAACCCGGCCAAGGTCCCAGCCGGGAGGCTCGTGGAACCCTCCACCAGGAACAGGCTTTGAACCAAGTCGAGATCTACACCGACGGCGCCTGCAGGGGCAATCCCGGGCCTGGGGGATGGGGCGTGATTCTGCGTTACGGAGAACACGAGCGGGAACTGTGCGGCGGCGAGAGTCACACTACCAACAATCGCATGGAGCTGACTGCTGCCATCGAAGGGCTGAAGGCGCTGAGCAGGTCCTGCAAGGTCGATCTGTACACGGATTCTCAGTACGTGCGTCTGGGTATCATTGAGTGGATGCCAAACTGGAAGCGGCGGGGATGGAAGAATTCGGCCAAGAAGCCGGTGAAGAATCAGGATCTATGGCAATGTCTCGACGATGAAGTGGCTCGCCATGACATCAGTTGGCATTGGGTTCGCGGCCACAGCGGACATCCCGAGAACGAGCGCGCTGACGATCTCGCCAATCGAGGTATAGACGAGATGCTGTCTGCTGACCAGCGTCTTGAGGGAGGCGCCCATGAGTGATTATGAGTCGGGCGGCAATCGTGGATCTATCACCGGTACGCTATTCGGGCAACGGTCTGCAGGAGTTCCGGATTGACGAACATTCGAGTGCGCCAGACTGGAATCGGTCTGTGCCTGACAGTCGGCGTTCTAGCAGGGTCCTGGGCATCGGCCTGTGTGGAAGTGAAGGGCTGGGAAACCCTGGACGATCCGGTCAGGCTGTGCGCCTACCTTGCCGATCCCGGAGAAGCCGAGGCCTGTGAGCAGCGCGGTTTTCGACTGGGTGACGGCCTGAGCGATTCGGAGATCGACATCGCCAGACAGTTCGTCCTGCTATGTTCAAACGAGTACGTCATCGGCGTTGAACGCGACAGCGCGGGGGCGCCATCGCAGAACGTTCTGGCCGTAACAACGGCTATCGTCGATGGTGGAGACGCCGCGTCCGGTTATTACGACCGTGGCCGTGTCAGGATCCTCGAAGCCGACGGTGGGGGGTGGTCGCAACGCCCGGGCGAGAGCTGGAGCGAATAGTGAAGGTCTCGAACAGACCTAGGTAGAGACAGGCCTGCCAGCGTGGAACAGGTGAGGGATTGCGTATGAGGCAAATCGTACTTGATACGGAGACGACCGGGCTGGAGCCGGAGCAGGGACACCGCATCATCGAAATCGGTTGCGTGGAGATGGTCAATCGCCGGCTGACCGGCCGTACTTTCCAGTACTACCTCAACCCCGAGCGGGAGATCGACCCGGGGGCTCAGGAGGTACATGGCCTGTCCGCTGAGTTTCTCTCCGACAAGCCCAAATTCAGCGAAGTCGCTGACGAGTTCCTCGAGTTCGTCGCCGACGGCGAGCTCGTCATCCACAATGCACCCTTCGATATCGGATTCCTGGATGCAGAGCTGGGACGCCTGGACCGGGAAAGAGTCCCTATGTCAGATCTCTGTCCGGTGCTGGATACCTTGGTCCTGGCCCGAGAGATGCATCCAGGGCAGCGCAACAGCCTCGACGCACTCTGCCGCCGTTACCAGGTCGATAATTCGCGGCGTGAACTCCACGGTGCGCTGCTGGATGCCCGCATACTGGCGGAAGTCTATCTGTCGATGACCGGAGGACAGGCAGCCCTGTCCCTCGGCACAGAAAAGGCATCGACCGCTACCGGACAGCAGGTCGAAAGGAGAGTGGACAGAGCAGGCCTCGACCTGATCGTGTTAAAGGCGAGCGCTGATGAACTTGAAGCCCATGACGCGGCGCTGGAGAGAATCGAAAAAGCCAGCGGTGAGCCGTCTGTCTGGCGCAACCTTGACTCCTGAAAGACTCACCCGTTGCGGGGTTCGCTGTCCGCCAGTCACCGGGGCGCGCCGCTCAGAGGTAATAGACCACCACGAATACAGCGAGCAATACCGTCACCCAGATAACCATGCTACCGATAGGCCACGTCCGGGCCAGGGTTCCTTGGGGTCCGTGATAGCGAAACAACAGCGCGATCAACCCATTCAACGGCCGCGCCGCGCCACGCTTGAGGCTTGACCAGGCAGGCTCCAGGACGTTCTCCGCACTGGATATTCCTGATGGGAGGATACGGCGGTAGAGCCAGTCAACATCGATATTGATCGCTCGCTCCTCAGTGGGGTAACGGCCGGTGCGCATCATCCAGAAGACCGCCAGGCCGCCGAACATGAGCAATTGCAGCTGAGTGATAACGTGAGTGGCGTCGTAAGGATGGTATTCCGCCGCGAACGGTAGCAACGGGTAGAGAGTGGTTGCCGGAGCCGTGCCGATGACGACACAAAGGACTGCCGCAATAAGCATGGCCAGGCGCATGTTGGTGGGTGGTTCGGGCGGCCTGAGTCCGGAGTCGTGAGCGAAGAATGCGAAGAACGGGATTTTTATCCCGGCGTGCTCGAGTACACCCACCGAGGCAAACAGCAGGAAGAACCAGACCACCATGTGTCCCTCGTTCAGAGCCGACTGCATGATCATGGACTTGCTGACGAAGCCACAGAACAGCGGGATCGCGGAGATCGAAGCGGCTCCGATGATGCACAGGGTCGCCGTCTGCGGCATGCTCTTGTAGAGTCCACCGAGATCGGAGGCTCTCGTCCTGCCGGTCATGGTCAACACCGCACCCATGGCCATGAACAGTAGTCCCTTGAAGAGCACATCGTTGAACGCGTGGGACACGGCGCCGTTCAGCGCAAGTGCTGTACCGAGACCGATGCCGCAGACCATGAACCCCAGCTGGTTGATCATGCTGTAAGCCAGGACGCGGCGCAGGTCGTTCTCGATGACCGCGAAGAAGATTGGGAAGAACGTCATGGCAGTGCCGATATAGATCAGCGGATCTGCGCCCGCGAAACTGCGGGTGAGGGCGTAGATGGCGCACTTCGTTGTGAACATGCAGAGGAAGACGGCCCCGGTGGGAGTAGATTCCGGATAGGCGTCGGTGAGCCACATGTGCAGCATCGGGAACCCGCACTTGAGTCCCAGGGCGAGCATGATGAGCCAGCCCCCCGGGGTATCCAGACCTATGTGCCCCATGCTGATGTCGCCGGTGGCGTGCACATGGATCAGGATGCCGGCCAGAAGCGTCACACCCGATCCGATCTGCAGGATGAGGTACCTGAACCCGGCACGGATGGCTTGTGGCGTGCGCCGCGCCCATACGAGAAACACCGAGCTGACGGTCAGTAACTCCCAGGACAGGAAGAAAGAGATCAGATCGCCGGCGAAGACGGCGCCCAGGGCGCTGGCGGCGTAGATCATTGCGACCACGTGCTGGAGCGTGTCCTTGATGTGGACGGCGTACAGGATCGCGATGAACGCCCCCAGGTGGAACAGGTACCCGAACAACATGCTCAGTTCGTCGACCCTCACCGGGGTGAGGGTGTATCCGAGCAGCTGCACCTGATGGAGCGCGCCCGAATCGATACCAAGCAGGCAGATTCCTCCCACAACCGGAGTCGCCAGCATGACTGCCGACCGGAGTCGCCCGCGTGTGACAGCCGTCAGCAGGGCGCCGATCAAAAACGGCAGGAACGGCGGTAGCTCAGTCGGCATCGCCTGGCTCCCGGTAGTAATCCTCCGGCCGCATGACCAGGCGACGGAGCTGTTTTGCCAGGAAGATCAGGGCTGCGATGGCGATAAAGCCCCAGGCTGCGTAGAAGCCGGGCAGACCTTCGGCGAAGAAGGCGATATGACGGTGATAGACGACCTCGAGCAGGCCGAGCAGGTCTATGGCGGCGACCAGCGCGCAGGCGAGGACGAAACGACGCCACAAGCGGGTCACGTTCTCAGGATCGTCGAGATAGCGTTTCTTGTCGGGAGTCTGATTCATGCTTGGTCCCCGGCGTCAGCCTCCGCCCGCGATGCGTCGGGCCAGTTCGTAGACGACGGATGGGTCAAAGAACAGATAGAGGCATCCGGCTGTACTGGCTCCGATGGCGATCAGGCACGGCAGGGGCGCCTCCTTGATCGCCTGCGACTCAGAGTCCGCAGACACAGCGAAGAATGCCCGGATCGGGATCGGCAGGAGATAGGCGATGTTCAAGACTGAGCTGATCATCAATGTAACGAGGATCCACATCTGCCCGGCTTCCAGAGATCCCAGCGCCAGATAGAACTTGCTCCAGGTGCCGCCCGTCGGCGGCAGGCCGATGATGGAGAGACTGCCGATGAAGAAGGCTGAGAACGTCAGCGGCATGACGCGCCCGAGGCCATCCATCTGGCTGATCTCGGTCTTGTGCGCCGCCACCAGGATCGCGCCGGCGCAGAAGAACAGGGTGATCTTTCCGAAAGCATGCATGGCGATGTGCATCGCCGCACCTGTGGTTGCGAGGCTGCTGGCAAGCAGGGCGCCTGCCACGATGTAAGACAATTGGCTGATCGTAGAATAGGCCAGCCGCGCCTTCAGGTTGTCCTGGCGCATCGCGATCAGCGATCCGATCAGGATAGTGGCGCCTGCAAAGTACAGCAGCCAGTCGCTGGCGCCTGTGCTGGTTAAAAAATCCAGGCCGAACAGATAGACACAGATTTTGAGAATCGCAAACACACCGGACTTGACGACCGCCACGGCATGCAGGAGGGCGCTGACGGGAGTCGGGGCGACCATGGCCGCCGGCAGCCAGCGATGAAACGGCATGACTGCTGCCTTGCCGATGCCGAAGACGTACAGGGCCAGCAGCGCGGCGGCGGCCGGTCCCTCGATCTGTCCGGCAAGCAGTCCCCCTTCCCGGAAATCAAGTGAGCCTGTGATGTGCCAGGTCCACATTACGGCCAGCAGCATGAATCCGATCGAGGTGCCCATCAGGATGCCGAGATAGAGCCGGCCGGCCCGCTTTGCCTCATCGGTGCCCGCGTGCGTTACCAGCGGGTAAGTGGAGAGCGACAGCAATTCGTATGCCACAAACAGCGTGAGCATATTGCCGGCGAACGCGACCCCGAGCGCACTGGCGATGGCCAGCGCGAAGCAGGCATAGAAGCGTGTCTGGTTCTGTTCATGATGGCCGCGCATGTAACCGATCGAGTAAATCGATGTGACCAGCCACAGGAAGCTTGCCACCAGCGCAAAAATCATACCCAGCGGCTCGAGCCTGAATGTCAGACTCAGCCCCGGCAACAGTTGCAGTAATGTCAGTTCCGGCCGTTCGCCAGCGAGAACGTCGGGAACGGTTGATCCAACCAGGCCCAGAACCACCGCCGCGGTCACGAGGGTGACTAACTCACGGAGGTTGGGAGACCGACCTGTGAGGACGATCGGGACGCTCGCGGCTACCGGCAACGCGACGGCAAGCTGCATGGCGCTGGCGGGGCTCATCTAAGGCCCTCGGCCAGCGTGCGAGCTGCGAGATTTGCGACCCCCACCGTAAGACCGGTATGGGTCCCGAAATACAGGTTGGCAAGCACCAGTATCCAGGTCGGTATCAACAAGCCGAGCGGGGCTTCTGTTGCTTCAGCGGCCCGGGTCGACGGGCTGCCGAACCAGGCGATCTCGACTACCCGCCATATATAGATGATGGCCAACAGCGAACCGCCCAGGACCAACACGGCCAACGGCCACTGGCCCACCTCAAGAGAGGCCTGTACCAGGTACCATTTGCTGACGAAACCCGCGGTCAGCGGCACACCGATAAGGCTGAGGCCTGCGATGACGAATGCTCCGAATGACCACGGCATCTTCCGGCCGATGCCCCGCAGATCGTCAAGCCGCACGGACCGGGTGCGGTAGAACAAGCAACCGACCGCCATGAACAGAGCCCCCTTGATCAATGCGTGATTGAACAGGTGAAGCATGCTGGCTGTTAGTCCCATCACGGTCGCCAAGCCTATCCCGAGCAGGATATAGCCGATCTGAGCGACGCTGGAATAGGCGAGCATCCGCTTGACGTTCTCTTGAAAAATTGCAACGAAACTACCGGTCACCAAGCCGAGTACCGCCAGTACCTTGGCGATCTCACCGAACGGCAGATCCTGGTAGGCAATGACCGGGCCGATGACCGTAAATACGAACCGAAGCAGCGCATAGACAGCCACCTTGGTGGCCGTGGCGGCGATAAACGCGGTCGCCGTGCTGGGGGCATAGGCGTACGCATTCGGCAGCCACAGGTGCAACGGGAACATGGCCAGCTTAAGGCCGATACCCACGACCAGAAACGCAAAGCCGGTATGCAGGGTGCGCAGTTGGGTGACCTCCGGCAGCCGCATGGCGAGATCCGCCATGTTTAGCGTCCCGGTCACCACGTACAGGAAACCGATCCCGACCAGTATGAAGGTGCCGCCGATCGTGCCCATCACCAGGTACTGGAACGCGGACGTGAGGGCACGCCGATCGCGTCCCATGCTGATCAGCCCGTACATGGACAGCGAGCTGATCTCCAGGAATACGAACACATTGAAGGCGTCGCCGGTGATCGTCATGCCCAGCAGGCCGGTCAGGCACAGCATCAGCAGGGCATAGAAAAGCGGCACCCGGTCCGCAGGAATTTCCTTGGCGACACTCTGGTTGGCATACGGCATCACGACCGACGCGATACCGGTCACGATCAGGATCACATACGCATTCACTGCGTCGATCCGGTATTCGATTCCCCACGGTGCGGCCCAGCCACCCATCGCGTAGCTGATCGTGCCGCCGGAGAGGACCTGGTCCAGCAGCTCTATCGCGATCGCCAGGCTGGTCCAGCTCGCTGCCAGGCACAGCAGCCAGACGATGCGCGGCCAACGCGCCAGGATCAGGCACAGGGGTGCGCTGACAAGCGGTACCACAACCTGCAATGCGGGCAGATCGTTGGCGAGCACACTCAGCATCAGAAAGATTCGTCCTGCTCGTGTATCTCATCCTCCTCCGCCGTCCCATAGGCCTCATTGATCCTGATTACCAGGGACAGAGCCACCGCCGTGGTGGCCACTCCTACCACGATGGCTGTCAGTATCAGCACGTGTGGGAGAGGGTTCGAGTAACGTTGGACGCCCTCTATGAGAATGGGCACGGTTCCGCCCTCAACGACGCCCATGCTGATATACAGGATGAACACTGAGATCTGGAACATCGACAGACCCGCGATCTTCTTCACGAGGTTGCCGCTGGAGACGACGATGTACAGCCCGACCATCGCCAGAAATATCGCGATCTCATAGTTGTAGAGTTGCAGGAATCTCACTGCCCCTGCTCCCGCCCTGCGAAGGCGTAGTACAGGAGCAGCATGGTCGAGGCGACCGTGACACCGACGCCGAGTTCGACCAGGAATATCCCGAGGTGCTGGCCATGGGTGGGTTCGTGGGCCAGAAAATCGTAGTCCAGATAGTTCCCGCCCAGCAGCAGCGTCTCTATCCCCACACCCGCGTAGAGCAGCACGCCCGATGCAGAAAGTATCTTGAGGACGCCAGGCGGCACCGCCTGCATGGTGTCGTCGAGGCCAAATATCAGCGCGTAGAGGATGATGCCGGCCGCGAAGATGACGCCCGCCTGAAATCCGCCTCCCGGGCTGTAATCGCCATGGAACTGGACGTAAAAGGCAAACAACAGAATGACTGGCACGAGCAGCTTGGCTACGACCCTGAGGACGGTGTGATGCAACATCAGTCGATTTCCTCGTCGTCCTCTCGCCGTCGCGATCGGCGCATCCCCAACAAAGCCATCACCGCGATGCCGGCGGTAAATATCACCGTCGTCTCGCCCAGGGTGTCGTAGCCGCGATAACTGGCCAGTACAGACGTCACCATATTCGGGATGCCGATCTCTTTCGGCGATTCCTCGATGTAACGAGGCGCCACGTGCTGATGGACAGGCGCCTGGGGATCGCCGAAACGGGGCAGGTCGCTGGTGCCGAACACCAGAAGCGCCCCGGTCACGAACACGACGATCAGCGCGACCGCAGGATTCTTGGAGTTGCTGGGCTTCTCCTTTCGGGCAGTACGGGTCAGCGTGGCGAGCATCAGGATTGTCGAGATGCCGGCCCCAACCGCAGCTTCCGTGAAGGCCACGTCGGCAGCGTCCATGACGGTGAAGACACCGGCCGACAGCAGGCTGAAAATACTGAACAGCATGGCGATGCCGAACAGATCCCGGATTCGAACGATGGCGATGGCGATCACGGCCATGAACGCCAGCAGCAGGATGTCGATGACGCTATCGAGGTTCACGAGCGACCGATATCCTCGTCGTGAGGGGAGACACCACCGTGCAGTGCGGCTTTGGCCAAGGCATGTGATGCGGCCGGGCTGGTGAGAAACAGGAACCCCAGGATCACCGCGAGCTTGAAGGTGACCAGGGACCAGCCGGACTGGAGCATCATTGCGAGCAGGATCGGCGGTACGCACATGGTCTCGGCCATTCCGGCGGCGTGGATCCGGGTAAAAAATGTCGGCAGGCGCACGATACCGACGCCGCCAATAATTCCGAACGCGCCACCGATAACGATCAGGGCCCAGCTCAGCAGATCAAGTACCGATTCCATCATGGGCGACCCCGCCCGCCGCGACTGAACTCCCCGTATTCGAAGAACTTCAGCACCGCAACAATGCCGATGAAGTTGATCAGCGCGTAGGCCAGGGCAATGTCCAGCAGGTCGGTACGGCCGCTCATGAATGCGATCACGGCGATGATCAGCACTGTCTTGGTGCCGAACATGTTCACCGCCAGGATTCGGTCATAGACGGTCGGACCCAGGAGGGTGCGTGTGATGGCCAGCACCATGGTGATAAGGATGGCGAGCCCCGCGGCAGTGTACATCAGGATTCTCCTTCGAACCGCGTGACCCGGGCGTCCATCCTGCCGGTCTTCACTCCATCGGCAGATTCGGTAGTCAATGCATGGACCTCAACCTGGCTGCCACGCACGTCGATCGTGACCGTACCCGGCGTCAGGGTGATGGAGTTCGCGTAGATCGTCCTGCCTACATCGGTTTTCTGACTGGCTGGCACAGAAAATACCTGCGGGCTGATGGGCAGGGACGGGCTGAGGACACGGCGGGCCACATCCACGTTCGACTTGATGATCTCCCAGAACAGCCAGGGGAAGTAGGTGAGCAATCTCAGGACGATGTGTATCGGGTGGCCCTCGTGATCGACGACATTGAGCCTGGCTGCTATCCAGACCGTCACAACAACGGAAACGACGCCCAGACTGATGAGCAGCGGATCGTAGTGGCCGGAAAGCAGCAGCCAGATCCCCATCAGCACCAGCGCGAGACTCACATAGCGGATCATCGGATACCGCTCCTCCTTGATATTCGCGTTTCTGATCCGGTCATGAATACTATCAGAAGCTTGCGAGCATCCGGCACTGGTTCTGCGAGACGCAAGATGCAGCGCTTGGGCCGTGTCATCGATCTGTCTCCGGGTATGGAAATCGCGTTAAAGGGAAATGCTTCATCATGGACGTGACGACCGTCATAGTGGCGGGGTGGGAAAACCGCTAGACTTCGGTGCGATTCACAAGTGACCGGTGTCTCTGAACATCGGTCAGGCCCTCACAAACTACTAATATTTAAGGACTCTTTAGATATGCTGACCCTGAAGGATGCTCGCATCGGTGTAGTCGGGCTGGGTTATGTCGGATTGCCTCTGGCGGTTACGTTCGGGCGCACACTACCAACCACCGGCTTCGATATTGATGAAGCCAGGATCGCCGAGCTCGAAGCTGGTCGCGACAGCACCCTCGAGGTCGATGCGGAAGAGTTGCAGGCTGCCAGCCAGCTCACCTACAGCAGCAGCCCGGACGTACTGGCCAAGTGTAATGTCTACGTCGTGACCGTGCCGACGCCGATCGACAGTGCCAAGGTGCCTGACCTGCGCCCGCTGGAATCCGCAAGTCGTACCGTTGGCAAGGTCCTGTCCAGGGGTGACGTGGTGATCTACGAGTCCACTGTCTATCCCGGGGCGACGGAAGAGGTCTGCGTACCGATCCTGGAACAGATGTCCGGCCTGAAATTCAATGAAGACTTTTTCGCCGGCTACAGTCCGGAACGGATCAATCCCGGCGACAAGGAGCACCGCTTCGAGACGATCGTAAAAGTTACCGCCGGTTCTACGCCCGAGGCAGCCGAACTGGTGGACGCGCTCTACGCCAGCGTGGTCACTGCCGGCACCCATCGCGCCTCGTCAATCCGGGTCGCCGAGGCTGCGAAAGTCATCGAGAACACCCAGCGCGATGTGAATATCGCTCTGATCAACGAGCTGGCGATGATCTTTGCGCGTCTTGGCATCGACACTCAGGAAGTCCTCGAAGCGGCGGGCAGCAAATGGAACTTCCTGCCGTTCAGTCCGGGCCTGGTCGGCGGGCACTGCATCGGTGTCGATCCTTACTACCTGACCCACAAGAGCCAGGAAATTGGCTACCATCCCGCCATGATCCTTGCCGGTCGGAGGATCAATGACAACATGGGCCTGTATGTGGCCGACCAGGTGGCCCGGCTGATGATGCGCAAGCGTATCCATGTTGCCGGCAGCCGCATCCTCATGCTAGGACTTACATTCAAGGAAAATTGTCCGGATCTTCGTAATACCAAGGTCGTGGACGTCATTCGGGAGCTGCGAGACCTGGGCGCCGATGTCGATGTTCATGATCCCTGGGTAGATACGGACGAGGCTCTTAAGGAATACGGAATCAATCTGGTGCCCGAGCTCATAGACGGCACCTACGATGCCGTCATCCTCGCCGTGGCCCACCGGCAGTATGCCAGGTTGGGAGCCGGCCGGATCCATGCGCTGGGGCGAGAGCCCCATGTCTTATATGATGTGAAACAGATGCTGCCTGCCGCCGAGGTAGACGGCCGCCTGTAGATCAGCCCGACGGGCAAGGACTGACTTTCAAATGAAAATCCTCGTTACCGGTGCCGCAGGTTTCATCGGCTACCACACCGCCCGCGCACTGCTGGAACGTGGCGACGAGGTCGTGGGGCTGGATAACCTGAACAACTACTATGACGTCAACCTGAAGAAGGCCCGCATCGCCCAGTTCGACGGCCGGTCCAACTGGGACTTCGTCAAGCTCGACCTGGAAGATCGCCAGGGCATGACCGACTTGTTTGCCCGGGAGCGCTTCCACAGAGTGATCCACCTGGGCGCCCAGGCCGGTGTCCGCTATTCCATCGAAAATCCGTTGGCCTACGTGGACAGCAACGTGGTCGGGCATGCCAACGTCCTGGAGGGCTGCCGACACAACGATGTGGAACACCTGGTGTATGCGTCCACCAGTTCCGTGTACGGCGCCAACACGAACATGCCGTTCTCCGTTCATCAGAACGTCGACCATCCGCTTTCTTTTTACGCCGCGACCAAGAAAGCCAACGAGCTGATGTCACACACATACGCCAGCCTGTACGATCTGCCGACCACCGGGCTGCGGTTCTTTACCGTCTACGGACCCTGGGGCCGGCCTGACATGGCTTTGTTCCTGTTCGCCAAGAACATACTGGACGGTAAGCCCATCGACGTCTTCAATTACGGTCACCACAAGCGTGATTTCACCTACATCGACGACATCGTCGCCGGTATCATCGCCGCCACGGACACCGTCGCCACCCCCAATGCCGACTGGGACAGTGACAGTCCCGACCCGGGGACCAGCAAGGCACCCTACCGGCTCTACAATATCGGCAATTCCCGTCCCGTCGATCTGATGAAATACATCGGCCTGCTCGAGGAGCACCTCGGCCGGGAGGCGGAGAAGAACATGCTGCCGCTGCAGCCCGGCGACGTGCCGGATACCTGGGCCGATGTCGAGGACCTGGCCCGGGATGTCGGATACCGCCCTGAAGTCCCTGTGGAAGAGGGCGTGAAACGCTTCGTCGACTGGTATCTGGAGTATTATTCCACCTGATCAATACGGGGTGGACAGCATGACCGAGAAGAGCAAGGCGCCTGAGAAGCTGGGGGCCTGGAAGTCTCTCAGAGCACACCAGAAGGAAGTCTCGAAGAAGAGTCTGCGCGAACTGTTCGCCAAGAGCCGCAATCGCGCTGATCGTTTCTCGGCCGAAGCCTGCGGCATCCGGCTCGACTATTCGCGTCACCTCGCGACCCGCAAGACCGTCCGGCTCCTGACCCGGCTGGCGAGAGAGGCCGGTGTCGGAGACTTGCGGGACCGCATGTTCGCCGGCGAGCACATCAACACGACCGAGGATCGGGCCGTGCTCCACGTGGCTCTCCGGGCGGGCCGACGCGATCGCTTCCGGGATGGCGACCAGGATTGCACCGCCGATGTCCACGAGGTTCTTGACCGGATGGAGCGGTTCGTCAAGGGCGTCCACTCAGGCGAGATCCGCGGCTACGGCAGTCGATTGTCTTTCACGGACGTCGTGAACATCGGCATCGGCGGATCCGATCTCGGCATCGAGATGGCGCTGAAGGCGCTGCATCACCATCGCGTGCGCAGCATCCGGGTGCATACCGTCTCCAATGTCGATGGCACCCAGCTCGCCGATGTGCTGGAGCAGGTGAATCCCCGCGCCACGCTTTTCGTGATCTGCTCAAAGACCTTCACGACCCAGGAAACACTGACCAACGCCCGGGCAGCCAGGACGTGGTTGGCAGAGACCGTCGGTGAGGAGGCCGTGGCAAGAAACTTTGCGGCCGTTTCCACCAACCATGAGGCGATGGACGACTTCGGCATCCATCCGGACTATCGATTCGGTTTCTGGGACTGGGTGGGCGGCAGGTACTCGATATGGTCGGCGGTAGGCCTCTCCATGGCGCTGGGTCTGGGCATCGATAACTTCCGCGCCTTCCTGGCAGGCGGGCGGGCCATGGACAGGCACTTCCGTGAGGCGCCTGCGGATCAGAACCTGCCCATGCTGCTGGCACTGTTGTCGGTCTGGTACAACGATTTCCTTGGCGCCAGCAGTCAGGCCGTGCTGCCCTATGACGCCCGCCTGAGTCGTTTCCCGGCATTCCTGCAGCAGCTGCACATGGAGAGCAACGGCAAAAGCGTGCGGAAGGACGGTCGGGCCCTTCGGGTTCCCAGTGGGACCATTCTCTGGGGCGAAGCGGGCAACAATGCCCAACACTCTTTCTATCAACTGCTCCACCAGGGGACTCGCTTCGTGCCCGTGGATTTCATCGCCCCCGACGAGGGATCGAGCCGCTTCAAGGAGCAGCACAGCCTGGGACTGATCAACATGCAGGCGCAGGCGCAGGCGTTGGCCTTCGGTCAGACGGCCGCGGAGGTGCGTGCGGAGCTCGAGTCTCGCGGCCTGAGCAAAAAGGAAATCCGCGCCCTGGCCATCCACAAGGTTCATCGGGGTAACCGGCCAAGCAGCCTGATTCGATTCAGGCGACTGGATCCGGAAACCCTGGGCAAACTGGTAGCGCTCTATGAGCACAAGGTGTTTACGGAAGGCGCGATCTGGGGCATCGACTCCTTTGATCAGTGGGGGGTGGAACTGGGCAAGAAGCTCGCCCGGGAGCTCCAATCGGCAGTCTAGAGAGGAAGACCCGCCTTGCCGCATGAGCCTGCGATCGCGCATGGTTCGATGCGTACGTCGCCGCCGGCATCACAAGTTTCCGGTTCTCAAGTTGCCTGTGGGCACGCTTGGTCCGTATCATGCCGGGGTTGGCGGCGGGGACTGGTCGGAAGCGTTGGGATCCGCGCCGGGTAGTAATTAAAATGACCGGCTTATCAATGACTTATCGCAAGCATGTGTTTTCCCTGCTGATCGGGATTCTGATCTCGTCCGTGTCGCTGGCGGATCCTTGGGCGCCGCCGGGCGACCTGATCCTTAGACATGATGTCCAGCTGCTAGCGGACGCCGGCATCATCCGA
>CALDWW010000014.1 GCA_937924335.1 uncultured Gammaproteobacteria bacterium
TGCCAATACCTTGCAGGTTGAATTTGCAGGAGGAATTCCAGGTTGGCTAGCGGTAGATGTTGGTTTGATCAACAACCCGGGGCCAAACTGGATCCAGTCAGAGCAACAGCAGGGAGAACACGTGATTTCGCTTCGCAGGAACGCCAACCCGAGCGGCAAGCCGAACAATAAGTTTACGATTCACTTCGATGGGCAATCGCTGGATCCAAGGATTATTCCCAGATAGAGCAACCGCAAACCTCAGCACCGATAAACATCCTTCAACGCCGCGTCGATGACAAACGGCGCGCCCATCTGGCGGAATACGGACTTGCCGGCGAGATACTTTGCTACCACGTCGGCGAGTTCGATTTCCGTGACGTCGTCAGGAACGCAGAAGCGTTTCTTGCGGGCCGTTGCTTCGGCGGCGTGGATGCCGTCCACGTAGCCGGCCACATAGGCTGCAGCCGCTTCCTTGCCGGGCTCGCCGCTCTCGTAAAGTCCGATCCACTGCGCGCCCGTCATGAACGGTTGCGGCGAGGCGGCGAGTGAAGCCGTTGCCCCGAGCGTGATCGATACGAGGAGCACCGTTAGGGCTCGTGTCAGTGTCGTCGAGTTCATAAGCGTTCCCCGAGAAGAGGCCAGTCTTTCACTCTTATCAGACATGCAGTTTGAGATGGAGTGCCCTGTCTATTGGCCTGTTACAACGACCCGTGCTCCAGCGGCCGGTCGCGATGGATCAGGATCCACTCGGCGTGTTCGTCCAGCGACGCGTGGCCGAGGGCACGAAGGATCTGTCTCCTGCGCGTATCGTCGTCGGCCTCATCCAGCTTGCGGCGGGCGTTGCGGAAGATGCGTGACATGAACACGTATTGCTTGATCAGTTCCTTCTCCGCGCGCTTCTGGGCATAGGCTTCGCGGACCGCCGCGATCAGCGGCAGGATGCCCATCAGGACGATCAGGGTGCCGGAGACCGTGTCGCCCATCCGGTCGCTGCCGATCGCCAGAGCGATCGTGACCGCCATGCCGCTCCAGAGACACGCCATGCCGATGTTGGCGGTGATCTTCGTGTAGCGGATGCGTTCGTCGATCTTGCGCGTGTAGTAGCCGAGCTGCCCTTCAGGGCCGTCCGGTTCGCCACCGACCCATTCGCTGACCGCGAACGACAAGCCGGTGGCCGGCGGTCCGGTCATGCGGTCCACGCCGCCGTGTCCCGCGACCCGCATGACGTTGCGTATCCAGCCGAGTTCGACGTCCTGTTTCTGCAGGAAATTGTCGTGGGCGTACTTGCTGTGCCGTTCTCCCATGACGCCGGCCGCAGCCCAGTAGAACTGCACCCGAAGCCCCTCGGCCAGCGCCCGGTAGTCGAGATACTTGCGGTGCCAGGCGCCACGATTGGCCAGTATGGAGATGACGTAGCCGAGCGCGAACAGGCCCAGGAAGGCGTAGACCATGAATTCCGCATTGGGCACGTCGGTATAGGCGATGAACGCCAGCCCCATCAGGACGGCGAAGCTGTAGATCATCCGCAGTGCCAGGGTGACGCGGGTCTGGTAGTGGATGGCCAGGAAGTCGGCGATGCGGAACATCCGGTCGATGTCCGATGTCGCCTGCACCAGGTCGGGCGGAGCGTCGTCAGGCAACAGTGGCCATGAGCCTTCATCGATGTCGTCGGCGTGACGCACCGCATCCTCGTTGAACTGTGCGGTCCGATGAAAGATCTCCACATACTGCGGCGGCAGTTCAGCGGTGCGCGGCGTATCGGCGTCGGTGGTGAACCAGTCGGCCTGCAGGGGTTGCAGCGGCTCGGCCGGGGCGCCGTCGGGGCGCTCGCGAGAGCAGGCGATGTGATACACCAGGTCGCTCTCGTCGTCGGCGAGGATCTGGCGCATGCTCGTGTTGTCGCCGGTGAAGCCCGGCATGATGTCCCACTGGTGGAACTGGATGACGTTGGCCGTGCCGCCCACCAGTTCGGAAGGCTTGCCGTCCCATAGCGCGAGCAGCAGGTGACAGTGGGCGCAGATGTAGACGCCCATCTGCGCGTACTGCAGATTACGGGCGTGGCCTGGCTCGAGGATAGTCTCGATGCTCTCGCCATCAACTACGCCGAGTTCATAGACCTCGGCGCCTTCACAGAGGGACCGGAATTCGTTTCGCGATGCTTCTGTCTCGAAGTCCTCCAGGTACAGAGCCCGTGGCATCGGCAGGGGTACCATCAGGGGGATGCCCATGTCCTTGGCGATCCGGGCCACCAGCCGGTCGGCGCCTTCGGATAGCGGCGTCATCACGACCAGGGGCAGGTCGGGGAAGCGTCCCTGCATCGTCAGCAGGAAACCGCGGACCATCTTCTCAAGACCGGGGATTTCGGACTCCACCAGGTCGCGGTGACCGGTGACACCGATGACGAGCGGGACGGGTTCCGGTCGCGCGGCCGGCGAATCCGTAGCCTTGTCCTGCCATGTTGCTGAGGCGTCGTTCATCTGACCAGGCGGTTGCTCTCCGAGGGAAGCATTCTAGGCCAGAATGAAAAACGCCGCCTCCGTGATGGAGGCGGCGTCAAAAGGTCGATCGCGGTGTGGCTGTATTACGGAGCCTGGCAGGGAATCCCCGAGAGGCCCACGTCCGGCGCACAGTAGTCGCCACCGGTCGCCGTCTCGAAACTGAAGAAAGCCAATGACAGGAAGCGTCCCAACAGGTCGCCATAGGCGGTAGCGTCCGGACCAGCGGGAAGGGGTGCCACGGCTTCGAAGGCAATCTTGTTGCTGTACACGTACTCGGCCCCAGCGTCCATCTGCGCCGATATCTCGACGAATTTCTTCTTCTTGATAAAGCCTCTGGCTGCATCAACGAAATCAAGCAGGTCTGCTTTCAGGCTGGTGATGGCAGAGTCCGACAACGCGTTGATCGTATCTTCGAGATAGTCGAGACGCTGGGCTGTTTCGCTCGCGATGCCCTTCGCGGCCCGGCCCTTGGGTGCGCCGTTTCTATTCGGGTCAAAGAACGCATCGGCGCAGAAAACCAGCGGCGAATTATCCCGGCCGATAGATCGGGACGGGTTGTCACAATCGACGGTGATGTCGTGCAACGCGTTGCCCTCGGGCTGGCCGAAAGATAGCACTGGCCGGTAGAAGACCCGGGTGCCGACAACATCGCACGCGGCCAGCTGCGGCAGGATCTGCTCGACCCGTTCGATCACCTGGACATAGTCGCCCGGCTCGATCGGGAACTGCTTGGTGATGTCGGCGACTACGAGGACGCTGATGCCGTCATCCGCGAGCTCCAGCCCCTGGCAGGCCGCGGGGACGACATAGCCGCCGTCCAGCCCGAGGTCCGAGAACGAAATGTCGCGAGCGCTATTCCTCGGGTCCTCAACGACCTGGATGTTGGCCAGGATCGTGTCGTTGGGCACGCAGTCAGGAGGATCATTTGTCCCGGTGCAAAGCACGATATTCTGCGTGTAGAGCAGATCGAGCGTGTTGCGCACGTTGCAGCCGATGTTGTTTGGATCTTGGTTGTTGGTGTCACAATTCTCGGCGGCTACTGCCTTGGTATTGATGGCCACGCCCTGCGGGTTCTGGATACCACTGGTGATCTCCGACCAGGGTGGGGACACAGGCTCCAGGTCAGGGGCGCCGACGCCAATGTCCTCCAGGGGCACTTTGAGGAAGGAACCGCCGTTGCGGACGGCGACCACAATAAAAGTCTCCCGGTCGACGATGCCCGCGGCGATGCCGAGGGGGCCGTTTCCAAGATCGACGCCGAGATAGTTCGGTACCAATTCGCTGATGGTCGGGATGCCACCGACCGAGAGGAAGCGCAGCTTGCCGATCAGCCCATTGACGCCGGCCACCAAGAGATCTTCGCTCTCGCTGACCGTCGCGTTACCGACGGCTGCGGTGTTGGGTATGAATGCCAGAGCCGCAGGGTCGACCCCACCCAGTTCAGACAAGTTCGCAAGTATCTGCGCGTCGGTCGAGCTTGCCGAGCCACCGGCAAGTAACTGGTCGACCTGGTCACTGGTCAGCCGGGCGATCGTGGTGGGATTCGCCGAAATAAACACGAGGTCACCCGGACGCAATCCACCGCCGGGTACGCTGACGAATTCCGTGTCGAGAACGCCGGTAACCGGATCGCATGAGCTGCCGTCGCAGACTCGGAGCTGGCCAGTGGAGGCTGGCGCGGAGAACGGTCCGAAGCCGTCGCCATCGTCGCAGCTGGTTGCTTCGGCAGAATGCTCCGGCGGGAAGAACCAGACAGACGGCGTGCTATCGCCACCCTGGCCCGTATCCGCCACGGCCATCACGCGCTTGTCGCTCAGGGAAATGCCGTCCGGTCGGCTCGGGCAGCCGGCCCCGCTGCAGACCGTCGAACTTGTGCCGAAGCCGTTTTCGTAAAGAATGACTTCACCCGGGTTCGTGTCCGCCGCCACCACATCAAGGCGTCCTTTACACAGATCGTCGAAGAAATCGAAAGACTTCAGGCTAACTCGCGTGTTCTTGTCGTCATTCAGCACGGTTGCAATCTGGGCATCGAAGTCCAGGCCGAGCAGTTCGTTGCTGGCAGAATTGCCGCCGACGACATTGGTGATGTCTGCGGCTCCGGCAGATCCTGCAAGCATGAGGCCGGTAAGGAAAATAGAGATGCAAATGCGATATGCCGGACGATGTCCGGAGACTTTGAACGTCATGATGGTCGCCTCCCCCCAGAAGCGGTGATTAACGACGCTCAGTCTAGCCTGCGGAGGTCATCAGTGCCACCGGCGGAAGGCTTATGTAAAAGAATCTTAATGTGGCTACGGGGCCTCTGAGGAGGTCAGCATGAGCCGGTATTTCTCCATGTCCGAGGGGCGGTCCATATCGCTGTAGAGCTGTATAAGGCGTCTAAGTGTCTGTTTCTTAAAGGCGACGCGTGGCCCGGAGTCGACGTCGAGTCGCTCAAGACTGGCGAGGAGTTCAGTTTCGGCCGCGGCGTTGTCACCGGCGGCCGCCAGGCAGGCGCCGACCAGGCTGCGAGCCACTGCGACGCGCCAATGATCCTCACCCAGCGGTTCGGCCAGCAGCCCCGGGGTGCCGGCACCGAGTTCGCAGGCGTCGTCGAAACGACCCTGATCCGCGAGGAGGTTGCCGAGAACGACCCGACTCATGAGGACGTCCGGATGGTTCTCGTCCAGCAGCCGCATGCGCATCTCCAGGGCGCCACGCAGCAGCGTCTCTGCTTCCTCGGCTTCGCCGTTCTGCTCCAGCCACTGGGCCAGCGTCATCATCCCCTTGGCGACTTCTGGATGGTCGGTATCATAGGCGGCCCGCCGGATCTCCAGCGCCTCGCGAGCCAGGAGGATCGCCTCGTCCCGGCGGTCCTGATCATTGAGTACCGAGCCGAGATTGATCGTGGTGACCGCAACCTCGGGATGACTCTCACCGAGCACGCGCCGCTGTATCTCGACCACCTCCATGTACATCTGTTCGGCGGCTTCAAGGTTGCCGTTGTCATGCAGCAGGATGGCAAGATTGTTCATGCCGATGGCGATCTCGGGGTGCGACTCGTCCAGCATCTCGCGCTTCATATTGAGCGCTTCGCGGAACAGCTCCTGAGCGTCTTCCGAGCGGCCCTGGCTGTAGGCGACCAGTGCGAGGTTGTTGATGTTCTCGGCCACGTCCGGATGTGGGTCCGATCCGAGCAAGTCGCGTCGCATGTCGAGTGCCTGGCTCAGGAGTTGATCGGCGGACTCGTACTCACCCTGGTCGAATAGTGCCAGACCCAGTTCCTCGAGATTCTCCGCCACTGCCTCGTTCTCTCCGCCGAGGATCTGGCGGCGCATGTCGAGTGCCTGACGCAGCAAGAGCTCTGCCTCGGGGAACTCGCCCTTGAGACTCTTTACGTAGGCCAGGCCCGTGAGGGTCTCCGCCACCAGAGGGTGGAGTTCCCCGTGGATCGCGCGGCGTTTCTCCAGCGCCTCGGTATAGGCGGCCTCCGCTTCGCCCAGTTCCGATTTCAGTGCAAGGACTTCGCCGAGGTTGTCGAGGCTGTCGGCGATCTCGCTGTCGGCTACTTCGAGGTTGCGGCGCTGATCCACGGATCGCTGCAGCAACGGTGCCGCCTCATTGAACAGTCCGAGGCTGGTATAGACCTTGCCGATGGTGTCCATCAGCTTCGCCTGTATCTCCGGCTCGTCCGCCAGTTCCGTATCGATACGTCCGGCGCCGGCGTCGAGAATCTCCCGCGCCAGGATCTCATTGCCTCTCGCTTCGGAAGGATCCGAGACCTCGAAAAGACCCACGATAAAATCCGAGGTCCTCCTCGCGGTCGTTGCCTCTACTTCCGCCCGGGCTCGCTGCTCCTCCGCAACCTTCCTCTGCTGCGTGGCGACGACGGCGCTGCCGGTGGCGGTGACGGCCAATACGGCCAGCATGGCGACGACAGCTCGCTTGATGTTCTGGCGCTTACGCTCGGCGCCTATCGAGGCGTCGATAAACGCTTTCTCATAGGTATTCAGGGTCGCCTCGATCTCGATGAGGCTCTTGCCTTCCTCGAGGGGTTTCCCGGTTGGTAGCAGCAGGTCGGCGTTGCGGTTGTCCTTCAGCCAGCGTTCCGCGGCGGCGCTCACGCGACTGTGGACGCGCAGATTTTCGCGGTTCTGCTCGACCCACTCCTGCACGCGCGGCCAGTGCCACAGCAATGCCTCGTGGGTCACCATGACCGCGGCCACGTCCTCGTCCAGTTCGGTTACGAACAGACGCGCCTCGATGAAGGCCTCGACCAGCTGTTTCTGCTCCGGATTGTCGAAGTCTTCCAGGTGGGCACGGCGCCGCCCGATGGCCTCCTGGGCGCCGCTGCGCACATGCACCAGTTTCTCGAGCACTTTCGGCAGGGCCTGCTGCACTTCGCCGGGCGATTCCTCGAATACGTTCTCGGCCCGCTTGGCGAGCGAGCCCTCGACACCGCCCAGTTCGTGGTAAGCCTCCAGCGTCAGGGTGCCGTCATCGCGGCGGCGATCGTAGAGTTCCTGCAGCGTGAACTGCAGCAGCGGCAGCAGCTCGGGGCGGGCCGCAGCGGCGTCTCGGAGCATGTCGTCGAGTCGCTCGTTGGAGGAGGGGTCCTCCTCGAAGCGCAATCCGGCGGCGCGGGTGGGGAGCCGCACCATCTGGCCGATCTCGGTTGCGGTCGGTGGCATCAGGTCGTACTGGCCTGACCCTTCCTTCAGCTCGACCAGCTTGGGCAGCTTGGTGCAGCGTGGATAGAGATCGCTGCGGAAGGTGCTAACGACCCAGACGCGGCCCGAGCGGGCCAGTTTGTCCAGGCATTCGATGAATTTCTCGCGATCATGGTCCGTCACCCAGTCCTGGGTGAATATCTCCTCCATCTGGTCGACCAGTAGCGCAAGCCTCGCGATCGGTTTTTTGCCACCCTGGCCTCGTTGAGCCAGATCGGTGGCGTCCTGCGCCAGCGAGGTCTTGATCAGGGCCAGCGCGGCCGTCGGAGACTGCTTGAGTACCTCGCCCATCTCTTCCGGCGTCATGTCGGGCAATCGCAGTCCGTGTTCTTTCAGCAGAGCAGTCGCCAGACCCAGGAACAGGTCGCCACGGACGTCACTCGGCCGATAGATGGCACGGCGCCACATGCCCACGCCCTCGATGACCCCCGGCTGGGTCAGCATCGGCATGACGCCGGCGCGGGCGAGGGATGACTTACCGCCACCGCTCATGCCGAGCATCAGCACGAAGGCACGGCCTTCCGTCGCCTGGCGGCGTAGCGCGTCGAGCACATCGCCGATGGCCTTGGTGCGGCCGAAGAAGATCGGCGCATGTTCGAAGTCGAAGGTCTGCAATCCACGGAACGGGGAACCCTGTTTCCAGACCGCGGTAGCGGCGGCTTCGGCGCCGGCGGATTCAGGCAGTGCTTTCTGTATGACCTTGCGGAGATGGCGCTCGAGGACGAGCTCGAACTCGCTGGCCGATTCGAAGGGATGGAAGGCCGCCTTGAGGGTGCCTTCCTCGGTGTCGTGGAACCAGCGATTGATGAATTTGTCGAGCTTTTTCTTCTGATCGATGCGGTCCATCAATGCATCTTCGTCATCCAGCTGGACCGAGGCCTTGGCCATCTTGCGGTAGACCAGAAGCTGCGGCTTGCCGTTTTCGCGGAAACCGCGCACCGCATCCTCGAATTCGAATTCCGTGCCGGAGTCGTAACGCGAGCCGTCTTCCCGCGTGAAGTCTTTGGGAAGACGGGTGCCCAGGCGTGACCACAGGATGGCGACCATGACGTCCGAGTCGGCCGGCTTGGAAATCTGGGTCTGAAAGGTATCGGTCGCAAGCAGCGGTTCGTGTTCCCAGAACACGGGTTCGAGCACGGCCCGGCCGGCAAACTCGCTCTGCAACCGGTCCATGACCCGCTGCGCCAGCGTTCGCTCTTCGTACACGTCTCCCGGAGAGGAGATGAAGAAAGTGAGTTTGCGGACTTCTGCCATTTTTCGTTGTTGCTTGAAGGAGACGAGCGCAGGCTCGGGATCTGTCATGTTTCTCCCGTCCGGTGAAGCATGGCGTAGTCGCGGCAGATGGGCAAGCGTGTGAATTGCCTGAATTTTTCGGATGCCGAACGGGTAGTACGCGCACACCGCTTACTGGTCGTCGTTATGTAAAATTCAGCAAAATCAAATAGTTGCTACGTCGCACTTCCATAAATTTGTCGTTGACAGGCTTGACGGCGATGTGCAAGCCTACGCTCGCTGATAAGGGCAAACCCGCTGAAAGGCGGGGACGCAAAGCCACCGGTCTACGGGATATTCCTAAGATAGCGGGGTTGCCAGAATGACGACTCGACGGGCCTTTCCGGTTTTCCCGGTTCCTACCGGCCTTTCTTCCGGTTGTTAAATTCTGCGGACGGTTCGACCTCCTCGACCGTGGCTTTGGCCCTATCTCTGCATCTGTCGCCGACAGATGCGTTGCTGGGTTACCAAGCGAGGGTCGAACCATGTTCCGCACAATTCTGAGATTCGCGTCAATCGCGACCGCGGTCTGCGCCGCGCTCCTGCTATCCGCTTGCGGCGGTGGCAGTGGCGGTGGTCAGACGTCCGGTCAAGCTGTCGTTGTCGAAGGCGACTTCCCAATCGTATTCGCCAAGCGCGGCGTTGAAGCCGTAGGCAATCCCACCGACGGTATCCGGTTCGAGGCGGGCGGTGATCTGCTGATGCAGGATCTGTCCTCTCCGAGCGCGGAACTGAAGAACATCACCGCCGGGTACACCAAGGGTCAGGGCGACGTCTCCGACCCGGAAGTCTCCTACGACGGCACGAGGCTGGTGTTCTCAATGCGCGGTCCTGACGATCGCAGCTGGAACATCTGGGAGTACGAATTCGCCACCGAATCACTGCGTCGCCTGGTCTCGGATGACGCCGAGGCGGATGCCGGCGACGACGTGGACCCGATCTATCTGCCCGATGGCCGCATCATCTTCAGCTCGAATCGCCAGGAGAAGTCGAGAAAACTGCTGGCGGCGAAGGGCATCGAGCCGTTTTCACACCTCGACGAATACGAACGTGAACGCGCCATCCTCCTGCATGTCATGAACGCGGACGGGACGGAGATCAAGCAGATCTCGTTCAACCAGAGCCATGACCGCAATCCGACCGTGCTCTCGACGGGCGAGGTCATGTTCGCCCGCTGGGACCATGTCGGTAACAACAATCATTTCCCGTTGTTCTTCACCAACCCGGACGGAACCAACATCTTCGTCCAGTACGGTGCGTTCAGTCCGGGCAACTCTTATCTGCACCCGCGCGAGATGCCCGACGGCCGAGTCATGACATCGCTGATGCCGCTGTCCGGCACTTTCGAGGGCGGCGCGGTGATGGCGATCGACATACGCAACTTCTCGGAGTTCAACCAGCCCGCCGCCGACGCGCCGGCCGGTGCAGTCGGACAGCAGAAGGTGACTTTGTTCGACATCGATTTCGGCCGCGGCAATAGTGAATTTGGCCGTTACACCACGCCGTATCCGCTGTGGGACGGTACCAATCGGGCGCTGGTGAGCTGGTCGCCGTTCCGGCCTGAGGAAGAGGTCAACCCGCTGACCGGCGAGGTGATGGAGGTCGAGGGACCGCCACTCTACGGTGTCTACATGTTCGACCTGGACGCCCAGACCCTGCGTCCCGTTGCACTACCGGAAGAGGGCTTCGCCTACACCGACGCCGTGGCGATCGCGCCGCGGCCGGTTCCCAATACGATCGCCGACAAGCCTCTGGATGCCGACCTGGCCGCCCAGGGCCTCGGCGTGCTGAACGTCAAGAGCGTCTATGACACCGATGGTCTCGGTCTGATGGGGCCGCGCATGCTGGTGGAGGGCGAGACGATCCCGATGACGGCGCCGCCGCCGGACGATGACCGCAGTCAGGTCGCGGATCTGGCGACCCTGAAAGACCCCGCGCTGACGAGCGCCACCGAGCGACCGGGCCGGTTCCTTAGGGTCGTGGAGGCGGTACCGACGCCGCGCGGCCTGTCCCGCGAAGCGATCGGCGAGACCGATATGGAGATGCAACAGATCGTCGGCTATACGGAGGTCGAGCCGGATGGTTCGTTCCGCATCCGCGTACCTGCAGACACGCCGCTGGGTCTTTCGGTCGTCGACTCGGAAGGCCGTGCCATCCAGGTCCACACCAACTGGATCCAGGTGCGCCCGGGCGAGACCCGAACCTGCAATGGCTGTCACTCGCCCCGACGCGGCAGCGCGCTGAACACCGCACCCATAGCCGGATACCACCCCAATACGCTGCTTGCCGCAGAATCCGGCGAATCCATGGCCGAGACCCGCACACGCATGGACTCCGCGGTCATGGATCTCGAGACCGACATGAGTTTCTCTGACGTGTGGACCGATCCGGTGGCTGCGGGACGAGCCCCGGACCCGGACCTGGAGATCACCTACGAAGGCCTGCCGACCGGGGTCGAGGCTCCGATCGACGGCATCATCAATTATCCCGACCACGTGCAGCTCCTTTGGCTGGCCGATCGCGGCGAGGCGACCTGCATCAACTGTCACGACAACAACGATCCTGACGACCCCGTGTCAAGAGGCCTGGACCTCCGGGATACCGTGGCAGGTACAGGTCGGCTGGTGTCATATGAAGAGCTGATGATGGGTGATCCCGTCATCGATCCCGAAACCGGTCTGCCCCAGTTGCGGGTGGACGAGGACGGCGAGATCGAGGTCGTCCGCGAGGCGCCGCTGGTCAGTACGGGCAGCGCCAGCGAGGGCTCCCGCGCGGCACACCTGATGGAGAAGCTGGCAGAGAGCGAGCTGCGTGCGCAGCAGACTCTGACGGTACCTCCGACGGTCGACCATTCCGCCATGATGAACGCGGCCGAGAAGCGTGTTGTTGCCGAATGGATCGATCTCGGCGGTCAATACTTCAACGATCCCTTCCTCGATGCCGATGGTGACGGCTTCCGCGCGCGCTCCGAGGTTCGGGGCGGGATGCGCGGCCTGTCTGAGTCGCTGTTCGCGGAGACAGTTCATCCCTTCCTGATGAGTGCCTGCGCCGGCTGTCACCAACCGTTCGGGGGGCTGGGTATCCCGGGTGAGCCGGTCAACCCGGGATTCAGCGCCAATCGATTCGTCCTGACCGGCAGCGACGAGGGCGATTTCAACGTATCGGTCTCGATGGTGAATGACGTATGCGATCCGGCCAGCAGCTACCTGCTGCTGTATCCCACCAGCAACGAGCTGGACACGCCGGCGCACCCGGGCATCGACGATCCGGGTGTCACGGACGATCCGCTGGATCCGACCGCGGACGATCGACCCATGCTGCTTCCGGGCGAGAGCGGCTATCAGGCGATCTTCGACTGGATCGCTGCCGGTAACTGTCAGTAAGGCGGACGCAAAGAAGACCATGTCACGCATAGCAATCATTGTCCTCGCACTGGCGCTCGCCGCCTGTGGCGATGACGTGGATCTCGAGCCGGTGGCGGCCTCCGGCTCGACACTGTGCGTGGCGGATTTCGAGATGTGCGTCAACCCGATCTTCGACGCGATCGTCACTGGCCGTAGCGGTCAGGCGACCTGTTCCGGCAGCGGCTGCCATGACGTTGGCGCTGGATCGGGCGGTGCGTTCAAGATCTTCCCGGATGCACAGCCGGACTCGCCGGAGATCATGGCCAACTTCTTTGCGGCCAAAGGGTTCGCGAACCTGGATGCTCCGAGTCTCAGCAAGCTGCTGTTGGAGCCGCTCCAGGGCGTGTCTTCCATCTCTGGCACGCACACCGGGGGAGACATCTTCCCTGACACCGGAGACGCCTGTTACCAGGCCATCGAGGAGTGGGCTTCGGTTCGCGTCGAAGACAGTGCCGCGGCCACCTGCGGATTCTGCACACCCATCGATATCTCGAGCTGCGGGTACTGAGTCATGGCTCGGATAGCGAACAACAGCCCACTCAACAATCTACGTCTCTGGCTCGGCGCGATCGTCGTGCTGGCTCTCCATTGGCCGTCCTCGGAGAGCTTTGCGGCCCGCGTCGAGCCAACTATTCCCGTGAACTCCGCCTATGTGGAGCTCCACAGCGGCCCGGGCCGCGGCTATCCGGTTTTTCACACGGTCGAGCGTGGCGGATCGGTCACACTGATGAAGCGGCGAACTGACTGGGTCAAGGTCCGCACAGACGCCGGAGTAGAAGGCTGGGTCCACCGGCGAGAGGTGGAGCAGGCCTCGGGTGACGCCGGCGACTTCTACAGCGCGAGGGACGCGGCCATGGACGACTTCCTCGAGCGGCGAGTGGAACTCGGGCTGGCCAGCGGAGACTTCGACGGCGATCGTTCCTACACCTTCCGCGCCGGCTACCGCTTCAGTGAGTACTTCATGGCGGAGCTGGCTCTCACCGAGGTCTCCGGGACGTTCTCCAGCACGACGCTCTACAACGCCAACCTGGTCATGCTGCCGTTCTCGAGTTGGCGGATCAGCCCGTTCTTCAGCATCGGCACCGGGCGCTTCAAGAACGATCCCAAGGATGTGCTGGTGGACGACCAGGACGTCGACGAGTGGGCGGCCAACGCGGCTGTCGGCGTGCGCGGATATCTGACCCGGCGATTCATGTTGCGCGGCGACTATCGGCGTCATGTGGTGATGACCGATGAGGAAGGCAACGACGAGTTCAGCGAATGGACACTGGGATTCTCGGTGTTCTTCTGATGTTTCTTTAACCGGGGGCGGACAGAGGAGAAGAGTCAGTAACGGACGGCGGATGAGGACGGCAAATGAACATTCGGACAACGAGAACGGCGGCGGTTGTGGTCGCCCTGCTGATGGCGGCGGGTTGCAGCAATCACGGCACCAGGACGATCGACGCCGATGACGAGGTCGTGGTCGGCGGTCCCAGCGGACCGGTAATCGACCCTGAGCTGGACAGGCGCGACATCAACCGGCCCTCCATCGATACGGAGAACTGGGAGGCGGGCGGCTATATCGGCGCGCTCAATGTCGAGGACTTCGGCACCAAGCCCATCTATGGACTGCGCGCTGCTTATCACGTCACCGAGGACGTATTCCTGGAAGGCGAATACGCGCGTTCCGAGATCAGTGACAGCAGCTTCCGTAACCTGGGCGCGCCGCTGTTCGAGAGCGAGGACGAAGACCTGACTGCGTACAACCTGTCGGTGGGATACAACATCCTGCCTGGCGAGGTGTTTGTCGGCAGTCGTTGGGCCCGGGCCAGCGCCATGTACCTGAACTTCGGTGTCGGCAACACCGAGGTGGTCGGCGAGGACAACGTCACCTACCTGGTGGGTTTCGGCCTGCGTTCGCTGTTCAACGACTGGCTCAGCCTGCGCCTGGAGGCCCGCGACCGCATCTTCGAGTCCGATCTGCTCGGCGAGAACGAGTGGAAACACAATTTCGAGGTTGGCCTGACCGTGGGGGCGTTCTTCTGATGACTATTCGCATTCCCATACGGATCCGACGGCTCGCGGCGACCGCTGCGTTGCTGTTCTGCACGCCGATGCTGGCCGCCGGAACCTTACAGGGCACCGCCGCGCCGGATTTCGCGCTGGGCGGGCTGTCCGGGCCGAATATGCGCCTCTCCGAGCATCGCGGCGAAGTCGTGATGCTCAACTTCTGGGCGACCTGGTGCGGACCGTGTCGCCAGGAGATGCCGCTGCTGGAAGAAATCCATGGCCGTTATCGCGACGCCGGATTTACCGTGATCGGCGTAAACGTGGATGGCGAGTCGGACCGCGCCCGCCGGATGGCGAAGGACCTCGGCGTCAGCTTCCCTCTGCTATTCGACGAGGACAAGTCGGTCAGCAAGCTCTACGGAATCCGGGCCATGCCCGTGACCTTTCTGATCGACCGCGACGGCACGGTGCGCCACGTGCACCAGGGTTATCGGCCCGGGTTCGAGGACCGCTATCTCGAACAGGTGCGTCAACTGGTGACGGAGGACTGATCATGAAACGTCTGTGCCTGAGTTTCATCGCCGTCCTGTGTTTCGCGGGCTGCGCCCGGGTCGAGCCCTGGGTGATGCCCTACGAGCGAGAGGCGCTGGCCGACCCCATCATGTCGACGTCGCGGGACCCCATGCTGGACCGACATCGCGCGCATGTCTTCGATGTCAGGGAAGGCGCCCGTGGCGCAACCGTAAGTCAGGGTGGCGGCTGTGGCTGTAACTGATCCACGCATGCGTCTTCGGCTGCTCATCGTGCCGGCCCTCCTGGCGACCGTGACGCTGAGCGCGGCCACCTTGCCGGAGGACCGGGTGGAAGCCATGTATCACCGCTACGATGGCGGTGGTGTGACCGTGGACGGCCCGGCGGTGTTCGCCCGGCGCCACATCACCAACACCGTATCCGCCGCCGCCGAGTACTATGTCGACAGCATCAGCTCCGCATCGATCGATGTGGTCACCAGCGCCAGCCCCTATTCCGAACAACGTACCGAGACCCATCTCGGGCTGGACTGGCTGTACGGCGACACGCTGATGGCCGCGAGCTTCACCCACAGTGATGAGAGCGATTATCAGTCGGATACCTACGGCCTGTCGGTCGCCCAGGACGTGTTCGGCGGGATGACCACCATCAGCATGGGTTATGCACACGGTGACGACACCGTCGAGCGCGTGGACACGGACTTCGAGGACACGGTCGATCGTGACAATTTCGTGTTGGGCCTGACTCAGATCCTGACACCCACGCTGCTGGCGACAGCGGACTACGAGGCTGTTCTGGAGGACGGCTACCTGGCCAACCCCTACCGCTCGGCCCGTATCCTCGGCGCGCAGGTGCCTGAGCGTTATCCACGCACCCGTACCAGTCACGCACTGGCGTTTTCCGGAATCAAGTCCTGGAGCAAGGACACCGCGCTCAGAGGACGCTACCGGTACTTCACCGACACCTGGGATATCAAGGCTCACACCTTCGAGCTGGGCATCAGTCGCTATCTGGGCGAGCGCTGGACCGCTGACGTGTCCTATCGCTTCTACACCCAGGATGGCGCCAGTTTCTACAGCGACGACTTCGACGGTGAATACAACTACATGTCGCGGGACAAGGAGTTGTCGGATTTCGATTCCCACGCGCTGGGTGGACGACTGTCCTGGTCGATGAAGAATGGCCTGCCGCTCGGCCTTGACCGCGCCAACCTCACGCTTTCCTACGACTACGTGCGTTTCGACTACGACAACTTCACGGACATCCGTAACGGAGACCTCTATGAGTTCAGCAGCCAGGTATTCCAGCTGTACTTCACCAGCTGGTATTAAGCGCAGTGCCCGCGCGGCTCTCGTCTCGCTGGCCTTGCTGGCGATCGTCGCCATGCCGACGCTTGCCGCGGAGCAGATCGATATGGACGCGGAGGTCCGCGACCTCAAGGCAGACGTGCTCGACCTGAACCGGGAGCTGTTCCTGCTGGAGGAGGAGCTGCTGTTCCCCGCCAACACACAGGTCGCGGTCTATCTGTCGATGGACACCGGCAACTTCTTCCAGCTGGATTCCGTGCAGGTGACGATCGATGATCGCGACGTTGCCAAGTACCTGTATACGGAGCGAGAAGTGGAAGCGCTGCACCGGGGCGGTGTCCACCGGGTATTCATGGGCAACCTCAAGGCGGGCGATCACGAGATGGTCGCGGTCTTTACCGGTCGTGGCCCCCACGGCCGGGATTATCGACGCGCCACCGCGCTGTCTTTCGAGAAGGCACTGGGTGCCCGGTTTCTTGAGCTGGTGATATCCGACAGCGACGCCAGTCTGCAACCGGATTTCCGGGTCCAGGAATGGAACGGGGACTGATTTTCATGCGGATGAGGGCGCCACAAAAGACCGGCATGTCTGCGACGCTCGCGCTGGTCGCGCTGTTGCAGGTCGCCGGTACCTCGGCTGCCCCGCCTGCGGCCCAGGACCTCGCGTGGGGCGAGGCCCTCTATTACTTCTACCAGCAAGACTACATTCCAGCGATCACCCGGCTGCAGGTCGCGCGGACGCGGCAGGAGCTGGCTTATCACGATCAGGAGTCCGAGCTTGTCCTGGGCGGCCTGATGCTGGGTTACGGCATGCATCGACGCGCCGAGACCGTCTTCCAGGCTCTGCTCGATAGCCATCCACGTCCGTCTGTCCGGGACCAGGCCTGGTACTTCCTTGCCCAGGCTCGCTTTCAGCGCGGGCTGTCCGAAGAGGCCCTCGCTGCCCTGGCGCGGGTCGGCGATGACTTGCCCGGCCGACTCGAGCCGGAGAGGATCGACCTCGAGGCTCGTGCTCTCCTTGCGGTCGACCGACCGGCGCAGGCTGCCGAATTGCTGACTGACCATGAGCTCCCGGGCGGCTGGCGGTTCTACGGGGACTACAACCTCGGTATCTCGCTCACGCGTGCCGGTAGTGAATCAGAGGGCGACGCGATCCTGGATAGCCTCGGTCGCGCAACGGTCACTGGCGCGGAGCTTGCCTCACTCAGGGACAGGGCCAATCTCGCGCTGGGGTATGCCCGTCTGTCGCGGGAAGATGCTGCCGGCGCCAGGCAGGCCTTCGATCGAGTCCGTCTCAATGGGCCGTTTTCGAATCGCGCTCTGTTAGGTGCCGGCTGGGCCGACAGCACGCGGGGCGATTTCGCGGCCGCGTTAGGGCCGTGGGCGGAGTTGGGTGGGCGCGACCCACTCGATGCTGCGGTCCAGGAGTCGCTCATCGCTCTGCCGTACGCCTATGTGCAACTCGGCACGCCGGGACGGGCTGTCGACGGCTACGAGCAGGCTGTGACGGGCTACGAACACGAGCTGGATCGTCTGCAGCTCGCCATGGAGACAGTGAGCGGCGGTTCTCTCGCGACATCACTTCGGGCATCGGAGTACCAGGGCAATGTCGGTGACGCAGCTTTCGGACGCTACCTTTACGCGCTGATGGCGCGAGATGTCTTCCGGCAGTCCGTCAACGGGCTCCGGGATCTCGATGAACTCGACGCGTTGCTGGCCGGGTGGCAGGACAGCGCGGAGGCTTTCACCGCCATGCTGCAGGCCCGGCGGGACCGGTTTGGCTCCAGCCGAAATCCGGTGATGGCGGCGGTGGATCACCAGAGACTCGAGGAACTCGAAGGCCGGTACGCGGGCCTGAGTGATCAGACCGCAGCGGCCCGGGTCAACCGGGATGTCCTCGCTCTGGCCGATAGTCACGAGCGCCAGCTCCTGGCCAGGATCGATGCGCTGGAGTCTGTTGCGGACCCATCCGGGGCCGAGGCCGCGCGGCTGCACCGTCTTCGCGGCGTGATCTACTGGAACGCCAATGCCGCCTTTCCTGCCCGGCTGCGTACCGCTGAGAAGTCACTGAGGATTACAGAAGAGTCTCTGCTAGCCGCCCGTCAGAAGATGCAGAGGATCGAGACAGCCGACGCGGAAGCGCCACGGAGTTTCGATGAGTTCGAGGACAGGATCAGCAGCGCAACAGATCAGATTGCCGCGATGCGTGCGCGGGTGGCCAGGGCGACGGAGAGACAGGCCGGATTGCTGGAGCAACTGGCGATCGGGGAGTTACAGGCCCGCCACGATCGAGTATCGGCTTACCTGACCCAAGCGCGCTTCGCGTTGGCCGCCAGTTACGATCGGGCGACGCTCGCGGAGGTCGGACAATGACGCCGGCCGCCCCCATCCTGATGTCGCTGCTGCTCGGTCTGTGGCCGTTCGGTGACGATAACGGTGCGCCCGGCAACTCAGTTGGCAGCCTGCCCGCCGGGGACGCGGCGTCGATCGACGACAAGCCCGTCGCCGCTGATGCCGCCCGGGCTCGTGGTCACTACGCACGTTACCTGGAGATGGAGTCAGATGGCGCGCCGGAGATGCGGGCGGTAGCGCTGCGCCGTCTCGGTGACCTGACTCTCGAGGATGGCGAGGCGCTATCCGCCGACGGTGAGGTCGGACAGGCGAAAGCCCGCTTCGCAGAGGCCGCCGGACTGTATCGGCGATTTCTGGACGAATTTTCCGATCACCAGGATGCCAGCGGGGTCCGGTACCAGCTTGCACGAGCGCTGGCGATGGGCGGTGACGAGACCGGCAGCATCAACGAGCTGGATGCGCTGGTTGGTGCATCTGCGAACGGTGAACTGGAGTCCGAGGCTTACTTCCGTCGAGGCGAGGCCCTGTTCTCGGCGCAACAGTGGCGTGGTGCCGAAGACGCTTACCGCTCGGTGCTGGAGCAGCCGGGCAGCAACTTCCATGAGCAGGCCAGGTACAAGCTCGGCTGGGCGCTGTTCAAACAGGGCCTACACGATGCCAGCCTCGACTACTTTTTCGAAGTGGCCGACGATCACCTCGTCAACGGCGATTCGGTCGTGCCTCTGGGCAGTCTGGAGCGGGCACAGCGAGAACTCGTCGACGACTCACTTCGCGCCATCGCCATCGGTTTCTCCTACACGGAGGGTCCGTCCGCGGTGGACGCTTACCTGGCAACGCGGATCTCATCCGGCGCCTACACATCGCTGGTCTACGATCGCCTCGGTGCGCTCTATCTCGACCAGGAGCGGTATCAGGATGCGGCCGACACCTACGCGACCTACGTGGCGGCACATCCGATGGCCGACGATGCGCCGGCAATGCAGGTCCGTGTCGAACAAGCCTACAGAGAAGGCAGGTTTGCCGAGCAGGTGCTGGCGGCCAAGCGTGACTTTGCAGAGCGTTTCGGGATGGCCAGCGGATTCTGGGATCAGCGGACGCCACAACAGTTGCCGGAGGCCTGGGGCCACCTGCGGCTGACTCTCGACGAGCTGGCCGAGCACTATCACGCTCTGGCCCGCACGGACGGATCGCCAGATGCAATCGCCGAATCTGTTCGCTGGTATCGGGCCTGGCTCGAGACATTTCCGGATGATCCAGAGGGTGCCAGACGCCAGTTCCTGCTCGGTGAACTCCTGTTCGACAGTGACCGGTTCGCCGAAGCGGCCGAGGCCTATGAGAACTCCGCTTATGACTACGCCGCTCACGATGATGCGGCCGAGGCCGGTCATGCCGCCGTGCTGGCGTGGCGACGCATGGGAGAGCACGGCGATGCACAGACGGCGGCCCGAAGTATCGCCGCCACGCTGCGATTTGCCGACACTTTTCCGGAACATCCGGAAGCTCTCGCGGCGCGCGTAGATGCCAGTCGACAGCTGTTCGATGCAGGTGAACTCGAGCCGGCGCTGCAGCAGGCGGAGATCGTCATGACGCAGGCGGGCTCCGGTACGGAACAACGCCAGAGCGCTTTGTTGATCGCCGGACATTCGGCTTTCGACCTGTCTCGCTATGACCGCGCGGAGTCGGCTTACGTCGAACTTGTTGCCGCTTCTGATGATCCCGCGGAACGAGAGGCGCTACTGGATCGTCTTGCCGCCAGCATCTACCGGCAGGGCGAAGCTGCAGCTACGGCAGGAGCCACAGACGCAGCAGTCGCCCATTTTGGCCGTGTCGCCGATGTGGCGCCCGGATCCGGGATCGCGGCTACGGCCGACTACGATGCTGCCGTGTTGCTGATGGAGTCCGGCCAGTGGGCGAGGGCAGCAGATGCACTGCGGCTATTCAGATCCCGATACCCGGAGCACGAATACCAGGATCGGGTCACCGTCAGTCTCGCGACCGTGCTGACCGAGGGCGGAGATGTCCGCGGTGCCGCGGACGAATTGCTGAACGTGGCAGACCTCGACGGCCAGCCGGAAGACGTCCGACGTGCCGCCCAGTGGCAGGCCGCCAGACTTTACGACGAGTCCGAGTCACCGGAACAGGCGATATCTGCGTGGGATGCCTACGTGGAGCGTTATCCCGAGCCGCTGGACGCGGCGATGGAGGCGCGTCAGCGCATCGCAGATCTGTATGAAGAACGTGGCGATGCTGCCGGTCGTCTCAGGTGGCTGCAGGCGATCATCGACGCCGATCGCAGCGCGCCGCAACGGACCGACCGCAGCCGCACGCTGGCGGCCGGCGCCGCCCTCGAGTTGGCGGATGTGAGACGTTTCGCCTACGAAGCCGTCACGCTGTCTGCGCCGCTGGATCGCTCGGTTCCCGCCAAGAAGGCCAGCATGGAGGCGGCGCTGGATGGCTATGGTCGGGCGGCCGAATACGCGATCGCCGAGGTTGTGACGGAGGCGACCTACCGGATCGCACAGATCTATCGCGGATTCGGTGCCGCCCTGATGGACTCCGAGCGGCCGGACGGCCTCGACGCCGACACGCTGGAGCAGTACGAGATCCTCCTCGAGGAACAGGCCTTCCCGTTCGAAGAGAAGGCGATCGACATACACGAGTCGAACGTCGCCCGGGCGCGAGAAGGGCTTTACAACGAATGGGTCGTCATGAGTTTCGAGGCCCTTGCCGATCTGATGCCCGCGCGTTACGCGCGCAACGAGATGGGGGTGCAGCTTGTATATCGCCTCTATTGAACTGCGCATCTCGCGGGCCCTCGTTCTTTTCATGATCACGGGTCTGACGGGCTGTGCGGTGGCTCCTCCGGAGACCGGGCCGGCAGCGCAAATGGATCCGCAGGTCCAGGCTAATTTCGATGCGGCCATGACCGCGGCCGCCGAGGGGCAGACAGAACGGGCCGGCAATATGCTCAGCGGCATCAGCGACAGCCATCCCGAACTGGTCGCGCCACAGCTCAACCTGGCCATCCTGTACGCCGAGAACGGACGCGAGGATGAGTCGGAAACGCTGCTCCTGACCCTGCTGGAGACTCGTCCCGACGAGCCGGAAGCCTGGAACCAGCTCGGCATACTGCGAAGGAAGACGGGCCGTTTTGAAGAGGCCGATGTGGCTTATCTGGCGGCGCTCGAGGCCGATCCCGATTACGCCCGGGCCCACCGTAATCGTGGCGTGCTCCTGGACCTGTATCTCAACCGTCCCGCGGAAGCCGTCGATCACTATCGTCGCTTCGTTCAACTCAACGAGGGTGACGAGGAAGTCGAGCGCTGGATCGCAGAGCTCGAGCTGCGGCTCGAACGAACTCGCTCGCAACAGGTGGCGGAACGATGAAGTTCAAAGCGCTGATCCTGTCGATGTTGCTCGTCTGTGCCGCCGCGCAGGGCGATGACGACGTGAAACTGGACACCAGCACGGTGACCGGCAACCGGGAGTTGCCGAAAGTGATGGTCATCGTGCCCTGGAAGAAGGCGGCCCCGGGCGAGGTGCCCGGTCGCCCCGTAGACAGCCTGCTGGACGAGTCTCTCGAACCGGTGGGTCGGGCCACGTTCCGGCGGGAACTGGCCAACTACCGCGACCTTCAGGCCGCGGCGCCGAAGCACGAAGCGAAAGAGGAGTGAGGAAGATGGATACGTACATGACAATAGTGAAGTTTTTTCAGGACGGAGGGGTATTCATGTATCCCATCGTCGTGGTCCTTACGATCGGACTGGCGATCGTCATCGAACGGTGGGTATACCTTGCATCCGCGGGCGTGAACAACCGCAGGCTGTGGTCGAAGCTGTTGCCGCTGGTGAATTCCGGTAACTACGACGAAGCCAACAGCCTGGCGCGGAAGTCGAAAGCCGCTATCGGCAACATCATGGCCTATGGTCTCGACCGGACACGCTCTGCGCGGCGCCGGGACGACATCGAGAAGGCCATGGAAGAGAGTCTCCTCGAGGTGGTCCCGCGACTGGAGAAGCGCACCCACTACCTGGCGACGTTCGCCAACATCGCCACTCTGCTGGGCCTGCTGGGCACCATCATCGGCCTGATCGAGGCGTTCACCGCCGTGTCGGCCGCCAACCCGGCGGAGAAGGCTGACCTGCTGTCTGCCAGTATTTCGGTCGCCATGAACACGACGGCCTTCGGATTGATGGCGGCGATCCCGCTATTGCTGGCCCACACCTGGCTGCAGACAAAGACCACCGAACTCGTCGACAGTCTGGAGATGGCGTCGGTCAAATTCCTCAATACGGTCGCCGAGCGAGGCGCCGTCGAGGTGGCCTGAGATGAGCGGGCTCGTCCGGCATCGGCGTCACAGGGAGACCGCGGAGCTCAATATCACCGCGTTCATGAACCTGATGGTGATCCTGGTGCCGTTCCTGCTGATCACCGCCGTCTTCTCGAGGCTGGCGGTGCTGGAACTCAATCTGCCTGGTCCATCGGCGGCTACCACCGAGCAGGACGAGGCACGATTGAATCTCGAGATCGTGGTGCGGGCCGATGTGCTGGATGTGCGTGACCGCCGCAGCGGACGACTGAAACGCTTCGCTGCCGGTGACAACGGGCATGATTTTGACCAGCTGACTGCGTTCCTCAAAGAGATAAAGGCAAGGCACCCCGACGTGACGGAGGCCACCCTGCTGCTGGAGCCGGAGGTCGACTACGACACGCTGGTACAGGTCATGGACGCGGTCAGGGTCGTTGCGGTCGAGGAGAGCGAGGCGGTCGTGCTCGCCGAACTCTTCCCGGAGATCTCCATCGGTGACGCACCGTTGACCGGAGGCGGCAAATGAAGAAATCGCATCGTGCTGACCGTATGACCCGTCACCACAAGCGCGGCCGGCGGGGCGTGGCTCTCAACCTGGTGTCGCTCATGGACATCTTCACCATCCTGGTGTTCTTCCTCCTCGTGAACTCCTCGGATGTCCAGGATCTTCCCAGTACTCGTTCGATCGAGATGCCCGAGTCTGTCAGTCAGGACAAACCCCGCGAGACGGTGGTCGTCCTCGTCAGCCAGGACCAGATCCTGGTGGACGGCAAGCCGGTACTGAGCGTGGCGGACGCACTGGGTATTGAGGGCAACACGCTGATACCGCTGAAAGTCGCGCTCGCGGCCCAGAGCGAGCGCATGATCCGCGGCGGTGACGCCGGCGATCAGGAGGTCACGATCATGGGGGACAAGACCGTTCCCTATCGGCTGCTGCGCAAGGTAATGGCGACCTGCACCGAAGCCGACTACGGACGGGTCTCCCTGGCCGTCATCCAACGGGCGCCCGACGGCGCCGGGGAGGCCAGCTCATGATCACCGCCTATCGACTGCAGACGCTGCCATGGACGCCGGTCGCGGAGGACGAGCGCCGCTTCCGTCGGCTGCTCGGTGGCATGGCGCTGGCGGCTATCCTCTTGAGTATCGTTATGCCCTGGCTGCCGCTTCCGGAAGTCGCTGATGATCTGGTCCCCGAAGTGCCGTCGCGTTACGCGCGCCTCATTATCGAGAAGCCCAAGCCGCCACCGCCACCCGTGGTGACGGAGGCCGAACCCGAGATAGAGGAGGTTGCGCAGCCCGATCCCGAGCCGGTGAAACCGGATCAGAGACCCGCGCCCAGGGCGGAACCCAAGGTGCCGGACGCCCGCGAGCGTGCTGCAAAGGCAGGTGTCATGGCGTTCGCGGATACACTTGCCGACTTGCGGGATCACGAGGCGGTCGCCTCCGTTTCCCGACAGGATGACCTGTCGGCAGGGTCCGGCGAGACCAGCCACAACGAACGCTCCTTGATCACTTCGCGTGCCGGAAAGGCCAGCGGCGGCATCAATACGGCAGGATTGAGCCGTGACACCGGCGGCGGCGGTGTGGGCGGCCGCCAGACGACGGCAGTCGCCAGCAGCATCGGCGGCGGCGGTTCCGGTTCTGCCACCGACGGTGACGGCGGCGGCCGCCTGGCTGCCCGCAGTCGTGAAGAAATCGAACTGGTATTCGACCGCAACAAGAACGCCATCTTCGCGCTCTACAACCGCGCCTTGCGCCAGGACCCCACTCTGCGCGGCAAACTCGTGCTGCGCCTGACGATCTCCCCGGGTGGTGAGGTGACTGACTGCGACGTCGTTTCCAGCGAGCTGGCCGATTCGGCCTTCGAGCGCAAGCTGGTTGCCCGCGTCCGTATGTTCCGCTTCGAGGCCAAGGATGTGGCAACCGTCACGACTACCAAACCCATCGACTTCTTCCCGGCATGAGACGGCTTCTGATCCTGGTGATTGCGCTTTTAGCGTCGTCTGTCCTGGCTGCTCAGGGTGAGGAAGCCCTGCGGCTGGTCGGAACCATGAAGCTGTCACAGGCAGCGGTCGGCCCGAGCCACGCAGTCTTCGAGACCGAGGACGGCCGCCAGGTCATCGTCAATACCGGCGAGGAGATCTACGGGTGTCTGCTGGTCTCGGTGGCCACCCGTCGGGTGGAGATGGAGTGTGCCGACGGCCTGGTCAGCGTGGCCTTGCGCAGCAATCTGCGCGCCCGCAGCGAGCCAATGCCCGGTGATCAGATGCTTTACGAAGTGACGTTGCCAAGGGACGCATTCCTGGAGGTTCTCCAGGACCGGCAGCGTGTTGCCAGACAGCTCTCGCTGGAGCCCGCCGTCAGCGAAGGCTGGCTATATGGTTACCGTGTCTCCTGGGTGGAGAGCGGCGGTGAGTTTCATCGTCTCGGCTTACGCGCAGAGGACGTCATTGTCAGCCTCAACGGCGTGCCGGCGAGTACGCCCGGTCCTTTCATGCAGGCGCTGGATGGTCTGCGCGGACAGTCGAGTTTTCAGCTGACATTGCAACGCTCCGGTGAGCTGATCGGTTATTCCTACCTGCTCGAGTGAATCGCTCCTGAATCATCACCCCGGCCTGCGATTTCCTACCGAACATCTCTGCTTTGCCCGGAGCCGACGTTGGTTATCCCGATGCCCCAGTCCCGTGATGGCTCAGCGATGAGACCCAGATATCCTCATGCGGACTGCAACTCCGGCAATCCGTCGGCGCCGGTCTGCAAGCCACGCTCGATGGCCGCGGCGTCGCTTTCTGATATGCCAAGCGAGTCGCGCAGCCGAACCAGCAGTGCCCGTTCTTTCTTCGAGATGCCGCCCTCCAGTGCTTCCGTGATAGCGGCCTCGTAGACCTGCATCTTGCGGAAGGCCGTGTACTCGGGTGTGTTCTGCGTGTTCGGCATCGCCACCGTGGCGACACTCTCCGCGAAGCGTTGCAGCGGCGCCAGCACGAACACCACGACTGCGGCTGCCAGCAGGCCGCCGACATTGCCCAGTTCGGCTGACAGCACCCGGTCCGCCCCCTCGGAAAGCAAGAACACGATCGCTACGACAGTTGCTGCGAGCGTCGATTGCTTGATGGTCCAGCGGATGCGCAGGTCGATGTCGAACAGCTGGGTGCGCAGTATGCCGTAGGCGATCAGGGGTACTGCGACAAAGGTGCCACTGATGTAGGCTGACTCGAGCGCGAAATTCAGCGGGCCTTCGGGCAGAAAATCGCCGATTCCCCACCATATCTCCCAGACGACAATCGTGTAAACGAATGTCCAGCAGATATCGCGGAAGCCGAAGGCGAGTGCAAAAATCAGGGCCCTCGGGCGCGCCGCGCCGGAGGAGATAAACCAGGCATGGGTGGAGGCGACCAAGGCGAAGATGAATGTCGCCGCCATCGCGAGGTAAAGCAAGGTGACCCCGATCACTTCTGGATCCAGGAGAAGAGCTATGAAAAGCATCACCCCGGCGCCCATCAGGGCCGCCTGTACACGTTTGTTCCGGAATGGGCGGGTCAATCGGGTATTCAGGGCCGCGGCCAGAAAGGGTGGGTAGAGCGTGAGCATCCCTATGTCGCCGAGTGTGTGAACAATGTTCTGAATGAGTTCAAACCTCGGGAACGCGGCGTAGAAATCGTCCGACGACACGAGCCAGGCGTTGATGCCCGCATCACTCGATCCGAGCGTCACGCCCTCCAGGACCAGCAACAAAGCGAGCTTGCGGCCCACGCTGCCGGGCAGGCTAACGCGGAAGAGCACAACAGCCAGGCCCCAACTCATGGTGACTGCGACCCAGGCAAGCAGACCGAATGCACTGAACTGGAACACGGGCAGATAGTACCTCACCTGTGCCCAGGGAGAAGACTAGCCTGTGGGCCCTAACGATTGCCGGCCGAAGAGGACCGTCGAGTCTCCCCGGCTGGACTAGACCGCCCGGGCGGCCGCCGCGAGATCCCGGGCGTGTGGCCCGAAGAATATCTCGAGGGCATCATCGGTGTAGCGCCAGGGCTCAGCCAACCTGGGATCGTCTTCCTCCAGGAAGGCCGCGTAGCCAAACTGTGTCCAGATCTGACGTTCGGCCGGATCACGGACAGCGTTCCGGCCGTGCAGGAAACGGCTGTTATCCAACATGAGGACATCTCCGGACTGCCATCGGTGGGCGACGGTCAGTTGATCCGACACCTCCCTGATCTCGTCGGCTATCTCGTCCGGGATGATGCTGCCATCCTCGAACGTCGGGAACTCTTGCGTACCGAGCATGTAACGGGCAAAAAGCAGAAAATTGCCGAAGGCCGTCTGATCGCAAAACAGCGGGCGATGCAGGAAGGCCCGGGCGAACTGGCGGAAAATCCTGCCATCGCGTCGCTGGAACCGGAACGGGCTCTCGGCCGAGAGCCGGGCGAGGACTTCATCATCCGGCGGCGCGATGCCCAGCCAGTCAGTGAAGGCGCCCATCGGGGTCTCTTCCGTATACAACACGCTGCGTCCCTGCAGGGCAGAGCGGGTCGTGCCGGCGAGAGACTCCGCAATCCGCACGCCGTCGCACACCAGCGTCTCTCCCTCGAGCGACGGCGGCCTGGCACATGCGAACCATGCGATATCCGGCCGCCAGGGTACGCGGGACAACTCAGGATGCAGCGGAAACGGCTCGGTGCCCAGATTGACGGACTGCGTCGTACCGTCAGCTGACACTTGTGATCGGCGGCCGCTTTCGTTGCGGACGAACCGCGAGCAGAAACGGGCGGTAAAACGCGACAAGCCTTCAAGGTCGAAGCGGAATCCCCTGAATAACAAGGCACCGTGCTGCTTGAAAGCAGGGATGATGTCCGCGTCGCTGAGGCCCTCGAGGGCCGCGCCGTCATCAGACTCGATAGACAGGTAGTTCCTCGAGTCTTCCGGATGGGTGGTCTTGATCATCTGGTTTTCGACGGGGCGGTCGCCGCCGACTCGTGCTCGGGCTAGACTCTCGGTCCATGATCTTATCAGACCCCTTCGTCCTGGCGCGGACTCGCAGGACCCGATGACTTCGCCCGGTGCGGTCGGACAAATCGACCATCGAACGTTCTTTGCGCAACCGGACGTCTTCCCGCTGGAGTTCGGCTCACGGCACCTGGATTTCGTACCGATGACGGCAGACACTTATCGCCGGTCGATCTTCACCGACCGCGGGCGCATCGTCACTGCCGCGCGAACCGGCTGGAGACTGGACACGGCCGAGGTGCTGGCGGAGTTCGAGCGCAGCGGCGGCCGGCAAAACCCTGTCAGCTACATTTTCCACGTTGCGCACTGCGGATCGACTCTCCTTGCGCGTGCCCTCGACATGCCGCAGCGCTCGCTTGTCATCCGCGAGCCTTCCGTCCTCAGACAGCTTGGTGCGGCGGCCGCCACGGGAAGGGGCGACAGACCGGATCGGGCTTTCTGGCATCGTTGCCTGCGTCTGACGACCGGGCTGCTGGGTCGGCGCTACGCGTCCGGGCAGCCGGTCATCGTCAAGGCCAACGTGCCCGTCAACTTCATCATCGAGGAACTCATGGCCCTGCATGATGGGTCGACGGGAATATTGCTCTACGCAGGGATCGATGACTACCTGCCGGCGGTGCTCAAGACGCCGCGGCATCGCAGATGGGTGCGCAATGTTACCGGCGACCTGGCCGGTGGTATCGGTGCCACCGCGGGACTGGGCGATGTCCAATTGGATCGCTTGTCAGATGCTCAGGCGGCGGCCTGCCTGTGGCTGGCCCAGATAAGACGCTTCGAGCATGCACTGGGCCAGAGAGAGTCACTCCGGAGTCTGGACTGCATAGACCTGTTTTCGCGACCCGAAGCCGTACTCGGCGCGGCACTCGAATTGTCCGGTATCCCTGTGGAACAGGAGCGCGCCGCCGACATTGCCTCCGGGGAGTTATTCTCCCGGCATGCCAAGGATCCGGGCCGGCCCTATGATCGGGACGCGCGGCTGAAGGAGATGCAGGCGCTCTCGGTGGAGATGGCGGAAGAGATCGGGGAAGCACGCGCCTGGATCGAGACAATTGACGCTGGACGCGGAGCCGGATTGCCGCTCCCGAGGCCCCTGGTGGAGCCCCGAGCGCTCTGAACCACTGGAGTATTCTGGCGAGACCATGGAATAATGGCCGGAAATTATTAGAACGAGTATAAGTGTGACCCGCGACGCGAAATCCCCCACACCACTGAACCCGCCCCCCCGGGAACCCGTCGATCGACTGGGGCGCCCGCTCCATGATCTTCGTATCTCGGTCATGGACCGCTGCAATTTCCGTTGTCCCTATTGCATGCCGGCGGACAAGTACCACGAGAACTTCCGCTTCCTGCATTCCAGCGAGCGATTGTCGTTCCAGGAGATCCTGCGTCTGACCAGGCTATTTGTGGGTCTCGGCGTGCGCAAGGTCAGGATCACGGGTGGGGAACCGCTGTTACGGCCCCAGATCTCTGAGCTGGTCGGTGAGCTCAGCCTGATCGATAAGGTGGAAGACATCGCGCTCACGACGAACGGTATCTTGCTCGCCCAGAATGCAGCCGCGCTCAAGGCGGCCGGGTTGCACCGGGTCACCGTCAGCCTGGACTCGGTGGATGAAGACACTTTCGAGAACATGTCAGGTGGCCGTGGCGGAGTGGCCCGGGTCCTGGACGGCCTCAAGGCAGCCGTCGATGCCGGACTCGATCCGGTCAAGGTCAACGCGGTCATACAGCGCGGCGTCAACGATGACGGCGTCCTGGATCTCATCGAGCACTTCCGCGGGACCGGGGTCACTGTCAGATTCATCGAATACATGGATGTCGGGACGATGAATCATTGGCAACCGGAGGACACGGTGCCGTCGCGGGAATTGCTGGAGACGATCTCCGCGCGTTGGCCGGTACAGCCGGTCGATCGGTCCTATCGTGGTGAGGTGGCGAGTCGCTATGCATTCGATGACGGGGCTGGAGAGATCGGATTCGTGTCGTCGGTCACCGAACCCTTCTGCCGCGATTGCACCCGGGCCAGACTGTCCTCTGATGGCAAACTGTTCAATTGCCTGTTCGCGAACAAAGGCCTCGATCTGCGATCCGTGATCCGGGCCGGGATAAGCAACGATGAACTCATCAGTATGATCTCCGACGCCTGGAAGGCGAGGGCAGACCGCTACAGCGAGCTGCGCGCGAGTCTGCGCTCGTCGAAGAGTGAACCACGGCGTATCGAGATGTACTACATCGGCGGCTGATGATCAGTCACGTAGACAGCGATGGCCGGCCGACCATGGTCGATGTGAGCGGTAAGACGGCCACGCTGCGACAAGCCCACGCCCGCACGCGGATCCATCTGCCGGAGTCGGTCGCCAGCGAGCTCAAGGCCAGCGGCGCGGTCACCAAGAAGGGGCCGGTGTTCCACACGGCGATCGTCGCCGGAGTGATGGCTGCCAAGCGGACCCACGAGCTGATTCCGTTCTGCCACCCGCTCGGGATCGAGAAGTGCCGGGTCACCGTGGAATTCGACACTGAACACGCGGACGATGTGATCGTCGACTGTCATGTGGCTGTACATCACCGGACCGGTGTGGAAATGGAAGCGCTGACCGGTGCTTCGGTCGCCGCCCTCACGGTCTATGACATGTGCAAGGCGCTATCACACGATATCGTAATCGGCGACACGCGCCTGATTACCAAGACAGGCGGCAAGAGCGACTATCAGTCGCGGGATACGGCTGCATGAAGAAAATACACGTTCGCTATTTCGCGCTCTTCCGCGACCAGGTGGGTCGCGACGAGGAGACGATCGAGACAGAGGCGAGCGACCCGGCCGGGTTGTATGCAGAGCTCCAGGCGCGGCATGATCTGGGACTTGGGGCAGACCGGCTGAAGGTAGCGGTCAACGACGAGTTCACGTCGTGGGACCGCTCACTGAGTGATGGCGACCGAATTGTCTTCATACCACCGGTGGCAGGCGGATGATCGAGTTTGGATTGACCAGAGAGCCGATCGATACGGAGCAGTGGCGCCGTCGCATGTTCGACCTCACCTGTGGTGGTTATGCGGCCTTCGAAGGCTGGGTGAGGGATCATAACGAGGGCCAAGAGGTTCTGCGGCTCGAGTACGAGGTCTACGAGACCCTGGCCCTGAGCGAGGGCAACAAGATCCTGGCCGAGGCTATCGAGCGATTCGGGGTTACCGGTGCCGCGTGTGTTCACCGCCATGGGGAATTGAGACTGGGAGACGTTGCGGTCTGGGTAGGCGTGAGCGCTGCTCATCGCGATGAGGCATTCAAGGCCTGCCGGTACGTCATCGACGAGGTCAAGATCCGCCTGCCGATCTGGAAGAAGGAACACTACGTGGCCGGAGACTCCGGTTGGGTCAATTGCGAGCGCTGCGCCGCTCATGGACATGCCCACGAAACCGACCGGCCGCGTCAGCCGGAGACAGCGGGCGTCTGACTACCAGGGCCAGAATCGCGCTACAAACCCGCTACTGAATTCCTGCTGCCCTCTGGGCAGTTCCACGAAACCGTCGGTGCCTGCAAGCGACGCAAAGTCGCCAGAGGTGTTGGGCGACCGGGGTTCCGCCACCAGCGTCGCGTCGCTGGTGGATCGAATCCGGACCGGGAGGAACAGCGTCAGCTCAGGCGTGAAACTGACATCGTCCGCCAGGCTTGCCCACCGTGCCGGCTGTTCCCCCAGTCCCATTCCGCTCTCGAGGGCGGGTAGCACATATCGTGACAGACAGACGATCGCGGAGACCGGGTTGCCCGGCAGCGCGAACACGGGTTTGCCATCCCGCGAACACCCGAACCACATGGGACGGCCGGGACGCTGACTGACCTTGTGGAAGATGAGTTCTATGCCGAGCGCTTCCAGGACGTCAGGCACATGGTCGTAGCGGCCCATCGAAACGCCGCCACTGAGCACCAGTGCGCCGGAGATCTCGAGTCGTTCGCCGATGACCCGCAGCATATTGTCCCGATCATCGTTGACGAACACTCGCGTGACGGTGCCTGCCTGACGGCTGCGAATCGCGGCCTCGATCCCGTAGTCGTTGGAACGCCGGATCTGGTGGTCGAGGACCGTCTCACCGGGCTCTACGAGCTCGTCGCCGATCGACACGACACCGATTTCCGGAAGGGTAGAGACGGTCAGCCGTGAGAGACCGGCGGCGGCGGCAATGGCGGCTTCGGGCCCTGTCAGCCGGGTGCCGGGATCCAGGAGGCGGGAGCCGCTGCGATGATCCGAACCGCCTTTGTGGATGAACTGTTCGGCTTTTGGCTGGTAGCCAGTCTCGAGCCGGGCGTGGTCATCGATGAGCGCAATGCGTTCCACCGGGATTACGCTGTTGCAGCCGTCAGGCAGAACGGCTCCGGTCATGACTTCGATGCAGCCGCCCGGATCGGTCAGAGACAGTCGCGGCTTGCCGGCCGGAGCTTCGCCGCGGATCAGGAAATCGCGACGGCCCGACCGCCAGCTCGCGTGATCGATGGCGATGCCGTCCATCATGACCCGGTCGAACGGGGGCAGGTCGCGTTCGGCCGACACCGACTGGCGGAGTATGCGGCCGGCACAGTCCGCGATCGGGACCTGTTCGGTTCCGAAGTCGGCCACGACGTCACGTACCTGCGACTCCGCTTCCTCCACCGTGATCAACTTACGCATGCTTCGCTGCTCCAATCAGACGCCGATCATCCCCAGCCAGGAACGCAGGAGACGCAGCGCGCCGTAGATTACCAGCATGGCCGTGATAACGCGCAGCGCCCGGGCGGGCAGCACCGCGAAGCCTATATGGCTGCCGATCTGCCCTCCGATGAATACGGCGGCGAAGAGCGGCAGAAAGTCGGCGAGAACCTCAGACTGTAGAAACGCACCTTGTTTCATCGTCTGTCCGAGCAGGCCGGCAGCGGAATTCACCAGGATGAATATGCTGGCGGTAGCCGCGATTCTGCGGGGGCCGGCAAGACGGGTCAGGTGCAGGATAGGGGCGAGGAAGACGCCGCCGCCGATGCCCACCGTCCCTGCAACCAGTCCCAGTAGCGCGCCGGTGGGTAGTCCGATCGCCCATGCTCGCCGGCGGGACATTTCGTCAGCCGGAGGCTGGTCAGGGATTCGCGCCATCATGACGAGGCCCGATGCGAGTAATACGATTCCGAGTACCAGCATGAAGACGCCCCGGTCGATCGGTAGCCGTCCACCGGCCCAGGCCATGGGCGCGGACAGGAGCGTGAACGGGATGACCAGCCTGGGGTCCACCAGTCCCCGGCGTGTGGCGCGGAGGGATCCTCCGATGACGACGATCAGATTGCAGCACAGGACGATCGACGGCAGGACGCGGTAGTCGACTTCGGCGATGATCATGAGCGCGCCGTACGTGGAGCCGCCGGCAAAGCCCACCGTTGCATAGATCAGTGCTGTGGTGAAGAAAGCGATGGAGAGAAGCAACATCCGGATGGCCTGTCCGAGCGAGTTCCGTTGCATACCTTAAAGGACCCGCACCGGACGAGGAAGCGCCAGTCAGTGGACGGGGCCAGCCGATTGCAATATCTTCCGGAATCTCCATGCCCCGGAGATCCGTGATGACGCGCCACTTGTCCGCGATTGCGACCCTTTGCCTGACGCTGATCGCGGGGCCGGCGGCGGCGGACAAGATCGATGCGGGTATGCCGGCGCCACCCTGGGAAATGACGACGGCGGACGGCCAGGAGATCTCATTCCCCGAGGACGTCGAGGGCGAGGCGAGCATCCTCTTGTTCTGGGCGACTTGGTGTCCGTATTGCAAGGCGCTGATGCCCCACTTGCAGAAGATCCTCGTCGACTATCGGGACTATGGCGTCCAGGTGTATGCGCTCGACTTCAAGGACGACGGAGATCCGGTCGCCGAGATGGCGGAACGTGGGTACGACTTTGTCGTCTTGCCATTGGGCGACCTGGTGGCAGACGACTATGGCGTCATCAGCGCGCCGGGTGTCCTGGTCGTCGACAAGGAAGGCATGGTCGTCTATCGAAGGCGTCCGACCCGCGCGCCGCCCGGCAAGGCCATTGCCGAGGTCTGGGACGAAGAGATCAGAGAGGCCCTGGACCTGGCGCTCGGGGGATCGGAGGAGGGGGCCTGACTTGGGGCGTGGCGATCGATCGTGAACGACCACTCTGCTGAATCCCGCCATCGTTGGATACGCCGACAGGCCCTGTATGGCTGGATCGTCTTCCTGTCTTCAGCGGTCGTGATGGTGCTGGAGATCTCCGCCGGCCGGTTGATCGCACCCTATGTCGGCGTTTCCCTGTATTCCTGGACGTCCATCATCGGCGTCGTGCTGGCTGGTCTGTCTCTGGGTAACTGGGCTGGCGGGCGCTGGGCTGACCGGGGCGCAAACGAGCGTGAGGTGGGCCTCGCCCTGTCTGCCGCGGCCCTGGCCACATTGGGGGTGTTGCTCACGCTGACCGTCATCGCGCCACGGGTTCAGTCGGGCTCGTTTGGTCTGCTGACCGCCAGTTTTCTGCTCGCGGGAGGGCTTTTCTTTGTGCCCGCCGCCTGTCTGGGTGCCGTCGCCCCGATGCTCACGACGCTGGCTCTCGCCCGGGATTCGAGGGCGGGCCACGTTGTGGGCCGGATGCACGCACTCGCGGCCCTGGGCAGTATCCTCGGCACCTTTCTGACCGGATTCGTGCTGATCCAGTATTTCGGCACGCGGGCGGTCATCGCGGGCGCCGGAGTCTCCCTGCTGTTGCTCGCGGCTCCGCTGCTGCGGCGTGCGCCTGCCGTCATGGCGGCATCGACGATGCTCGCCGCCGGGGTCTTCCTGGCAGGATTTGCCCGTCAGGGCATGAGTAATCCGTGTGCAGACGAGAGTCAGTACTACTGTATCCGGGTTGTCGAATCCGAGGGCGATGGCGCGCCTGCGGGAACCCGGACGCTGGTGCTGGATCATTTGGTTCACGGCATCAGCTATGGCCCCGACCCGAGTCTGCTGTTCGCGCCTTATGCTCACCTGATGGATGAGCTCGTCCGCGATCATCTGGGCGAGAGAATCGGCGACGCCCGATTCTTTTTCGCCGGTGGCGGGTCTTACAGTCAGCCGAGAGCCGTTGCGGCCGGACTACCGGGCGTCAGGGTTCAGGTCGCGGAGCTCGACCCGGCCGTGACGCGCGCCGCCCAGCAGTCCCTGTTTCTTGACGCCGATAAGATGATGATCGATCACACCGATGCGCGTGTGGCGCTCGGGTCCGCCGCGCCTGGAAGTTTCGACGCCATCATCGGTGATGTCTTCCACGACATCGCGGTGCCCTACCATCTGACCACGCATGAATACGGTGAACTCGTCGCTTCGCGGTTGGCGCCGGGAGGTATCTATGTACTGAATGCGGTGGATATTTTTCCGGATCCAAGGCTCGTGAAGAGCATCGTCAAGACCCTGGCGGCGAGCTTTCCGCGGGTTGACGTGTGGCTGCATAGAATCCCCGAGGATCGGAGTCGCGCCACCTACGTCATCGCCGCTACGGATGGTGTGGAACCGCCACTCGTGATGGAATCTCAGTTCGGGTTGGCGCGTAGCTGGATCAGGGTCACCGACCCGGTCCTCGAGACCGGCACGCCACTCGAGTCTCTGCCCCTGCTCACGGATGACTACGTTCCCGTGGAACGTCTGGTGTCGACGCTTTTGCTTGAAGGAGTGGGTAATCGATGATTCCGGAAATACAGCGCATTCGCTGCCTCTTGCCCGTAATGCTGATGTTGCTGGTCGCCGGCGTGTCGGCTCCGTTCAGCAAGGCCGGTGCGGAGACGCCAGGCCGTCACGTGCAGACGGAGTTCGAGGACCGCGTGCTCAACGGCTGGCTGACTGAAGTCGAGCATCCGAAAGCCACGATTGTCATGCTCCACGGTACCCTCGCACACGCGAACATGGAGATCATGAGCACACTGGCCGAAGTGTTTGCGGAATACGGGTTCGAGACCCTGAGGGTTTCGCTGTCTCTGGGGCTGAACGATCGTTACGGAATGCTTGCTTGTGATCAGACCCAGCGGCACAGACACGCGGATGCGATCGCCGAGCTGGCAACCTGGGTGAGTTGGCTCGAAGATCAGGGCCGGCAGTCGTTCCTGCTGCTCGGGCATTCACGCGGGACCAACCAGGTAGCCCGCTACGCCACGACCGAGAGCCAGGTATCGCCCGCGGGCTTGATACTGGTTGCCCCGCCCGTGTGGGATGCTGTGGCGGCGTCCGATGCCTACGCTGAGCGCGCCGGGCAACCGCTGGAGCCTCTTGTCGCAAGGGCGACGCAGCTCGTCAAATCCGATCAGGGCGATGAGACGCTGGATGACGTGGTCTTCCTGCACTGTGCGGAAGCCCGGGTCACGGCCGCCTCATTCCTCTCCTATTATGGAATGGACCCGGCATTCGACACGTTGGCGCTGACGGACCGGTCACAGTTGCCGGTCATCATCTTCGCCGGCACCGATGATCCTTTGACTCGCGGCCTGCCGCCGGCCGTCGAGGCGATGGATGATGGAGAGAGGGTCGAATTCGTCACCATAGAAGGCGCAGACCATTTCTTCCGCGACCTGTATGCCTACGACCTGGTTGAGGCGGTCGAGGCGTGGCTGACGGACCGACAGATGTGAACAGCAGGGCGGTCCGCTCCTGGCTGTTGTTGTGGGTGCCTCTGTGGAGCCTGGTCCTGTCGGCTGCGTACGCAGACGAGGTCTCGGTGGTGGAAGCTTCGGACCTGAGCGCCGACGCGCGACTCGTCGTGTCCAGGAGAATCCCGTTGTTGTTGCTTATCACACGCGAGGACTGTGGCTACTGCGAATTGCTCAAGCGCGCCGTGATCATTCCCATGATCCTCAGTGGCGAGTATGAGGACCGGGTAATCATTCGCGAAATCTCCATCGATCGTCCAACGACGCTGGTAGATTTTTCCGGACGCGAGGTCAGCCCGTTTGCCGTGGCGGACAGGTATGACGCGTTCCTGACTCCGGCCGTGTTACTGGTCGACCCTGGCGGAGCAGAGCTGGATGACCGGTTGCTGGGGATCAGTAACGAGGATATGTACCTTTTTTATCTCGACCAGGCGATCGGGCGGGCGACAGAACGTCTCCACCACAGGATTGACGCATCCGATGCCGGGGCACTCGACCAAAGTCGGTAAATCAACCTATAGGATTTTCAGTCGCAAGCCGCTAACATCGGCAAGTTATAAATTAGTGATGCTGCATCCAATGCGAGTCTCTCGATGCCCGGGAGACGACTGCGGATGTGGATCGGGTTTCTATTAGAGCGGGCCCTGAGCCTGCCGCGATCGGAGGAGTCAGACATGTCCAAGCTGCGCCGCAGTGGGGCCGCAGGCCTCCTCGATATGGTGGCTGACAAAGCCAGCCAGCTTCCGCAGCCCGAACGTCGTGACTTTCTCAAACGCGGTCTGGCGCTGGCGGGTACCGCTGCAGCGGGCCCCGCTATCGCCGCCGGTGAGTCCGGGGCCGAGTACCTGCCACCCAATGTACCTCCCTGGACCCGCTCGCTCGGACGCGGTGTGGTCACCCGTCCATACGGATCGCCTTCGGACTTTGAAGCCAATGTCATCCGCCGGACTGTCCCGTGGTTGACCGCCAGCAACATCAGCTCAATCAGCTTCACGCCTTTACCGGAACTGAAGGGCATCATCACCCCCAACGGACTGGTCTTCGAGAGATATCACGCCGGCGTGCCCGAGATCAGTCCCGATCAGCACCGGCTGATGATCCATGGCCTGGTGGAACGCCCGATCGTCTTGACGATGGACGACTTGATGCGCTTCCCAAGCGCGTCGGTGATCCGGTTTATCGAGTGTCCAGCGAACGGCGGGATGGAGTGGCGCGGGGCGCAGATGGAAGCGCTGCAATTCACTCACGGCATGTTGAGTTGCTGCGAGTGGACCGGCGTGCCTCTTTCCGTGCTGCTTGAGGAAGTCGGTCTCAAGAAGGGCGCAGCGTGGGTGCTCGCCGAAGGCGCCGACGGCGCGGCGATGACTCGCAGTATCCCGCTCGAGAAAGCGCTGGACGACACCCTGGTCGTCTACGCGCAGAATGGTGAGATGCTCCGTCCGGAGCAGGGCTATCCGTTGCGATTGCTGAATCCCGGCTGGGAGGGCAACACCAGCGTCAAGTGGCTCAGGCGGCTGGAAGTCGGTGATGAGCCCTGGTACCAGAGGGAAGAGACATCCAAATACACCGACCTGATGGAGGATGGTCGGGCACGCAAGTTCACCTTCGTCCAGGAAACGAATTCGGTGATTACATTCCCGTGCCCCGAGAAGCCGCTGGTTGCGAAGGGCCGCTATGAGGTAGAAGGCCTGGCCTGGTCGGGCCGCGGGCGCATCAGGCGGGTCGACGTTTCATTCGACGGCGGAGTCAACTGGCAGCAGGCGCGACTGAAGGGGCTCGTGCTGCCAAAAGCGCTCACCCGATTCAGTTTCATGTGGGACTGGGATGGCGGACCGGTCCTTCTGCAGAGTCGGGCCGTCGACGAGACGGGTTACGTACAGCCGACGCTGACTCAATTGCGAGATCAACGTGGCGTCGAATCGATCTATCACAAGAATGCCATCCATACCTGGCGGGTTGCAGAGAGCGGGGAGGTGACCAATGTCCAGATCGACTAAGGGATTCGTCGCCCTGGCGACCCTGGTTGTGGCGATTGCATGGCTATCGCCAAGCCCGTCGGTCGACATCGCCGCGGCGGATGCCAATTCTGTACTCAAGGGCCCGACCATCGGTCCCGATGTCGAAGCGGTGGAGATCAGCCTGGCCTTCCGCCCGCAGCCGGACGCCAAGCGGGTCGGCTATTTTGGTTTCGGCGAATCCGCTACGGAGGACATGATCGCTGGCTGGGATATCGACGTGCGTCCTGACGGTAAGGGGTTACCGCCCGGCAGCGGATCTGTCGAGGACGGCGAGGTGATCTACGAGGAGCAGTGTGCCGCCTGTCACGGGTTTTTCGGCGAGGGCGAGGGTCGCTGGCCCAAGCTCGCCGGGGGCGAGGGCACCCTGACCGAAGACAGGCCGGAGAAGACCGTCGGCAGCTACTGGCCCTACGCCAGCACCCTCTGGGATTACGTGCATCGGGCGATGCCGTTCTACGAACCGCAGTCGCTGGGCGACGATGAGGTGTACGCCGTATCGGCATATGTTCTCTACCTGAACGACATCGTGGCGGACGATTTTGTGCTGAGCCACGAGAATCTGGCCAGCATCCAGATGCCAAATCGGGACGGCTTCTTCGTCGATCCCAGGCCGGATGTCAAGAACACGGCATGTATGCAGGACTGCAAGGACCCGGCGTCGATCAAGATCACCTGGGATTCAACTGAGCTGGGGGTGACACCGATCGATCACTTCAGGGCCGAAGACACAGAGGCGGCCGCGACCGCCGCGCAAGAGACGGATCCCAATCTCGGTCTGACGGTCTATCAGCAGGCTTGTTCGACATGCCACAAGGGCGGCTTGGCGGGCGCACCTGTCGTCGGTGAGGCGGGTGCATGGAGTGAACGGCTCGAACAGGGGATGGACGTACTGGTCGACCACGCCATCAATGGCTACCAGGGCAGCGCCGGTTATATGCCGCCCAAGGGTGGCCAGATTCAGCTTTCCAATCAAGAAGTTAGGGCTGCTGTAGACTACATGGTGAAAAATTCACTGGAGAAGTAGGTTCGGGCGCCACGCCCGACGCGGAGAGGAGACTGGAATGACGAGAAAAATTGTTGCGGCGCTGGTCGGCGCCGTACTGGGTTCTCTGCTGCTTCCGGCTGCCTGGTCGATTGCCCAGGAAGCGGAAAACGCGGTTGAACTTGGAAAGAACCTGGCATTCGATCGTAAGAAGGGCAACTGCCTGGCCTGTCACGTGATCGCGGGCGGAGATCTGGCCGGTAACATCGGACCACCGCTGGTCGCAATGAAGATGCGATTCCCTGATAAGAAAGATCTGCGCAGCCAGATCTACGACTCTTCTGCCAAGACCCCCAGAAGTGTGATGCCGCGGTTCGGCCCACACCGGGTCTTGAACGACGAGCAAATCGACCTGATAACCGAATTCGTCTACACGCTTTGAGCGTGCGGACCGGGATGGAGAACAATTCAATGAAATTGACCAGAAGAATGTTTATCCAGGGCGCGGCGGCCGTGACCGCCCTGATGGCGGCGCCCCGGGCGTTGCTGGCCTGGCCGGAGAAGGCCTTCAAAGCCGGATCCAGCGACGAGGTCATGCAGGCACTGTTCGGTAGTGCCGATGTGACTGAAAGCGGCTCGGTTGTGCTAAATGCCCCGGACATCGCCGAGAATGGCCGGGTCGTGCCGATTTCGGTGTCCAGCAGCCTGGATGGCGTAGAGAACATCAGCGTCATCGTGGTCGAGAATCCCTCGCCACTGGCTGCCTCGTTCGATCTCGGGCCAGGCGCCTCGGCGGCCGTCTCGACCCGTATCAAGATGGGCAAGACCTCGAACGTGATCGCGGTCGTCAAGGCGGACGGGAAGCTCTACTCGGCCCAGAAAGAAGTCAAGGTTACGATCGGCGGCTGCGGCGGCTGAGCAGGAAAAGAGGAACACAAACATGGCAAGCGATATTCGCATCAAGGCCAAGCTCACCGGCGACACGGCCGAAGTGAAGACCTTGATGAAACACGATATGGAGACCGGTACCCGCAAGGACAAGAAGACTGGCGAGACGGTACCGGCCCACTACATCACCGAGGTCAAGTGTGAGCTCAATGGCAAGCTCGTGATGACGGCAAACTGGGGACCGGCTGTATCCAAGAATCCCTATTTTGCATTCACGGTGAAGGGCGCCAAGGCGGGCGATGTGCTGAAGGTCAGCTGGGTCGACAACAAGGGTGGCGGTTCGTCAGCCGAGACAACCCTGGGCTAACCCGAGGCAAAGGGAGGAGAGCGAGATGAAAAGAATATTGGTAACCATTCTGGGCATGGCCCTGGTGGCCGGCCTGGCTTGGGCGACCCCCGAAGAAGACCGGCTGGCGTTCATCGATTACCACAAGAAGCGGTTCCCGAACGTGGCCGTGGAAGACTATTTGAATGGCGTTTATGCCATCAATCCACCGGCCTACCAGCAGTGGCTGCAGATCGAGGAGTTTCCGCCCTACGAACTGGCCATGGCTGAAGGCAAGGAATTGTTCGAGACTCCGTTCGCCAACGGCAAGTCCTACGCGGACTGTTTTCCGAACGGCGGCGTCGGTATTCGGCAGAACTATCCGTATTTCGATGCCGAGACCGGCCAGGTGAAAACGCTGGAGCTGGAGATCAACGAGTGCCGTGCCGCCAATGGTGAGGCGCCCCTCAAGTATTCCAAGGGCAAGATGGCATCGATCTCCGCGTACATGGCATTCACGTCCCGCGGCCAGAAGCTCAACATCGTCATACCGGATGATGCCCGCGCCATGGCGGCCTATGAGGACGGCAAGGCGTACTACTATTCCAAGCGTGGCCAGCTCAATTTCTCCTGCGCCGATTGCCACGTCGCGAACTCGGGCATGATGATCCGGGCCGACATGCTGAGCCCCGCCCTGGGGCATCCGACCCACTTCCCGGTCTATCGCTCCAAGTGGGACGACATGGGCACCCTCCATCGTCGTTTCGGTGGCTGCAACAAGCAGGTGCGGGCGGTGCCGTTACCGGCGCAGAGTGAGGAGTATCGCAATCTGGAATACTTCCTGACCTACATGAGTAACGGTATGGAAGTGAATGGCCCGGGCGCCCGGAAGTAGGGCAGGACGATGGAAGGAGTAAGCAACATGACCAGGAAATTGTGGATCGTGAGTGCGGCCACCATCGTCTGTTCCGGCCTCAATGTCGGAACGGCGCTGGCCGCGGATCAGGCGGCGTATGACGCGGCCTGCAAGGCCGCGGAGTCGGCGCGGCAGTCGGCGGCAGAGATGCGCTACGAGTGGAATACCATCAAACCGCTGATAGAGAAGGCCGGCGTGGCCGCCCAAGCGGGCGACTACGAGCGTGCCGTGAAACTCTGCGATGAGGCTCGCAAGCATGGCGAGGAGGCGATTGCTCAGGCCAAGCACGAATCGGAAGCCTGGAAACTCTCGGCTGTCCGATAGCTAACAAGGGGCGGCCGCGCGGCCGCCCTTTTCTTTCGGGAGACATTCATGGATCGTAGGGAATTCCTGCGCCTGCTGGGCATTGGCGCCATCGCCAGTTCTGCTGCCGGTTGCGCGACTTCAGGCAGGGGTGCCGGAGCCGCCGCCAAGACCGGCCTGGAGCGCATGTATGATGCCGCGGCTTTCGGCAATACCCGGCTGCTGCACTTCGCGGATTGTCATGCCCAGCTCTTGCCCGTCTATTTCCGCGAGCCGAATGTCAATCTCGGCATCGGTGACCGCAAGGGCAAGCTGCCGCACCTGGTGGGCGAGGAACTCCTGAAGTTCACGGGGATTGCCCCCGGGACTCCTGATGCGCATGCATTTACCTATCTGAATTTCGAGGCAGAAGCACGGCGGCTGGGTCGCGTCGGCGGTTTCGCCCACATGGCAGGACTGATCAAGCAGATGCGTGCCGAGGGCCCACGCGGAGAGGCGCTGCTGCTGGACAGCGGAGACACCTGGCAGGGGTCCGGAACAGCGCTCTGGACCCGCGGCCAGGACATGGTCGGCGCCTGTAATCTCCTCGGTGTGGACATCATGACCGGCCACTGGGAATTTACCTACCTGGAGGACGAGATCCGCGCCAACGTCGAGGCTTTCAACGGCGAATTCGTCGCTCAGAACGTGAAGTTGACGGACGATGCTGCCTTCTTCGATGTTCCGGCATTTGACGAAGTCACCGGCCATGCGTTCAAGCCGTACACCACCCGCATGATGGGCGGTCACAAGGTCGTGATTATCGGTCAGGCTTTCCCCTACACGCCGATCGCGAACCCGTCACGGTTCATACCGAACTGGACGTTCGGCATCCGCGCGGAGGAACTGCAGGCGTTGGTTGATCAGATCCAGGATCATGAGGACCCGGAGGCCCTGATTCTCCTGTCTCACAACGGTATGGACGTCGATCTGAAGCTGGCAGCCGTGACGTCCGGCATCGACTTCATACTCGGCGGCCACACACATGACGGCATGCCGGTGCCCACAATCGTAAGGAATGCTGCAGGTGGTCGCACGGTAGTGACCAACTCCGGTTCCAACGGCAAGTTCCTCGCCGTGCTGGATCTGGATCTAGGTCTTGGCCGGGTCAGGGACTTCCGTTATCGCCTGCTGCCTATTTTCTCGGACCTGCTGCCCGAAGACACCGAGATGGCTGCCTACATCCAGCAGGTGCGGGCGCCGTATCTGAGCAAACTCGAGGAGACGCTGGCGGTGTCTGAGTCGGTCCTCTATCGGCGTGGCAACTTCAGCGGCACATTCGACCAGGTGATCTGCGACGGGATGATAGCGGTTGGCGACGCACAGATCGCATTGTCGCCCGGTTTCCGCTGGGGCACCAGTGTCCTTCCGGGTGACCCGATCACGATGGATCGGCTGCTGGACCAGACCTGTATCACCTATCCAGAGACCTATGTACGCGATATGACGGGCGAGGAACTCAAGCTGATCCTGGAGGATGTCTGCGACAACCTCTTCAATCCGGATCCGTTCTACCAGCAGGGCGGGGACATGGTCCGCGTCGGTGGCATGAACTACGTGTGCGATCCGTTAGCCAGGATGGGGGAACGGATCAGCGAGATGCGGCTGGACTCGGGTGAACTGATCGATGCCGCAAAGAGTTACAAGGTGACCGGATGGGCTACGGTCGGGTCTGAGGCGCCTGGTGCGCCCGTCTGGGACGTGGTCGCGGAATACCTGAGGTCGGAGAAAACGATCAGGATCGATGCGGTCAATTCCCCGGTATTGAAGAACGTGGCGGGCAATCCGGGCATATCCAGCTACCCTTCCTGATACACACAGGAGCATCGATACATGTTCAGCCAAATGCGGATGACCGTTGTTTTGCTGGCCGCATGGGCGATCGTCGGTCTCCCGGGGTTAGTGGCTGGCAGTGTGGCGGCACAGGAACCAGGTGCAGCTGCCACTGAGGAGAAGCCTTTTGCGGAGGCCTTCATCATTCTCCAGCTCAGCGACCAGGAGCCCATCAAGCAGGATGCAGTCCTCGATATCGCCAACAACCTGATCAAGCATTATGGCAGCCCGGACCTGGTAGACATCGAGATCGTCGCTTTCGGACCCGGCATGCGCTTGCTCCTCGAGGGCAACACCCGGTCCCAGCGCATCTCCAGCCTGGTCGAGAGCGGCGTCCGTTTCGTCGGCTGCATGAATACGATCGATACCATGGAGCGCAAGACCGGCAAACGACCGCCGCTCAATGAGCACACGATTCCCGTACAGACCGGCGTCGCCCACGTCGTCGAACGAGTGCGCCAGGGCTACGTGCTGGTCAGGCCCTGATCAGAATTCCAGGTCGTCGCTGATCGCGTCGATGCCCGCCCGCGCGCAGGCGTCATCCTGCGGGCCACCGGGTGCGCCCGAGATGCCGACGCCGCCGACGATCGATCCGCCGGCCTCGACCGGCACGCCGCCGCCGAGCATCAGCGCGTTGGTGACGTGCCGAACACCGGACTGAGGAGAGTCTGCATGGGTCGACTCGGAAAGCGCCAGGGTATCCTCACGGAAACTGACCGCAGTCCATGCCTTGCGCTCGGCCGTGTCAGGCGTGTGGGCACCGGCGAACCGGTCACGCAGCATGACCTGGGTGACACCCATGCGATCGACGACCGCTACCGCCACCTGGAAACCCTGCTCACGGCAGGACTTCAGTGACGCGCTGGCCAGCTTCAGGGCCGTCTCGGGAGTCATGGTCTTCACTTCGACCAAGGCATCCTGAGCAGACGCGGGGCCTTGCCAGAGGGTCATGAGTAGTGAGCAGAGGGCAGGGATTCTTATGTTTTTCATCTATTGTCTCCGACTGAGCACAGGGACCGGACACCGCTGCAGCGGGGTGTGTTCTCCGCTGATGGCTACTGAAGGAGAGGATAGTACAGGCACGTTGGTCCAACAATTCATGCTGTGCCGCGATGCGCGAGCGCTTGCCCGTGGATGGGCCTGGCTACCCCATCCTTTTGTGTCCCGGAGGTAACGATGAACAGAAGTCACATTGTCGCGATCGGACTCTCCATGGCGTTGGCGATGTCGCCCGCGACGGCATCGGATTGGCAGGACAAGCTCGAGCAGGCACTGGATAGCTCGTTGCGGACAGAGGCCGAGAAGGCGAGGGACGGGAATCGGCTGCCTGCCGAGACGCTGGAATTCATGCGTTTCAGCGATGATCTTCGGGTGCTGGAGATGTTCCCGGGGAACGGCTGGTATACGAAACTCCTCGCTCCGGTACTGGCGGAAAAGGGTCAGCTCTATCTGGCGCTGAGCACGGGACGCGTCGCCGGGCTGGCCGAATCGGTACCGGAGCTGGCGGATGTCGAGATCCTTGACGTCAACCCGGCGATGCCGTCTACCGATCGGCGAGGGATATTCAACCTCGAGGAATTCTCATTCTGGTTGGAGGATCTGGATCTGGTATTGACCTTCCGAAATGCGCACAACCTGACGCCGGCTGGCCGGGCGAGTCTCAATACGGCGGTTTTCGAAGCCCTGCGGCCGGGCGGGTTTTATGGCGTCGTAGATCACACCCGGCGGCACATGGAGCCGGACGGGCCGGTCAACGGCCGTCGGGTAGACCCGGTTCGCATCATCCATGAGATCCTGGAATCAGGATTCGAACTCGTCGATTGGTCCGATCTGCATTATCGGCCCGCGGACGGACTCGATCTCGAGGTGGGCCAGGCCGCGGTCAGCGGCCGGACTGATCGATTCACTCTGCTCTTCCGCAAGCCGGCCCACTGACGGGCAACCATTACTCAATGCATGCGCACCCCGACGGTCAAGAACGGGCTGGCAGCACACCCAGGAGCAGAGGGTGACTGAACGGTCAGGGAGGCGCCGTCATGCTGATTACTCTGCATGGACGCGGACGGTACGGCCGATCTCATCCATCATCCAGCGCAGCTGATCGTAGTCGGGATGGCGGATGCGGGCCCAGGCATTGGCCATGTAGCCGGCCTCTACTGGCTGCGTCGGTGTACCTGGATCGGGGAATCGGCAAGCGACGATCCATTCGCCGAAACGGGACTGGACTTCGTCGAGTCCCTCGTACCCCTTGATATGGCCATCGCGGTCCGGGCGCAGCGCGATCATCCCTGCCGAATACCTGCGACTGGGTGTCAGCCACGTGCGGCCGTGCACGATGGCATTGGCCCAGTCTTCATAGAGATCGAACTCGTTGGCGGCGCAGTAGACGTCCCACTGGCAGACCCCAGGAGGCCTGCAGCCGATCTCCGAAAACTTCAGACCCTTGGCGCCGAAAAACCACTCCATGTGGGTGGCTGACGTGCCGATGTCCAGGATTTCGATGACCCTGTGAGCCATCTTGCGGACCTCCTGATAGCCGGGCTGCTCCAGCCGGTTCGTGGTGACCATCTGAGGCGAAATCCACCGGGTCCGCATGGCTTCCAGGACGTTGGGGTAGTAGTGAGTCACGAATTCGTGGGTTACACGGCCCTCAACGGTCAGCGTGTCGAAGTAGCCTTCATGGCCTTCGATGAACTCCTCCAGGGCGACGGCGGTGCCGTGGATCAGTCCTGATTCCCGCATGACGATTTCCAGTTGACCGTCGTCGTCTACCCTCCACGTGGCGGCGGCGCCGGCAGCATCCCGCGGTTTGACGATAAGGGGATAGCCGACGCGGTGACCGAATTCCCGGGCCTCGCCCGGGTCCGAGGTGCCAATCGACTGGGCGCAGGGGATACCGGCTGCGCGCAAGGCGTCCTTCATCGACGGCTTGTCACGACAAAGCCATGCAGTCCGCACCGACGTGCCCGGGATGTGACAGGCCTCGCGGATTCTCGCAACGGGAAGGATATGTGCCTCAACAGTCGCCTCGATCCGGTCCACCCAGAGGCGTTCCTGGATCTTCGCCACCGCCCGGTAAAGGACCGACTCGTCCGTGACAGACGAGACCTGTTCATACTCATCCAGCCAGCCGCGGAGATCTCCTTCCAGCCAGTCGAGTGGCCGTTCACCGATACCGATGATGTGAGCACCTACCTTCTTCAGGGCGCGGACGAACTCCCGCTGATTGTCCGGGAATGCCGGCTCGACAAATATCACGTTCATGTCAGGCTCCGCCGGTCAGTTCGTCCAGATACCTGGGCAACATTTCGCGCCAGGTGGGCCAGTCGTGGTCCCACTGCTGGCCCCACGCATCCACCCGGTTCGGCACGCCCTTGGCGCCGAGTACATTCGCCAGACGCCATGATTCGTCGGGATTCTCCCAGCGTCCTTCACCATAGGCGAGTAGAACAAATCGCCTGCGTAGTGCTTCGATCTGTGCGCCGTCCTCCAGGTTCGGCAAATAGTGTATCGGGGAAGCGAAGTAAAAGTCCTCGTAGAACTCACCGTTGAGCCATTTCTCCAGGTCGTATGTTCCGCTCATCCCTATGGCGGCGCGAAAGGCATCGGGATGCCTGCAGACCGTTGCGACGGCATTGAACGCACCTATGGAGGCTCCCGCGGTGATCACCTCCAGATCGTCGGAGCGACAATCGGCGCGGATGGCCGGCAGGACCTCCCGATAGATGAAACTGTCGAACAGGTTCTGCAGGCGGGCACGATAGAACGGGGCCGTGCCATTCTGGATCCATGCCTGACCCGCGACGCTGTCGCAGGAGTACACCTTGATCCTCCCGGCTTCGATGAGAGGCCAAAGGGCGCCGATCAGGTGGAAGCGTTCAACCTCCTCGGCGTCTCCCCCGGCCGTGGGGAACAGGAGTACCGGGATCCCGTAGTGTCCCCACCTGACCAGCTGGACGTCGCGTTCGATCCGTGACGAGTACCAGTGGGAGGATTCCTTCAACGGCCGGCCTCCATATCGCTGCGGCAATGCTGAATACGGTCCCAGAAGAGCTGAGTGAACTGCTCGACCTCGTGCGTCGGATAGAGCGCCGTCACCTTGTTGCGGATGGCTTGTCTTGCCAGGTCAGAGCCGAAGAACTCCCATCCGATCTCATCGAGATCTCCGAGGTGGCGCGCACAGAAATCCTCGAATCGTTCTGTCTCGAATCGCTGGTGGGCGATGTCGGCGTATGCGCTAATTTTTTCCCGGTAGGAGCGGTCGCTGTCCGCGATCTCAAAGTAGGGCGCCCAGTCCAGATTCTTACGCATCTTCCTGCCGGTGGCGACACAGAAGATCGACCAACGGACATTCGCCATCACCAGCCAGGGGAAGTGATAGTGCAGCGACGTGACCTGCGAATCCGGGCACGCATTGGCAAAGTCGATGGGGAACCACTCACCATCCTGGCGCAGGCCTTCGCAGGAGTTGAAATCCCACCCGAAGAAGCTGTTGATGGTCAGGGTAATGTCTTGCAGAAGCTGTTCAGAATCTGCATCGAGGAAGTTTGATTCCGGTCGGTAGCGATCATGGAGTGGAGCGTCGGGGTCATAATTGACCGAGCGCAGCTGTGGCCCAAGGCCGACGCAGCGGACAAAGAGGTCATGTGGCAACACAGCTTTCTGCAGATGCATCAGCCGGGTGCCGCTCTCGTCGTAGGCCGCATGCAGATCCGGTCCGCTATCGATCTTGCTGACGCCCACCCAGGCGCCGCCGTCGTATGGTTTGAGGAACGACGGATAGCCCAGTGTTGCCCCGATCTTGTCCAGATCGAACAGACTTGCATACTCGAGCGTCTTCTCCAGGTCGTGAGTCGATTGATAGCTCTTCTGGGGCAGTATCCAGGTATCGGGCACCGGCAAACCCAGTCGCATCATGGCGCAGTAACTGGTGTGCTTCTCCATGGACTGGATAGACCAGGGGTTGTTAAAGACGTAAAGGCCGTCCATCAGAACAGCCTTCTTGATCCATTCCCTGCTGGGATAGAACCAGTGTGTCAGCCGGTCGATCACAAGGTCATATTTGCATGGCTGACTCAACGAGAACGGCTCGATACTGACCCGATCAACTTCAATCTCGATCGTGTTGCCGTCTACGGGAATCGCCGGCGCCAGCCGCTGCATGATCTCCTCGTAGCAGACCGGCCAACAGATGTCGGCACCCAGTGACAAGCCGATGTTCTTGACGATCCTGGACACAGCTGACCTCCCGGGGCCTTCTTGTTCGTAGTCTGCCTGCGCGCAGACCTATGACTGTAGGCGCAACGTCACTCGATTATCAATGGCCACGCGATGTCGAGCCTGACCCCGAGGGATCGGGCCGTTCGTCCAGTACGGGCCGCGCTACTCGTAGACCATCCACAGCGGCCCTGGAAACAGCCAGCTAAGGCCATCCTGCAGCCGGTCTCTCCAGTTTTCCCAATTGTGTCCGTCGCGCACTTCGCGGAACCTTACGTCCATGTGATTGGCCTGCAGCAAGGGCACGAGCGAGCGATTTTCGTAGATCAGAGACTCGTAGACACCGCAGGCCACATAGAGTTTTCTCGCTGGAGTGCCCGGGCTCTTACGGAAAGCATTCATGAAGCGCACGACAGGATCAAATACCGGCCCCCGGCCGTGTGTGCCGATATCGCTGAATGCAAAGGAACCCGACAGCAACAGCAGACGGTCGAACAGGCCCGGATAGCGCCATGCGGTCGATAATGACGCGACTGCGCCAAAACTGGCGCCCATCAGACAGCGTCTCTTCGCGTCATTCTCCAGCGGCAGAGTAGCGTTGAGATGCGGCAGAAGCTCGCGGGCTATGAAACTGGCATGGTCGGGATCGCCGGCGTATTCCTTGAGCCGATCACCCGGCTGCGTCAGCGCGACGATCATGGGCGGGATCTCGAGCCGGTCGGTCAGGTTGTCCAGGACCGCTTTCAGGTCCGCGAATCGCAAAAAGTCCTCGCCGTCATGTACTACGAGTAGCGGATACTGTCTGCTGCGGCGGAATCGAGCCGGCAGATAGAGCGTAACCTGGCGCGGTCCATCCAGGTAGCGGCTGTCTATGCTAATCGCCTCCATGGAACCCGGCCGGGACCCGCTGTCCGGCTCGGTCCACCCGGGGCGCCGGTAGCCGTGAGCGCGGCATACTGAGTTGTGGCCGAAAGGGTCTTCGGCGGTCAGCGGATTCAGGGGATCCGTGATCCACTCATTGACGTCATCCTTGACGACGTCGAACTTGTACTCAATACGGGAGTCGGCTGGCAGCTCGAGGGTCAGATGCCAGAGATCCGTCCCACTTGCACGCTCCAGGTCCTGGGACGATGGCAGACCGAATATCCAGTGCTGCAACAGGACCGCATCGGCGTCTCCATAGTAGACGAAAGTGACCCCGTCCGGGGCCGACAGAGGAAACGTATTCGACTCGAGGAATCGCTTTATCGATTCGTCGTTCGGCGACCCCCGCAGTAGATCCTCAAGCAACTGGTTCATGCTGCCTTCACCGGCCGCAATGCGCCGCTCCTGGTCAGCCGGAAGGCAGACACTGCGTCGGTCAGTCGGTCATCGATCCAGGTCAAAGCGGTCCCATCTTCGAGCGTCGAGCAGCGCGCCGGGGCGAAGCGGCGGGCGAACAGGGAGACCCGCTCGCTGTCGTGAAGCCGGAGCCGCTTGCCCGCGTGCGGCAGTGGAAGCACACCGCTGAACAGCCCCAGGCCACGGTCCGCTACCTCCGCGATCCCCGCACCCTGCGGCGGGTTGTCGTGAAACAGCACGATCCGCTCGGACAAGGCCATTGCGCCTGCCGACCAGGCGATGACCGGCCTCGCCTTCAGCCCGGTCGCCAGATCGAAGAGGCGCAGTCGGTTAAGCAGCAGTTCGACATGTCCCCCCGCGATCAGCACTGCCGAACTGTCCGCCACGAGCCCCGCGATCTCTTTCCGGTGAGCCATCAGATCAGCAGGTAGCATTGTCTCCTGAGACTGCACGAAGGCAGCGTGTATGTGGTCGATGCGACGAAGATGCTGTCTGTCCAGAGTCCGCAAAGCACGTAGTGCGGCCCGGCGTTCATTCTGGATCAGCATGTCGTTGCCGCGCTCCCGCATGAGCTCCTCCAGGGCGGCGATCGCATGGGCCAGGCGGCGTCGATAGAGTCGCTGCAGTTCCTTCAGCGTCTTCTGTCGTCGGTGATAGGCATCGCGGAAGTCCGGGTTGCGCGAGAAGACCTCCTCGGCTCGATGGTAGAGCGACAATTCCCTGGTCGGTCGGTTGACGTGCCGCTGCAGTTCCTCCAGTTCTCCCTCGCGCTCCTGCCAACCGGCCGTGATCGTGCAAACGGGGCCGCTGCCGATATCGAGGCGACTCAGGACAGATCCGACCGTGGTTACGGTGCGTTGGGGGCCCAGCATTGTGCGAGAAATCATGGGCGCAACTGTCCGGCAAGCCGCCGTCTACTGTCAACGTTGACGATCGCCTGGGCTCGAAACCGTGAAGTTCCTGTCCGCCTGCCCCAGCGCAGGAGTCATCGACCAGGGGCACGCAGGTCGGTTCCGGGCAGGGGCTTGGGGGCGGAGCGTAGTCCGCGCCTCGATCAGGGTGGGGTTGCGGCTATTTCTCCGGACGGATGTCTTTGATTGCGATCAGCGCGAGCACCAGTACATTGAGAGGCGGCGAGAAGCACAAGAGTGCGTTACAGGCCGTGACCCAGCCGGGTGAGTCTACCCGCGGCTTCGCCAGTGCCCAGGTGGCTACCGTGATTGCCAGGCTGAACAGCGCCCACGCAGGTGCCAGCCAGGACACCAGATCCAGATTGATTTCCATGAGGTCGTTCCTCTGATTCGACTGTCGGTCAAGTGAGGTCGGGTCGCGGCCCCGCATGGCCGCGACCCGTATGATCAACGGTGCCAGCAGTATGCATAACCATTGTCATCACGTGCGCAGATCGTATAGGAGGGCAGGGGGTGGACTCTGAATCCTTCCGGCCACTCTATGCCGTAGATGTTCGAGCGCCGGCCGAAACGCGTCAGATTCTCGGATGTCGTGAAGTTGCCCTGGAAATTGTCGAAGGCCGCCACGGAATCGGGAATCAAGTTGCCATCGCTGTCTTTGGCAGATCCCGTCTTGTACCGATACACGAACATGTGGCCGCTGGTCAGACTGTCGATGCGCTGCAGACTGAACAAGGCGCTGGATCCGTCCGGAAATTGAACCTCGGCGAGTATCTCGCTGGTAAAGATCGTCCTCATCATCAGCAAAGCGGCACCAAACAGCGAGCCGACGCGCGTGGGCACATGTCGGTTCAGCTGTTCGGAAATGACCGTCTGATTAAATTCGCTGCCGATGACTGCCTCCGCGCCCTTGATCGGGAAGTCCTGGTCCAGAACGATGTTGGGCTTCACGGACTGTCGGACGTAGTTCCATTCGCCCCTCGACTCATTGAAGTAACCCTGGTATTCCGCTGATGGTGTGCGGGCCTGGACGTAGTTCCTGGGTTTTCGACCCTCCCGTTCGGCCGTCACACGGAACAGGCGCAGCTTGTTACCGGGAGAGTTGACGATGTAAACGTCGTAGACACCTGCCTTCTCGCGGATCGACACCTGTGCTTCCGCCGTCCGTTTTGCCTGGCTGTCAGAGCAGTTGTGGCAGGCGGCGATACGTATGTCGTCCGCGTTTGCCGATAGTGAATTGCAGGCCGCGGCGAGCGTGGCCGCCATCAGAATTCCTTTTCCCATATCGAGCTCCTTCTCGTTCACGTTGCTCCAGTCACCGGCGTTCCTGCCGATGATGGGGGACAGCCTGCGCGTATTCAGAAGCGTATTGAAGTGTCGATTTGTCGGTTCCGCAGTCAAAAATGGTTTATGTTTCTGATCTCGAATTCCCCGGGGTAGGGCCATGGTGACTGAGCGAACGCTCTCTGACGGGCACAACGAGGCGGGCAAGAGCCGATCGAAGCGGCAGCTGTTCCGCATCATCTTCCTGTCCGACACGACGTCCGGCCGTGGGTTCGATATCGCGCTGCAGTTGATGATCGCGCTCAGCGTAGCCGTCATCATGCTGGAAAGTGTGGCGGAGATCCGTTTCGGTCACCGTGACATCTTTCGCAGCCTCGAGTGGTTTTTCACGATCCTGTTTACGATCGAGTACCTGTTCCGCCTGTGGTGCGTGCGCAGTGCATGGACCTACGCCCGGAGTTTCTACGGCGTGGTTGATCTGCTCGCCATCGTTCCTGGATACCTGTCGCTGTTGGTCACCGGTACGGGCTATCTTCTCATCGTCCGTGTGCTGCGCATGCTGCGTTTGTTCAGGATCCTCAAACTATCGCGCTACGTGAGTGCCGCCGACACCCTGCTTGAGGCGTTCTCGCACAGTCGCAGAAAGATCCTGGTATTCCTGTTCACGATCCTCACGCTGGTGACTGTTTTTGGTTCGATGATGTACCTGATAGAGGGTCCCGAGAACGGCTTCACGAGCATTCCCCGCGGTATCTACTGGGCCATTGTTACGCTGACCACAGTCGGTTACGGGGATATCACTCCTCATACGACTGTGGGCCAGATGGTGTCGGCGATGGTGATGGTGCTCGGCTACGGGATTATCGCTGTGCCTACCGGCATCTATGCGGCCGAACTGCGAGATGTCATCGTACGCCGTCGGGAAACGATCAAGTGCGCGGAGTGCAGCCGGGTCGGGCACGACGATGACGCCAAGTTCTGCAAGTTCTGCGGCTCAAATCTGACGCATCAGGAATTGTTCACCGGTGATTAGATGGTGCTTGGCTGACTCTTGCCTGCTCCGTAGATTTGAACAATGTGCCGAACAGCCAGTCTCCGATCGGATAGGTGATATTGAAATTGTATCTCTGCATCAGCTCAGGATGGTGGTGCAGCGTATGCAGGCGCCGCAGGCGGCTCATGAGCGGAAGCCGGCCGATCCAGCTTCCGTGACGAGTGTGGTAGGCGAAGTGCAGTAACTCGTAGTTGAGGAAGTAGGCTACTGCTGTCGCGGCAAACAGATAGGCGGTATTTGGAGATGCCAGCCAGGCCAGCAGCAGGCCCGCCGGCAGGGCAAACCCAACCAGATAGAAGACAATAAGAACCGGTGGGAATAACACCGCCTTGAAGTCCCTCGAGTCACCGAAAGCCATGGCGTCGTCACGGAAGAACCGGTGATGCTGGCGGGTGTGGCGCTCGAAGATGATGCGCAAGCCCTTGCGCGGGTGATGCATGGGTCCGCGATGACCGAAGTACTCTACGAGATTGGCATACAGGAACGTGATCGGGATCGTCAGCCACTCCCAGATCCCGATGTCTTCCAGCCGCGTCAGGCATGCGCCGATCACGATCAGGCAAGTCGCAACGGTAAAACCCAGGTGCAGCTGGCCACGGTAGGCTTGGCCAACGTGTTGCTGCCGGTACTCGCGCCGGAACGACTCGACCCCCGATGGTGGGGTCTCTGAGGCTGCATCGACGGCATCTGGTCGCATGCTTCTATATGAATCGACCGCCGGCGTCCCGTCAAGGCGCGCGGACAATATCATGGTGCTAAGATAGCGGCCGCCCGTGGATTGGGCGTGCGGCTAAGGATGGTCGCGCATTGCGTGGGTTGTTCGGAGCATGCGATGACAATCGGTTTGCTGCTCAGGACTCTTGTCTGTCTTGTTTTCTCTCACGTCATGCTGGCTGCTTGCTCGGTCAATCAGACGATGAACGAGGGACTGGAGCCGGGCCGGGAGTCGGGGATGGTGACCAACACCATCCTCAACAAGACGCCGCCGGGTGTTGAGTCCGCGTGGATCTACGAAATAGACGGCGAACGCGTGAATTATCTGCGCCGGTCATTTCGGCTGCCGATCGGAGAGCACACGATAAAGGTCTGGCCCAAGGACGACGCGCCCCGTTCGCAGCAGATGGTGCCGGACGAGACCCGCATCCTGCGCGAGGAGATCGTTGTCGAGGAGATGGTTGTCACGGTCGAGCCGGGCTATCGATACTATCTGGGAGCGCGCACCAACATCACCAGGACACGCAGTACCATCGTCGGTACCGAGACCTACAATTTTCCCAGTGGAAAATTCATCATTCCAGAGATCACCCGGGAGGCTGCGCCCGCAGACTATGTGCAGGGTGCAAAGGGGATGAGCGTCTTCCTGCTATCCATGGCCATACCGGCGGCCATTACCTCAGGCTTTTGACAAGGAACGTTCCGGGACCCACTTCCCGGTGCCGACGAGCCACCGGCCTGAATCGACGGGTGGCCAAGTGATAATGACCCAGGCAGGAACCGTCGTCATTGTCCCGGGAGATGCGTCGATCAGGCCGTCGATGACTTACGTGACTTCCCTCACGGTCCTGCCGGCGTCGCGATGATAGGTTGAATCGGTCAGGTCGGGTGTCAGGGAGGCGTACTGCGCGGCCATCCTGAGCGCAGCTCCGGAAGCTAGTTTGGGCGAGCCAATATCAGAAGATACATGAGCTTATCTTGTAATCTTAGAAATTCCTGCGACAATGGCGCGAGAGCGCTGTGGAGGTATAGGGGATTCCTTTTACATACAGCCCTTCACGGTCTTACCATTAAATGACGGACAAGCTGCCCTCCACAGACTCGGCCAGCGCCAGCTCGGACCTTGGTGATCTCGTACACCGGGGCAGAACCCCTCCCTCCCGAATCGGCCTGAACCCGGCAGTCACCAAGATTGCGGTCGATCTGCTGAATCTCGACGAGGATTCGGTTGACGAGGTCGTCGCTCCCGCGTTGAAGTCTCTCAGGGAAGTGGCCCTTTGTGACTCCATCTGTATCGCCCAGATCTCCGAAGACGGCGCCAACATAGACAAGATCAGTCACTCCACCAACATACTCTCCGGCTGTTCGCCCCAGGGTCTGGTGGGTCTATCGATGGACGAACTTCCCTGGCTGGCCCCAAAGCTCCAGCACATGCGACTGATAGAGATCTCTGATACGCGCAGACCCGGCGAGCAGGCTGCGGCCGAGGGTGGGCTCCTGGCCGATCTCGGCATCGGCGCCGCGCTCATCGAAGGTTTCGTTATTGAAGGCAGGCTGGCGGGTTTCCTCTGCATATTTTCGGCTGCCCCTGTCGACGCCTGGAGCGTGGATCTGTATCTCCTCCTGAAACTGATCGGCTCCAGCCTTGCGAGCAGCTTGAGTCGACTTCGGGCTGAACGAATTATTGCCGATGTTCGTGAAAAGGACGCCCTTTATGCGGATGCTGCGAACGACGGTATCTGGGATTTTGACGTCGAAAGCAACACCCTGACTTTCTCCAATCGCTGGAAGGAGATGATGGGATACGGGATCGACGAACTGAACGAAGCCGGGCTGGACTGGCATCATCTCGTCCACCCTGACGATATGGTCCGGGTCCAGGGCGGGATTCGGGAGCATCTGGAGGGCAAGACGCCACTATTCGAGAGTGTTCACCGGATGCGCCACAAGGGCGGCGACTGGCGGTGGGTTGTCAGCCGCGCCAAGGCCAAGATCGACGAGGACGGCCGATTCTGCAGGCTGCTGGGCGTCGAACTCGACATCACCGATCAGAAGCTCTACGAAGAGGCGCTGTTTCGCGAGAAAGAGAGCGCTCAGATCACACTGCAGTCGATCGGCGACGGCGTCGTCACCACGGATGCGGATTGTCGCGTCGAATATCTGAACCCGATCGCCGAAGACCTCACCGGCTGGTCTCTCGACGATGCATCGGGACGGCCGATTGACGAGATTTTCAGGGGCTTCCATGAGGAGACCTGTGAGCCGCTGGAGAATCCGCTGGCGGTGGCTATTCGTCGCAGCCGGCCCATAAAGTCCGTTCGTCCAACACTGCTCATCCGGCGGGACGGTAACGAGCTGTATATCGAAAGCACCGCGGCACCGATCCGTGCAGACGGCGGTCAGATATCCGGCGGTGTGCTCGTCTTCCATGACGTGAGCGAGTCTCGTGAACTCAATCGGCGTCTCAGTTACCACGCCAGTCACGACATGTTGACCGGCTTGGTGAACCGGCGCGAATTCGAGAGCCGCCTTGAACGTGCCCTGAAAAACGCCCGCTCCCGCGAGGCCCAGTATGCGCTCTGCTACATGGACCTCGATCAGTTCAAGATCGTCAACGACTCGTGCGGACATTCCGCCGGCGATGCAATGCTCGGACAGTTGGGTGCTTTGCTCAAATCCAAGATCCGCTGGCGCGATACGCTGGCGCGTCTGGGCGGTGATGAGTTCGGTATCTTGCTCGAGAACTGCACCGTTGATGAAGCGATCGAGGCGGCTGAGAAGCTCTTGAAGACCGTCCAGGATTTCCGTTTCCTGTGGGAAGATCGGACATTCCGCCTCGGGGCGAGTATCGGCGTTGTGCCAATTACTCCCGAAACGGCCAGCGTGGCGGAATTGCTGACGGCCGCAGACAGCGCCTGTGCGGCGGCCAAGGAGACCGGCAGGAACCGTGTGCATACCTATCAGGTGAATGACATCGACCTGATGCGTCGCCGCCGCGAGATGCAATGGGCGGCTCGCATCAATAACGCGTTGGAGGAAGCCCGCTTCGAGCTGTTCCGGATGACGATCCTGCCGCTACAGGGGCAGGATCATGGTGCCCACTACGAGTTGCTTCTGCGTATGAAGGACGAGAACGGGCAGATGGTGTCGCCGGATGTGTTCATCAACGCAGCGGAGAGATATGGGATCACCCCTAGTATCGATCGCTGGGTCATCGAGAATGCGTTCCGGTGGCTGGTATCGGAGGCCGATGAGCGTCAACGATTGTCTCTTTGCTCGATCAATCTATCTGGTCAGACGCTCGGTGACGACAAGTTCCTGCCCTTCGTTATCGAGCAATTCGAACATAGCGGCATCGATCCGTCCAAGATATGTTTCGAGATCACGGAGACGGCCGCGATCGCGAGTTACTCCCAGGCGAATCGCTTCATCCACTCGCTCAAGGATCTCGGTTGTAAGTTCGCGCTGGACGATTTCGGGACCGGGCTTTCGTCCTTCGGCTACCTGAAGCACTTCCCGGTGGATTACCTGAAGATCGACGGTAGCTTCGTTAAGGAGATTCTGCACGATCCGATCGATCGGGAGATGGTTCGCTCAATCAACGAGATCGGTCACCTGACAGGCAAGCAGACCATCGCCGAATGGGCAGAGACCGACGAGATCGTCACGATGTTGCGCGGTATCGGCGTCGACTTTGCTCAGGGGTACGCGATAGACGAGCCACGGCGCATCTTCGAGGCCGGTTACAACATCACCAAGTATCAGGAGTAGAAGCACACGGGCCATGTCCCCGCGCACTCCGTCGCGTGGATCTTGATCCTGCTCACCTGGGCCGATTCTAGGCGCCGACTACCTCCGGCTGACGGTCGCTGTTCGCTCCAGTCCGCGGCGCCCCGAAGCTGTCGACTGCCGTGACTTCGGCCGTCAACTCCATCGCCTCGCGCACGGCCTGGGCCTCGAGATCATTCAGGACGCCCTTTGCAGCGCCCTCGGCGATTATCTCTTCATAGTTGGACGGCGTGACGACGCGCCCGAGTTCCTTGCGTAGCTTGCGCTCCAGCGGCTCTGCTGCAATAACTTTTTCCATCGCCAGTACGACGACGCCCACGCGGTCTTCAGCCCTGGTCTCATAGTACAGGCCGGACACCAGGCGGTCCCTGGCGGGGCCAGGGTTTGTGAGAAGCCGTGCGACCCGTCCGCCCAGCCTGTCGCTTGGCGGTAGCAGACGTCGTCCACGCGGTAGCGTGAAGAGCTTGATCAGCAAACCGGCCGCACCGACCGGGAAATTGGCGGCGATCTCGGCGAGTCGCGTTTCGGCAATGTTGAGCGAGTCCTCTACCGCCCAGTCCAGCAGGGGGCGATCTTCCTCTGGTCGCCCCTCGTCCTCATGATGCTTGATCGCGGCGGAGGCCAGGTAGAGATGACTCAGCACGTCGGCGAAGCGACCAGAAATCTTTTCACGACGTTTCAAGTCACCGCCGAGTACAAGCATGGCCACGTCCGCGGCGAATGCGAAGGCCGCGCTGAGACGCGTAATGCGACGCATGTGACGTGCGCTCCCCCCGATCTCCGGGACAGATACGAAACGGTCGCCACCCAGGCCCATGACCAACGCGCGTACGGCGTTGCTGATCGTAAATCCCATGTGGCGGAACAGGGCGTCGTCGAATCTGACCAGTCCCCGCGCCCTGTCCTCGTCCGCCGCAGCCAGCATCTCGTCGAGCACGTAGGGATGACAGCGGATGGCACCCTGGCCGAAGATGATCATGCTTCGGGTCAGGATATTCGCCCCTTCCACGGTGATCGCCACCGGGATTGTCTGATACGGGCTCGAGAGGTAGTTGCGTGGTCCGCGGCAGACGGCCTTGCCCGCGTGGACGTCCATGGCTGCATTGATGACGGTCCTCATGCCCTCTGTGTTGTGGTGCTTCAGGATCGCCGATAGCACCGAGGGCTTCTGACCTTGCGACAGCACGCCGGCAGTCACCAGACGACCTGCATCCATTCTGTAGGCCAGGCCGCCGATGCGGGCGAGAGCTTCCTCGATGCCTTCGAAGCGTCCGATGGGGGTGCGGAATTGCTTTCGCACAACCGAGTAGGCTCCGGTGGTCAGGGCTGCGAGCTTTCCGGAACCCGTGCCGAGTGCCGGGAGCGAGATGGCACGTCCGACAGACAGGCAATCCATCAACATCTTCCACCCCTGGCCGATCTGGGGCTGGCCGCCGATGATCCATTCCATGGGAACAAATACGTCATCGCCCTGGTTGGGCCCGTTCTGGAACGCAGATCCTGGCGAGTGTCGCTCGCCGATCCTGACCCCGGGAGTGTCGGTGGGGATGAGGGCGCAGGTGATCCCCGTCTGTGACTCGCTATCGAGAAGCCCGTCGGGATCTTCGGCCTTGAACGCGAGGCCGAGCAGGGTAGCTACCGGGCTAAGCGTGATGTATCGCTTCGACCAATTGACTCTGAAACCGAGTGTTTCGCGGCCCTGATATTGGCCTTTGCACGCGATGCCCACGTCAGGCATTGCGCCGGCATCGGAACCCGCGTAGGGCCCGGTCAGGGCGAATGCGGGTATCTCTTCGCCTCTGGCGAGTCTGGGGAGATGCTGATCTTTCTGTTCCCTGGTCCCGTAGTGCATCAGTAGCTCACCGGGCCCCAGGGAGTTGGGTACCATGACAGTGACCGCGGCGGCGCTGCTCCGGGAGGCGATTTTCATGACCACCTCTGATTGTCCTCGCGCAGAAAATTCCAGACCGCCATACTTCTTCGGGATGATCATGCCGAAGAATCGGTTCTCCTTGATGTAAGTCCACACCTCATCGGGCAGATCGGTCGAGTCGGTCTCGATCTTCCAGTCATCCAGCATCCGGCATAGTGTCTCCACCGGCCCGTCCAAAAACGCCTTTTCTTCTGCGCTGAGCTCTGGCGCAGGAGTGTTGAGCAGCCTGTGCCAGGCGGGCCGGCCGGTGAACAGTTCGGCATCCCACCACACGGTGCCGGCGTCGATGGCTGCCTTCTCGGTCGCCGACATCGGCGGCAGGACCTTTCTGAACCAGCTCAGCAGCGGGGCGCTGAGGACGCGGCGGCGCAGCGGCTTGATGTTCAAAATCGCCGCTATCGACAGAAACACTGCCCAGGTAACGATGGATAAGCCGTCCCCCAGAACGTGCAGAATACCGAGACCAGCGGTCGCGGCCGCTGTCCACAGGATTAGTGAAGTACTTCGGTAGGCCAGAGCCAGGGTGCTGGTCAGGATAATCAGGGCAACGAGGAGTGTGGTCATGGGTCCTCCGGGCCGCGCTCATGGACGGAGTCCTCAGAGCTCGATGATGATGCGGTGATGCATTATTGCATCGCAACATCTTTTTATACCGGATGGCGCTGGGCGCGGCAAGCCGGTCGATGCGTTTGCAGACCGACCGGGTCGGCCTGGCTCAACTGACGTGCCCCGCAATTAATGACCCGGTCAGGCAGTGTCCCCGAATACGAAGCGCATCGAAAGGTCGACTGCGGTGACATTCTTGGTGAGAGCGCCGACAGACACGAAATCGACGCCGGTCGCGGCGATATCCGTCAGGCCGTCGAGACTGACGTTCCCTGAAGCCTCAAGCAACGCCCGTGGCTCTTGTCCGCGATTCAGATCCACCGCGGCCCGCAGCTCTTCGAGCGTGAAGTTGTCCAGCAACAGAATGTCCGCGCCAGCGGCGAGCGCCTGCCGACACTCGTCAAGGGTCTCGACTTCGACTTCGACCGGCAGCTGATGACCCATGGAGCGGGCAGACTTGACCGCACGATCGATGCCGCCGGCCGCCATCAGATGGTTCTCCTTGATAAGTATGCCGTCGAACAGGCCGGTGCGATGATTCCTGACACCCCCCACCGCAGCGGCGTACTTCTGCGCCGCCCGCAATCCGGGGATCGTCTTGCGCGTGTCCAGGACCTGACAGCCGCTATCCGCGACAGCGTCAGCATACCTGCGAGCGATGGTGGCGGTGCCCGAAAGCAGCTGCATGAAGTTGAGTGCGGTCCGCTCCCCCGTTAGCAGGCCCCGGGCAGTCCCTTCAAGGGTGCACAGCAAGGTGTCTGCATCCACAATCTGGCCTTCTTCGACATGCCATTGGACCTGGATCGACGGATCGAGCTGCAGGAAGACGCGATCGAACCACGGGATGCCGCACACGACCGCGCGCTCCCGGCTGACGACCGTGGCCGAGCCCCTGGTCTGAGGGGGAATGAGATTCGCGGTTATGTCTCCCTCGCCGATGTCTTCTTCCAGGGCGCGGATGACTGATAACTCGATGTCTGCAGGTATTTTTGTCTGTGGATGACTCATGTTTGCTCCCGCCGCGCGCCCCAAGTATAGGTTCGGATGACCGGTCAGCCCACCGTGAGTGCGACGAAACCCATTTGCTATAATCGGCGAAACAGACAGACGGGCAATCCTGCCCGCCAATCGATCTGACCCACGAGGAGTATTCAATGGCGCATACCCTGCCCGAGTTGCCCTATGCGATGGACGCCCTGGAACCGCATCTTTCCCGCGAAACCCTGGAATACCACTATGGGAAACACCACAACACGTACGTCGTGAACCTCAATGGAATGGTTGAGGGTACGGAATTCGCGGATTCCTCTCTGGAGGACATCGTTCGCGGGTCATCGGGCCCGATGTTCAACAATGCAGCCCAGATCTGGAACCATTCGTTCTACTGGAACTGTCTTGGCCCGAATGGCGGCGGCGCGCCTGCCGGCGAGCTTGCCACAGCGATCGATGCGGCGTTCGGATCTTTCGAGTCGTTCAAGTCGGAGTTTTCCGATAAAGCCGTGAAACTCTTCGGCTCAGGCTGGGCCTGGCTGGTCAGGCGCCCGGATGGCTCGCTGGCTATCAGTCAGACTGGTAATGCGGAGACGCCGCTGACCGGCGATGAGGTGCCGTTGTTGACCTGCGACGTCTGGGAACATGCCTACTACATTGACTATCGCAATGCGCGACCGAAATACGTGGAAGCTTTCTGGAATCTCGTGAATTGGGATTTCGTGGCCTCCAACTTCGCCGGCTGATGGCGAACTGCCCTTGGGTTGGCAGACCGAAATTCGGGGGTGACCGCAACGGGTCACCCCTTTTCGGTGTCTCATGAAGGGCAGCCGCATGATTCAGGCGACAGAATGGCGCGCGGCTGCGGAGACGGTGGCCTCTCCGTGTGTCGATGTCTGTCAGCTCGGCGACGACGGCGTCTGTGAAGGTTGCCTTCGGACAGCCGATGAGATCGCGCGATGGCCAGCCATGGCTGCCGAAGACCGCATACGAGTATTGTCCTCGCTTGATCGGCGCCGCACAGGGGACGGTGACCTTTAGTCACTCTGGGGTAGAGAATGGTGAAGCTAAGAATCAGGAATCCACTGGCGGTAGCCGCACTGGCATGTGCGCTGCTGATGGCATCGGGCTGCATTCCGGTACTTATCGGTGGCGCCGCTGTCGGCGGTTACTATCTAGGTAAGGACGACAGAGATCCCACCCAGATCGCGGCGGACAGCAGTATCACGGCGAAGGTGAAGTCGAAGTTCATCGCCGACAAGTACGTTGACGCCTTCGACATCAACGTGGATACCCACGCTGGCGTCGTGACTCTCCACGGGGACGTGACCAATACGGTGGCCCGGGAGCAGGCGGAGAAACTCGCGCGGAACGTTGACGGAGTGCAGTCCGTGGACAACCAGATCCGGATCGTCAGGCCGGTGAGCGAGTCAGACAAGACGACCGATGAGGACAAGCCTGCGGAGGCGGAAAGCTGATGCGGGCTGACAGGAATTAATTAACCCGGAGGGAAGATCAGTGGAAGTAGTAGACAGGATCAAGGACACGATTGGCAGCGACCCGGTCGTGCTCTTCATGAAGGGGACGCCCGACTTTCCGCAGTGCGGATTCTCCGCCCAGGCGGTAGCGGCTCTGCGGGCCTGCGGCACGGAATTTTCCGCCGTCAATATCTTCGAGGATCCCGAGTTGCGTGAGGCGCTCAAGAGCTTTTCAAACTGGCCCACCTACCCGCAGCTCTATGTCGGTGGCGAACTGGTTGGTGGTTGCGACATCATCGTCGAGATGTACCACTCCGGCGAACTTGCCAAGCTGCTGGAGCAGGGGGACGCTGCCTGACGCGGCTGCTTACTTGTTCTGGACTGCCGTGTAGACCGGCTGGACGAGATTGACCATGCGGCAAAACAGGTCCGCGGTGATCTCGGCGTCGTAAGCTGCAGAGTGGGCAGACGAGGAATCCCACTCCATGCCCGCCGCGCCCGCTATGCGTGATAACACTGTCTGACCGTAGACCACCCCGCCGAGCGTTGCTGTATCGAAGCTCGTGAAAGGATGGAACGGGTTGCGCCGGATGCCGGTTCTCTCCACGGCTGCATTTACAAAGCCGAGGTCGAAGAATGCATTGTGTCCGACCAGTATGGCACGCGTGCAGTCATTCTCCCGGACTGCGCTGCGGATGTCCCGGAATATTCTCTGCAATGCATCTTTCTCCGGGATCGCCGGCCTCAGCGGATGATCCGGCACGATGCCGTTGACTTCGAGTGCCGATGCTTCGATGTTGGCTCCCTCGAACGGTTGCACGTGGTAGCGGAAAGTCTCGCCGCGCATGAGACTGCCGTCCCCCTGGATTTCGACGAGGACGGCCGCTATCTCGAGCAATGCGTCTGTGGCCGAATTGAATCCACCCGTCTCTACGTCGACGACCACAGGCAGGAATCCCCGAAACCTGCCGGACATGGGGAGCGGCTCATCGGCGCCCAGGTTGTCTTCGGTCAGACCAGTCATGCTTCTTCCAGTCGCCAGCGGATCGGCTCGCCGCTGCGGAAAGGTACGAGTTCCTCCCCATCCGGCATGCGATAACTGGCCGGGGGTGTCCAGGGCGAGCGCACTAGCGTCACTGTACCGCGATTGCGTGGAAGCCCATAGAAATCAGGCCCGAAATGGCTGGCGAAGTCCTCCAGGCGATCCAGGTGCCCCGCCTCTTCGAATGCTTCCGCATAGAGTTCGATACCGGCGTGGGCCGAGTAGACCCCCGCACAACCACAGTCACTTTCTTTCCGCCCGCGCGCATGCGGGGCACTGTCGGTACCGAGGAAGAATTCGGGCTCTCCGCTCACGGCTGCTGCTAAAACCGCCTCACGATGTTGTTCGGCTTTCAGGATCGGGAGGCAGAAATGGTGTGGCCGGAAACCGCCGGCGAAGAGTGCATTGCGGTTGAGAAGGATATGTTGTGGCGTGATAGTGGCCGCGATCCCGGGTCGCGCACTCCTGACAAAATCTACAGCATCCGCCGTCGTAATGTGCTCCAGGACGACTTTCAGTCTCTCGAAACGTCGCAGCAAGGGCGCCAGGGTTTCCTCGATGAAGCGTTTCTCGCGATCGAAGATGTCGACCGCCGGATCGGTGGTCTCGCCGTGAACCAGCAGTGGCATACCGAGTCTCTGCATCGCTTCGAGGGCGGGCAGACAGTTGTCGAGCGAGGTGACCCCCTGATCGGAGTGCGTCGTGGCGCCGGCCGGGTACAGCTTTACCGCGAACACCTTGCCGCTGGCTTTGGCCTCGGCAATGTCGTCAGGCGACGTGCTGTCAGTCAGATACAGGGTCATCAGGGGTTCGAAATCCGATCCGTCCGGAAGGCACGCAAGGATCCGGTCACGATAGGACAGGGCCGCGGCGGTCGTTGTGACGGGCGGCGCCAGGTTGGGCATGATGATAGCGCGGGCAAATCTGGCTGCAGTATGGGTCAGCACGCCTGCCAGCATCGGACCGTCGCGAAGATGCAGGTGCCAGTCGTCGGGTCGCGAAATCTTCAGCCGCATCAGGCGATCTGGGTCTGATCTGAGTCAGGACGAAAGTCTTGGTCGAGGAGAAGATTCACCGTGAATCGCACACCGAACCCGGTCACCGCTGACGGCACGAGCCCGAGACCACCCTTGTTGTGTCCCGCTGCGAGGTCCATGTGGATCCATGGAGTCTCATTGCTGACGAAACGCCGAAGGAATCGAGCTGCCAGGATGTGGTCCCCGGAACTGTCGACCGAGCATTGAGAGACATCCGCGACCTTGCTGTCGATAGACTCGTCATAGTCGGCATCCATCGGGAAGCCCCAGACCCTTTCTCCACTGGCCCGGCCGGCCGATTTGAGCATGGGATACAGTCCCATCCGGTTGCTGAAGACGCCGCTATATCGACTCGACAGGGCGTAAACGCAGGTGCCCGTCAGGGTCGCATAATCGATCATCGCCAGCGGAGATTCTGCATCGGCCAGGGCGAGCGCATCAGCGAGGGCCATGCGGCCTTCGGCGTCGGTGTGAATGATCTCGATGGTCGTGCCGTTACTGGCGGTCACGACGTCCCTGGACTTGTAGGCGCTGGGGCCAATCCGATTCTCTGTTACCGCAAGCCAGCAGTCCACAGGATGTCTGTAGCCGAGCCGTGAGAGGGCCAGCAGCGTGCCGAGCGCGACGGCGCTGCCCTGCATGTCCTCGTGCATGTCCAGCATCGACTTGAAGGGTTTCAGATTGTTCCCGCCGGTGTCGAAGCAGATGCCTTTGCCTACCAGCGCCAGTGGCTTTCGGCCGGTGACTTTCGGTGGCCGGTAGCGGATGTGGATGATCCCTGCATCTCTTGCCGCGTTGCCCTGAGATACCGCGAGGAACGCGCCGGCGCCTTTCCGGGCCAGAGCCTTCTCGTCGAGGAAACGCATCTTCCAGCCCTCATGGCGGGCGAGTTGCGTGGCGGCTTGTCGATAGCCCGCGGCGTCCAGCCGGTTTGGTGGCAGTGCGGTCAGCCAGCGCGCCAGATTGTTGCCATCCGCCTCTGCTAGCAAGCGCTTCGGGTTCAGACCGGCCGCCGGGGCAAATATCCGTAACCGTCGGAGCCGCGGAGCCGGGCTTGGCTTGCTCTTCTGGGATGGCAGTCGGAAGGTGCCAAGCAGAAGGGCACTGATCGCGGTGGATTGAAGCTCAAGTGTACTGGCCTCATCCCATCCGAGTGCAACGATGCCCACTGTTTCCGGATCGTCGCTGATAACGGTCGCTGCCGACTTCCGGATAGCCGTATGGGTGGCAAACGTATCTTTGTGCGGGTCACCCAGGAAAGCGACACAGACCGCTGCACGCCCCGCAGCAGGGAAGTGGGTGCTGAGCGGCCCCTTTGCCTCGGCAGGCCGGCGCCAGGCCAATGCAGCGAGTGAATCGCCAAAAGGCAGCTGATGCCACAACTCCTCGCCTGGAGACTCAGGCATAAGAACGAGCAAATGCTGCAGTCGTTTAAGCTGCCCTTCGGTAGGCAGGTTGCGACTGCGGCTTATGCTTATTTTCGTGGTTTCGGGGAGTAGTCCGACCATAACCTCGGGTTGACCTGTTTAGACCAAACCCCGATGATAACGGGGCGAAAAATGGGGCAATCAGGCTTGCCATTGCAACTTCCGGCGGGCCGCCATCCTAGCAGCTAAGAACTAACAAATCACGCGGGCGCGCAACCGCGCATTCCTGTTTTTCGACAACGTGGCGGGAGGAGTCAGGCAGGGCACGATGACCAATCACCAGAAGTTTCTGGATGCTGATCCGCAGGAGACCCGGGAGTGGCTCGAATCTATCGAGTCGGTCCTGCGTGTCGAAGGGCCGGAGCGGGCTCACTATCTCATCGAACAGATCATCGACGAGACGCGGCGTACGGGCGTGTACCTGCCGTTTAGTCCGAACACCGCCTACGTAAACACGATTTCACCGGGCCGGGAAGCGTCTTACCCCGGAGACCGGGCCATTGAACGCCGCATCGAGGCGTTCCTTCGCTGGAATGCGATGGCCATGGTCGTGAACGCTAATAAGGTCAGCTCGGAGTATGGCGGCCACATTTCCAGTTACGCGTCGTCTGCAACTTTGTACGAAGTCGGGTTCAACCACTTCTGGCGCGGCCCCACGGCAGAGCATCGTGGTGACATGGTATTTATCCAGGGTCACTCGGCGCCGGGCATTTATGCAAGGGCGTTTCTGGAGGGTCGCCTGTCAGAGGACCAGTTACGACGATTCCGCCAGGAAGTTGGCGGGGGCGGACTGTCTTCCTATCCTCATCCCTGGCTGATGCCCGACTATTGGCAGTTTCCGACCGTGTCGATGGGCCTGGGGCCGATGATGGCCATCTTCCAGGCTTTCTTCATGCGCTACATGGAACATCGCGATCTCGTCGATCAGACGGATCGCAAAGTCTGGGCTTTCCTCGGCGACGGGGAGATGGACGAACCCGAGTCCATGGGCGCCATCGGCCTGCCAGTCAGGGAGAAGCTCGATAACCTTGTGTTCGTCATCAACTGCAACCTGCAGCGGCTGGACGGACCGGTACGCGGCAACGGCAGCATCGTCCAGGAGCTGGAGGCCACTTTCCAGGGAGCGGGCTGGAAGGTCATCAAGGTGCTCTGGGGGACGCGCTGGGATCCGCTGTTCGCCCGCGACACCGATGGTCTCTTACGTCGGCGGATGGAAGAGGCGGTCGACGGCGAGTACCAGAACTTCAAAGCCAAGGGTGGGGCGTACACGCGCGAACATTTCTTCGGCAAGTATCCGGAATTGAAAGCGATGGTCGCAAACATGTCGGACGATGACATCTGGCGACTCAATCGAGGTGGGCATGACGCACGCAAGGTCTATGCCGCCTACCATGAGGCGATGCAAAGCGACGGTCGTCCCGTCGTGATTCTGGCCAAGACCGTGAAGGGTTACGGCATGGGCAGCGCGGGCGAGGGGCAGATGATTGCCCATCAACAGAAGAAGATGGATGAGGGCGCGATGCGGGCATTCCGCGATCGCTTCAACATCCCGATCCCTGATGAAGAGGTTGCCAAAGTGCCGTTCTTCCGGCCGCCGGAGAACAGCGAAGAGATGCAGTACCTGCGGGAACGACGCGAACGCCTGGGTGGTTATCTCCCGAAGCGCGTGACCGACGCGCCGCCGCTGGCGGTCCCGGACCTGTCTGCATTCGCTTCCCAGCTGGAGAGCACCGGGGAACGGGAGATATCGACCACCATGGCGCTCGTGCGAATGCTGACCGCTCTGGTCCGCGATAAGAGCATCGGTCGACACATCGTTCCGATCGTGCCCGACGAGGCGCGCACCTTCGGCATGGAAGGCATGTTCCGCCAGATCGGTATCTATTCAAGTGCGGGACAGCTTTACACGCCCCAGGATGCTGATCAGCTCATGTTCTATAAGGAGGACAAAAACGGGCAGATACTGGAGATGGGGATTAACGAGGCAGGCGCTCTGTGCGCCTGGAATGCAGCCGGTACTGCTTATGCGAATCACGGCGTCAACATGGTGCCGTTTTACATCTACTATTCGATGTTCGGATTCCAGCGTGTAGGCGATTTCGTCTGGGCAGCGGGCGACATGCAGTCTCGCGGGTTCCTGATCGGGGGGACAGCAGGGCGTACGACCCTGGCAGGTGAGGGTCTGCAGCATCAGGACGGCCATAGTCATCTCCTGGCGTCCACGTACCCCAACTGTGTCTCCTACGATCCTGCGTACGCCTACGAGCTGGCAGTCATCGTTCACGACGGTCTGAAACGAATGTTCGAGAGACAGGAGAATGTCTTCTACTACATCTCCTGTATGAATGAGAACTACGTGCAACCTGCGATGCCGGAGGGTGCGGAAGAGGGCATCCTGCGCGGGACCCATCGCATCAAGGAAGGCGTCGAGGGCGACATCCGTGTGCAGCTGCTGGGCTCCGGCACGATCCTCAGAGAGACGCTGGCGGCCGCTGACCTGCTACAAGATGACTTCGGCATCCCCGCCGATGTGTGGAGCGTAACCAGCTTCAACGTCTTGCGCCGTGAAGCGCAGGACCTGGAGCGCTGGAACAGGCTGCACCCGATGGACGACCCGAAAACCAGTTACGTTGAGAAGTGTTTCGGCGACCGTCAGGGCCCCTTCGTCGCGGCGACGGACTACATGACGATCGTCGCCGACCAGATACGCCAATGGATCCCGGGCCGGTACGTGACGCTTGGAACAGACGGATTCGGTCGCAGCGATGCTCGCCAGGCCCTGCGAGAGCACTTCGAAGTCGACCGCAATCACATTGCTGTTGCCGCACTGAAGGCGCTGGCGGACGAGGGCAAGGTCGGGAGAGGCAAGGTCGCGGAGGCCATCGAGCGTTACGGCATCGACCAAGAGAAGCCCAATCCGGTGGCGGACTAGCGGGGGGCGACGGTGGCCGAACAGATCGAGATCAGGGTTCCGGACATCGGCGACTTCGAGGGCGTCGAAGTCGTGGACGTCCTCGTCTCAGAGGGTGATCAGGTGGAGGTCGAAGCGCCCCTGCTCACTCTGGAGACGGACAAGGCGTCCATGGACATTCCCAGCACGGTCGCCGGCCGGCTCGTGCGTCTGGCGGTCTCAAACGGAGATCGCATATCACAGGGCGACCTTGTTGCGGTCGTCGAGGCGGAGGCCGACGCACAGAGTGCCAACCCGGGGGCCGCCCCCATCGAACAAGCTGTGGAGACTCCGGGCGGAGTTGCAGGGGGGGGTGCAGACGGACAGCCGGCCGAAGTGCGGGTGCCGGACATCGGCGATTTCTCCGACGTCGATGTGATCGACGTGCATGTGGCCGCAGGCGACACAGTCAAATTCGACGACCCGCTCATCACGCTGGAAACAGACAAGGCATCGATGGACGTTCCATCGACGATCGAAGGCGTCATCCGCGAGATCGTGGTCAGCAGTGGCGACAAGGTATCCGAGGGGGATCTTATCGCGCGACTCGATCCGACAGTGCCGCTATCGTCAGTTGCGCCCGAGGCGCGGCCAGCCCCGGGCGAGGGCGACACGCCCGCGCCGCCCGATTCCGTGACTGCGAGCCCGGCAGCCTCGAAGGAGCCCTCGCCGCAGCAGCGACCAGCTATCGACGAGAAGACGTTCGCCCAGGCGCATGCCGGTCCATCCGTACGCAGATTTGCCCGGGAACTCGGCGTGGATCTCGGCCTTGTCAACGGGTCTGGTCGCAAAGGGCGGATAACCGGGGACGATGTAAAAGAGTTCGTAAAATCAGTGATGGCGAGCCACGGTGATGGGCAGGTCGCACCGGTTGTCTCCGCTCTCCCCGAGGTTCCGGAAGTCGATTTCTCACGATTCGGGGATATCGACGTCCAGCCTCTGTCGAGAATACAGAAGATATCCGGGCCGCGATTGCACGCCAGTTGGGTCAACCTGCCGCATGTGACCCAGTTTGACGAAGCGGACACCACCGCACTGGAGGCCAGGCGGCAGAAGCTCAAGGAGAAGGCTGCCAAGCAGGGGGCGCGGCTTACGCCGCTCGCTTTCCTTGTCGTCGCCTGCGTACATGCATTGCAGGAATTCCCCAGATTCAATAGTTCGCTCGACCCGGCTGGCGAGAACCTGGTGTTCAAGAAGTACTTCCACATCGGTTTCGCCGCGGACACTCCCAATGGTCTGGTGGTCCCGGTTATCAGGGATGCTGACAAGAAGACACTGCTGGAGATCGCCAGAGACCTCGCGACCCTGTCCGGGAAAGCCAGAGACGGAAAACTGGGGCCCACCGACATGCAGGGTGGGTGCTTCACGATCTCCAGTCTGGGCAGCCTCGGCGGGACCGCATTTACTCCGATAATCAATGCCCCTGAAGTCGCGATTCTCGGTGTCTCTCGCTCGATCATGAAACCGGTCTGGCAGGGGGAGTCATTCGAGCCGCGGCTGATGCTGCCGGTCTCGTTGTCCTACGACCACCGGGTCATCGATGGTGCTGAGGCGGTCCGGTTCACGCGATTCCTCGCCGAGCAGCTCGAGGATCCGGACGGATTAATGCTGGCATGATGAGCGTGACCGGGTCATGAGCCAGACCATAGAAATCCGGGTCCCCGACATTGGCGACTTTGAGGACGTAGAGATCATCGAGATCCACGCGGCCGCGGGCGACCGCGTAGAGGCGGAGGACTCGTTGATTACGCTTGAGAGCGACAAGGCGTCCATGGACGTGCCCTCGCCCGAAAGCGGAGTCGTGGCAGAGATTTCCGTCTCCGTGGGAGACAAGGTCTCGCAAGGCTCGCTGATCGCGAGGCTGACCGGGGATGTGGCTGAAGCGCCGGCGCCGATGTCGGCCGGCGATGCGGCGTCAGCAGACAAGCCGGCGGCCGCTCCTGCGCGGGCGGACGGACGACCAGGGGACGCGGACATCACGACTGCGCTCGTCGTTCTGGGTGCGGGCCCGGGGGGATATACCGCCGCGTTTCGGGCGGCCGATCTTGGTATGGATGTCGTTCTTGTCGAGCGCTATCCGACCCTCGGCGGCGTATGCCTGAACGTAGGCTGTATCCCGTCAAAGGCGCTGTTGCATGCAGCCAAGGTTATCGAAGACGCTGACAGCATGGCGGATCACGGCATCGTATTCGGTTCACCGGACATCGATATCGACAAGCTCCGGGGATGGAAGGAGAGCGTCGTCGGGCGACTGACAAAGGGTCTCGCGGGTTTAGCGACGGGCCGAAAAGTTCGGGTCCTTCACGGGGCCGCCCAGTTCGTTTCCCCGAAGGTTCTCGAGGTGACCGGAGAGGACGGACGGAAGGTGATCGCGTTCGAGCAATGCATTGTGGCTGCCGGGTCCCGGCCGTTCATGCTGCCGGACCTGCCGGATGACCCTCGTATAATCGACTCCACCGGCGCGTTGGAGCTGGATGCGCTGCCTTACCGCATGCTGGTTATTGGTGGCGGCATCATCGGGCTCGAGATGGCATGCGTCTACGACGCGCTGGGCGTAAAAGTCTCGGTTGTCGAGCTGACGCCGGAGCTGATGCCCGGATGTGACCGGGATCTGGTGCGTCCTTTGCAGAAGCGCATCGGTAAGCGCTACGAGAACATCTGGCTGGGGACCCGGGTATCCGGCATGGAGGCCAGTGAGGAGGGCATTCGGGTCTCGTTCGAGGGCGACAAGGCGCCCGAGCCGCAGGTCTTCGGCAAGGTATTGGTCGCAGTGGGCAGGGTGCCGAATGGTGGCAGGATCGGTGCTGAGAACGCCGGCATTGAGGTGGACGACCGTGGCTTCATCCCGGTCGACAGACAGATGCGGACAAATGTCACTCACATCTTCGCTATCGGCGACATCGTCGGTCAGCCGATGCTGGCCCACAAGGCCAGCAACGAGGGCAAGGTCGCGGCAGAGGTTGCGGCGGGCAAGAAGAGTGCGTTCGACGCCAGAGTCATACCGTCTGTCGCGTACACGGACCCCGAGGTCGCCTGGGTTGGGCTGACCGAATTGGAAGCAAAGTCGCAGGGTATAGATTACGAAGTCGGCAAGTTCCCCTGGGCTGCCAGCGGACGTGCACTTGCCCTCGGCCGGGACGAGGGTGTCACCAAGCTTCTGTTCGACCCTCAGAGTCGCCGCCTGCTGGGGGCCGGGATCGTCGGCACCAGCGCCGGTGACCTGATCGGCGAGGCGGCCCTTGCTATCGAGATGGATGCGGATGCCGGTGATATCGGTTTGACCATCCATCCGCATCCGACGCTGACCGAGACAGTGGCGATGGCGGCGGAAGCCTTCGAGGGAACGCTGACCGAACTGTACTTGCCGAGATCAAAGAAGAAACGTTAATTAATTATAAGGTTACGATACATTTCTAATGTTTTATCTATAGTCTGGCGGATATTGAAACAGGCATCGATCCGCTGACGTGCCCTGTCACCCATCCTCCTCGTATCTCCGCGATTCTCTATCATCTGCCCAATCGCGCGCGCCAGCGCCTGCGGATCTCCCGGTGGCACGACCCGTCCGCAGTCTCCATCGACGACAAGTTCCGGGGAGCCGCCGGTGTCCGTCACTACCGGCGGCACGCCGTAGGCCATCGCCTCGATAACAGCCTTGGGCAGGCCTTCTCGTCTCAGCGAGGGAAGGACAGAGCAGTCACTCGCTGCGATCAGCCGGCAGGCATCCTGTCGAAAGCCGACGACATGTATCCGGTCGCGGCAAGGACTTGCCAGGATAGCTCTTGTCAGTCTCGGAGCCGCTAGGCCTGAACCCACCAGTAACAACCGTACCGACGCACCTTCCGGTAGATGCTTCATGGCGGCGACCAGCACTTCAAGACCCTTGCGAGGGCGGTAGTTGGCCACCGCGCAGATGACGAAGTCCTGTTCCGGTATGGCGAATTCCGTTTGCAGGTCAGCCGGCTGTTCCGTGTACCAACCGAGGTCGTGACCTTTGTGGATCGTTATACAGCTGTCCGGATCAAGCCGCCGCTTTGCCAGGTCGCGACGCACCGATTCGGACACGCAGACAACACGATCGATACGGGGACTCAGGTGGGTTAGCCAACAGATCGGGTCATAGCGGTGTACGTTACCCGTCTGTCCCCGATAAGAAACGACCTTGACGGGCAGGCCGCGAGCCGCCCGTACACCGTTTGCTATCGCCTTGTTATTGAACAGGTGAAGTACGTCGTGACGCCCCTCTGTCAATGCGCGACGAATCGTCGTGGCCGCGGCCGAGCTGAATTTGTGGCGTGGCACGAAATCAATGACGCGTATGCCGACCGCTTCCATGGTCTGCCGGTATACCGAGTCACCCTGGGTCATGATTTCGCAGGTGACACCGGCATTCGCGAGGCCGATCAGGGTCTCGGCCTCCGGGCGGATGCTGTTCAGCGTGTCACTTTGAGACGTGATCCAGAGGACTTTCATGATGTTGATGGCTGCAGCCGCCGGCGCTTATGACGCCATCATAGCGGCAGACGCGCATTTCTGATCAGCCGGGTACCCGTCAAGCCTCCCGTCGAAAGGCCGTTACGCTACTTCTGTAGCGGCTTCCCGTGGCGGATAGAGTTCGTCCAGGGGCACTGATCTGCCGTTGTTGGCGACGACCCTGCAGTGGAAACGCCTCAGGCCGCGAGGTTCCCTGACACCGCAGGAATGCGCGATGATGCCGATCTCCTTGTGCATCGCCTTGGCGTACTTATAGACACGTTCGGCCTTGTCTTTGGGGTCGAGACCTCTCTGCAGTTTCTTGTCGTGAGTCGTGATACCGGTTGGACACGTATTCTTGTTGCACTGCAGTGCCTGGATACAACCGAGAGCGAACATAAATCCGCGCGCAGACGTGACGAAGTCAGCGCCGGCGCAGAGTGCCAGAGCGACTTCAGACGGATTGATCAGCTTTCCGCTGGCGATGACCCGCACTCGCGGCCTGAGCCCTGCCTCGTCGAGCAGGTCGACGACCATTGGCAGACTCTCCCGCACCGGCAGTCCCACGAAGTCGATCAGACTTTGCGGAGCGGCTCCCGTGCCGCCGTCCGCGCTGTCGATGGTGATGAAGTCCGGCGCGCTCTCTGCGCCTCTTTGCTGGATTTCCGCAAACATCTGCTGCAGCCATCCATAGGCCCCCACGACCGTCTTGAATCCTGTTGGCTTGCCGGTGACCTGACGGATGTGCTCGATCATGTCGAGCAGTTCGCCGATGCCGGAGACATCCGGATGCCGGTTCGGGCTGATCGAATCGTGTCCTGCCTCGATGCCGCGGATTGCCGCTATCTCTTCAGTGACCTTGCCGCCCGGGAGTATGCCGCCCTTGCCCGGCTTTGCGCCCTGACTCAGCTTGATCTCGAACATGCGCACCTGCTCATGGGAAGCGACCTCGCGGAGTTTCTCATCGCTCAGAGTTCCATCCTTGTCCCGGACGCCGTATTTGGCCGTGCCGATCTGGAACACGATGTCGCAGCCGCCTTCCAGATGGTAAGGGGACAGCCCTCCCTCGCCGGTATTCATCCAGATGCCCGCCTTGGCCGCCCCGTTCGAGAGGGCCCGCACCGCCGGACGCGAGATCGCGCCATAGCTCATTCCGGAGATGTTGAATAGACTCGAAGTCTGGTAGGGGCGTTGGCAGTAGGGGCCGATAAGACGCGACTCGGTCTCGATCGCGTCACTCTCCAGCGTGGGCCAGGGGCAATTGACGAAGATGGGGGTGCCTGTCGGTCTGAGATCCCGCGTGGAGCCAAAGGCCACGGTGGTGTCCACGCCTTTGGCGGCCCGGTACACCCAGGATCGCTGTGCCCTGTTGAACGGCATCTCCTCCCGATCCATGGCGAAGAAGTACTGACGGAAGAATTCGCCCAGGTGTTCGAAAAAGTACCGGAAGCGCCCGACCACCGGGTAGTTCCGGCGGATGGCGTGCTGGGTCTGGGTCACGTCGGCGATATACATGCCGATGACGACGAGGATGCCTATCCCGATGGCCAGCAGAAAGAGATTGGCAAGAATCTCCTGCAGTCGAACAACAGCGTCCATGGTCAATGTCCCCCAGTGGCGTCCTCCTGACGAGCGGGGTCACGAGGACGATTCTCAGATGATCTTCTGGCCGCAGCGGGGGTCGTATCCCGCTGCTATCCTCAGGCGCCGACGATTCGACGGCGGATGAAATGATCCAGGCTGGCTTTGCCCGGGCCGGTAAACAGGAGCGGCACAAGCATGATGAGCAGGATCAGCGGCAGCTTGAAATTGCCGAAGCCCTTGTTGGTGATGACATAGCCCTTCACGACTTCAGCGAGGCTCTCGTAACCGCGGATATCACCCGACCAGACATCGCCGACTCCCCAGTGCACTGCCAGCGTCGCCACGACCGTCAGTACGATGAGGCTTGCGGCCCAGAACCGGGTAAACAGTCCAAGGATAAGCAAGGCGCCCCCGGCGAGTTCGAACCAGGTGGCCATCCACCAACTCACATCGGGTGGCACCACGTTGAAGGGGAACGGGAAGTTGCTCTGGATGCTTCCGAACCAGTTCTCGCCGGAGTACTTCGTCAGGCCGGCTTCGAAGAATTCCCATCCCACCAGGACCCGCAGCACCAGCGGAGCGATCCAGTCCCCGATGGAATCGAGCACGTCCGTCACTCGTAACCACATTGAAGAAAGTGCATTCATGAACTGATACCTCAGGAACTCTTGTCAGTGCCGAGAATGATCTGGCGATCACGCAGGTTTTTCAGGATCTCCAGGCCACCTTCTACGACGGTGTCGGGTCTTGGGTGGTCGATCTCTGCGGCGATCTTCTCCAGTGCAGCCTGGCCGGATGGGTTCTCATCGTCTACCAGGAGCTCGATCAGGCGCGCCGTGACCGCGTTGACCTCAAGGAATCCGATTTGATCCTCCCGATCCCTGTAGACGACCAGGAATGTCGGCGTCTCAGGAGCCTCGGCCGGCTGGTGATCCGGAGACAGCGTGTGCACCGGGAATCGATACTGCAGTGACCACACCAGTGGCGATACCTCCGGTTTCCCCTGCAACAGGTCTCCGTCCGGATCGACATCCTCCAATGGTGGCTCGCGTTCGTCGATGGATAGCACCAACTCGACCCACTCGTAATGAGCCAGCTCGTAGAGGAATGCCGGGTCTTCCTCGACGGCGCCTCTCTCGTTCTCGAGATACTTGAGCAACTCTCTTGGCATCTCGAGGAACAGCGGCGTATGGGATTGATGCGTGGAGAAGTAGTCACGGATCAGTCGTTGCCAACGTTCAGTGCCGAGGATCTTGAAAAGCACCGGGAACGTCCTCGACAACAGTTGCGAGACGTTGTTGAAGAACAGGCCGCGGTAGATCGCCATGCGACGATCTTCTATGCCTTCCGGGGCGGGGTTGTTCTCCGGATCCCGAATGTGAGCTGCGAACGCGTATTGCTCGGACTGGAAGCCTGGACGCTCATCCATGGGCAGATCTCGATTCGTCGCTGCCGCCATCTTGCGACTGAAGTTCACGGATCCTGGTAATTTCGCCCATCAAAGACTTCAGTGGCGGGATGTTGAAGTCGCGCTCTAGCAGGGTAGGCACGACCCCGAAGTGTGCGTAAGCAGTCTCCAGAAGTTGCCAGACGGGGTCGCAGATGTCTGCGCCGTGGGTATCGACGCGGAGATCCTCAGCCTCGACGTAATGACCGGCGACATGGAAATAGACCACTCTCTCGGCGGGCAGCGCTTTTAGAAATGTCTCGGCATCATAGCCGTGATTGATACTGTTGACGTAGATGTTATTGACGTCCAGCAACAGGTCGCAGTCGGCCTCGTCCAGAACCGAGCGGATGAACTCGATCTCCTCGATCTCCTGTCCGGGGGCCGCATAGTAAGAAACATTCTCTATCGCGATGCGGCGCTCCAGGATCTCCTGGGTCCTCCGGATCCGCGCCGCCGTGTACTGTACCGCCTCAGTCGTAAAAGGAATCGGCATCAAGTCATAAAGGTGGCCGTCATCACTGCAGTAACTCAGATGCTCCGAGTAGAAGCGGACATCGTGCGTATCCAGGAAACGCTTGAGCCTGTGCAGGAAGTGTTCGTCGAGCGGGGACGGTGAACCCAGAGACAGCGAAAGCCCGTGGCACACGAATGGATAACGTTCCGTGAACCAGCGGAACTTCCGGCCCAGCGGCCCGCCGACGCCCATCCAGTTCTCCGGCGCGACTTCCATGAAGTCGACCTCAGGCGGCGACTGCATGCACTCTTTGAGCATGCTTCTGCGCAGCCCAAGGCCTGCGCCGGTCACGGGAAATTCTTTTTCCATCGAAGGATCCCAACAGCTCCAGTCGTCACTTCCAGCATACGCAATCAAAGCCCGAATCGGTACCGGCTGCTGTGTCGCCATCGGCAGCCGTCTGGGATACAGACCGGCCGTCGTGGCGTTTTATTTCAACGACGGAAGGATGTCCGGCCTAGAGATCGTCTATCAGGACCGGATCGATGACTTCGCTGCTGCCGGCCTCCGGGGGCAGCAGCAAAAGAGTTTTGACATCGGCCCCCATGAGCTCGACCGGGAGCGGCCCAAAGACCAGCTCTTCCATGTCATTGTCCGGGTCATCATCGTCGAGATTTGACCATACCGTCACGGAGACCAAGCTGGTGCCGGGGAGTAGCGATCTCCTGCCGAGCACGTTTGGAGGCGATGCTTTGCGGATGACTGTCGATCCGTACCGTTCCTCGGCCGGGTCCACGTTGTCCTCATTACCCACGTACAGGGAGACGATCTCACCAAGCGGGGCGCCGAGCACAAAACCCAGACGCCCCGCAGTCGCGACCGGTCTGCGATCGTCGATACCGAGTTGCATGACGGTGGTCTCGCCATCGTCGAGGACGTAGAGAGTTTCTTCGAGTCCGGGACTGGCGATGACCAGCTGCTCGAGGATGACATCATCTGGCTGACCGGCAGCCGTCAACGTGACTGTATAGTCTGCAGGCGGGACGGCAAGCCGGTCCGAGTCCTCCAGGTAGGCAAGGTCGGAGGCCAGCGGATCCGTAACGTCCCCGTCGAGAAGAGCGTCGATATTGCCGAGCGTCCGGTCGGCATGCAGGACGCGGAACGCTGAGGTCGGACCGGTACCGGTCACCTCGAATGCTGAATTCCCGTCCGTCAATACAAGCTGGATAGGCCAGACCGTAGCGCCACCTTTTTCGGTGAATGCGAAGAACCACTCATGACCTCCGCGTTCGGCGGGGGCTCCCTCGTCGCGGAATAGCTGCAAAGGCCCGGAGTCGAAGATCAGCTCATCGTCGCTGGACCTGAGTACCCGGACCTGATATTCACCGGGAACGATGTCTTCCGAGGCCGTATAGCCCATGTAAGGCAGGCTCGCGACCGGGGCGGATGCGGACAGATCCGCATCGGGCGCGGTCAGGTAGATCCTGAACTTTCCGATCGTGGGGGCGACATGGGCGAACTGAGTGAATATCTGGTTGATCGGTCTCTTGCGTCTGGGCCTCTCGATCACGTAGGAGTCAGGTGCATCAATAAAGCCGGTGTTTATGATCGTGTATTCGAAGTTGGTTCGGAAGGAGAATGGCTCGATGACGTCGATCTCGAACGTGCTGCCATCGGGAAGGAAACCGCCGATGTCGATCCTTTCGTTGAACGTGGCGAAGGCTGACATCAGTGTGATGCTGTTGTACGGCAGGCCCCTGGCCAGGAAGGTCGGACCGATTCTGAAGATCTCCTCGGGAGAGTCCACACTGGCGTTGAACGCGCGGGCGTAGACGAAGGACGTGTCGACGATGGCGTCATTGTCGTCTCCACCGCATGCGCCAAGGCCAAATGCCACGACAAGAGTGGCCGACAGGATAGAAATCAACCTCATGAGATCACTCGCCACCGGGGAAAACGGGAATTCTAACCGTTTAGACCGGTCTAGTCTTGATCGGTGCCACCGGCGAATCATGACCCGCTCGCCTGACGATTCAAAGCCGGCGCAATGCCTCCAGATAGGTGGCGTCATCGGGCGGTCCACCGTCGCGCTGTGCGCACCACAGGGTTTCGGCCAGAACTTCCATCATGAGATGCTCCGCCAGATGGACGTCACCACTCCGGCTGGCGAGAGTCTGATGGACGGACAAGATGCCGTTCGGCCGATTGGTGGCAACCTGTTCGCGTATCGCCAGATGCATGCCCATGTGCAGAAAAGGGTTGGTCTCGCCCTCTTCGGGAGACCAGTCGCGATCAATAGATTCTCCACCGGCCTGCAGTAAGGGGTGATACTCGGGATGCAGGGACACGACATCGGCTATCTGAGCCTCGAGGGGCTGCAGTGGGGCTCTGTCGCAGTGCTTGCGCCAGGCATCGACGTACATCCGTCTCAGCGATTCTCTGTCCTGCGGAAGCATCATGATCAAAGATCCGGATCTGTCAGGGGAAGTGCAGCCGGCTCGGCCGTCGTCCTGCCAGGGTGCTCGCACAGATCGGCGATGATGCAGCGTTCGCACTCGGGGCGTCGGGCCTTGCACACATAGCGTCCATGAAGTATCAGCCAGTGATGCGCATCATGCAGGAACTCGGCCGGTATGAGTCTTGTCAGTCCCTTCTCGACCGCCAGCGGAGTCTTGCCACGGGCGAGGCGCGTTCGGTTGGCGACGCGATAGATATGTGTGTCGACCGCAAGAGTCGGCTGGCCAAACGCCGTGTTCAGAATCACGTTGGCGGTCTTTCGTCCGACCCCCGGGAGTGCTTCAAGAGCGGATCTGTCCGATGGCACTTCCCCCGCATGCCGTTCGACAATGATCCGGCAGGTCTGATGAACATTCTTCGCCTTGCTGTTGAACAGCCCGATCGTCTTGATGTAGTCGGTCAGTCCATCTACGCCGAGGGCCAGGATCGTCTCCGGAGTGTTGGCCACGGGGAACAGGCGGGCGGTCGCCCTGTTAACGCCCTTGTCTGTCGCCTGAGCTGAAAGGATGACTGCGATCAGGAGTTCGAAGGGCGTTGAATAATCGAGCTCGGTGGTCGGATGCGGATTGGCTGCCCGCAGGCGACGAAAAATCTCGGTGCGTTTCTCGCGGTTCATGCGGATCCTGCTCAGCTCGCCTGGTCGACTGTTGCCTGAGACGAGGCAGGCAGCGGCTTTCTCAGGGCCAGTCGCGTATCAATGTAGTTTTTCAGGGCGACGAGAAGACCGAGCCCGATGAATGCTCCGGGCGGAAGCAACGCCAGCAGGAATCCGCCCTCAGCGATCTCGATGGTCAGATCGGCATTGCCACCGAACATCATCTGGGCGCCTGACAGCAGCGTGCCCTGGCCGATAAGTTCACGGCAACTGCCGAGAACAACAAGGACCAGCGCAAATCCAGTACCCATCAGGATGCCATCGAGTAGAGCATGAAACGGCCGATTGCGGGACGCAAATGCTTCAGCGCGGCCGATGATGGCGCAGTTGGTCACGATCAGCGGGATAAAGATTCCCAGCACTCTGTAGAGTTCATGGAACCAGGCGTTCATCGCCAACTCGACGGCCGTGACCAGAGACGCGATGATCATGACGAAGGCCGGGATACGAATCTCCGGACGCACCAGATGACGTGCCAGGGAAACCAGCAGGTTGGATCCGGCGAGGACCACCATCGTCGCGACGCCGAGCCCGAGCCCGTTTATCGTAGTTGTCGTGACGGCCAGCAGGGGACACAGTCCCAACAATTGCACGAGACCCGGATTGTTCCTCCACAGCCCATCGACCGCGAGATCCCTGACAGCGCTCACTGACCGGCCCCGCTATTCTCCGGGCGTGGATCAAACAAGGCCTGCCCGTTTTTTTCAAAGTACAGCAACGCGTTTCTTACTGCCTTCACGACGGCTCGGGGGGTGATCGTCGCGCCCGTGAACTGGTCGAAGTCACCACCGTCCCGCCGCACCGTCCACCGAGCGCGCGGAGGATCATCCAGCGAACGGCCGTTGAATCCGAGGATCCAGTCGGAACGAGCTGCCTCGATACCGTCTCCCAGGCCCGGTGTCTCTCGATGGGATGTGACCCTGACTCCCGTGAGTCGGCCGTCCACGGCGATGCCGACAAGGAGCCTTATGGTTCCGCTGTACCCGTCGGGGGCGATCGGAGTCAGAATCACAGCCGCTGGCTGAGCGCCCGAGAACGCTCGGAATACGGTGACTGGTTCCGGCGTTCCCAATAATTCCTCGTCGCTCACATGGACAGTATCGCTGAACATATCGTTGTCGTGGGCTTCTGCCGGCACCACCTCGTTCAGTGCTCGCAGGAGATAGGCGCGCTCGTTGGCGGCAATGCGCTCCCTGGTCGAGAGTTCGGTAAAGGCCACGAGACCCACGCCCGCGACGGCGAATGCGGCCAGAATGCCAGCCGCGACGGCCATGCGGCCGCCAGGCTTTTCGACACTAGCGTTCATGACCGTAGGCCCTCGGCACGGTGAAGTGGTCGATCGCCGGTACCGCCATGTTCATCAGAAGCACCGCGAAGGCGACGCCGTCCGGGTAGCCGCCCCAGGCGCGGATGATGTAGGTCAGCAGTCCGATACCGAATCCGTAGATAAGCCGGCCACGATCACTCGTGGCCGCGCTCACCGGATCGGTAGCGATGAAGAATGCCCCGAGCATCGTGGCGCCACTGAAGACATGGAAAGCCGGGGAGGCATTGTGGCCCGGGTCGGCGACATAAAAGACGGTCGCCGGAATAATGACGCCGAGCAGGACAGCGACCGGGATATGCCACCGGATGACGCGCCGGTACAGCAACCAGATGCCGCCGACGGCAATGAAGTTGTTGATCCACTCCCAACCTCTGGCGCCAAAGTCGCCGTAGAGCAGGCTCGACCTGACCTCGTCCACGGTCCGCATCAGGCCGAGTTGGGTCTTGACGTCGTCCAGCGGCGTCGCCCCTCCGACCACGTCCCAGGATAGCGGCGCCGCCAGCTGACCGCTCAGCACATATCCGAGAGTTGCTCCCAGGCCCGGACGATCGCCCGCCAGATCCATGCCGGCGGGCGGTAACCACTGCGTCATTTCCACAGGGAACGAGATCAACAAAACGACGTAGCCCGCCATGGCCGGGTTGAACGGGTTGTAGCCGAGCCCGCCGTAAAGCTGCTTTGCGAAGATGATGGCAAACGCCGCACCGGTGGCCGTGACCCACCAGGGCGTCAGCGGTGGCAGCGCGAATGCCAGCAGAACGGCAGTGACTACGGCAGTAAGGTCCGCGAGCTGGGGCAGGGCGGGTCGCCCTCGGGCGGCAAGCATCGCAGCCTCCGCCAGGATGGCAATCGTCACACACACGGCCATGTTCATCAGGATTCCCGGACCGAAGAACCACACGTAGGCGATAGTGGCCGGTACCAGCGCGACGAGTACCTCGCTCATGACCCGGGTGACGCTGACCGCTGGTCTCAGGTGTGGCGGCCTGGTTGGCGTGAACCGCATCACTGATCACCGGTCTCTTTGGACGGCGAGTCCTTCTTTTCGACGACTCGTTTCATAACCTCATCGATAAGCGCCTGCTTGGTGGCAGGATCGGCGGCCCCGGTCTGTAACATCTTGGTCTTTTCTGCCAGGCGCCGGGCTCTCTCGGATCTCTCACTCTCGATTCGGGCGTTTCGCGCCTCGAATCGGTGCCGGGCGGCGTCTGATCGCTGGCGCTCTCGTCTTTGCGACCATATCTCTGCCTTCGCATATCGAAAGTATTGAGTGAGGGGGATGTGGCTCGGGCAGGCGAGATCACAACATCCGCACTCGATGCAATCGTAGAGATTGAGATTCTCGACTTGCTCGTAATCTTCACCGCGGGTATGCCAGTAGAGCTGTTGCGGCAGCAACTGTGCGGGGCAGACCGTTGCACAGTCTCCGCAGCGTATACAGGGCAGCGCGGGCGACCGCGGACGGATGTCCTCTTCAGAGGCGACCAGCAGGCAGTTGGTCGCCTTGATGACGGGGAGCTGATCTCCTTGCAGCGGGAAGCCCATCATCCCGCCCCCCATGATCAGATGGCGAGCCACATCGGTATATCCGCCACAGGCCTCGATCACGTGAGCGATAGGTGTGCCGAGCCTGACCTCTACGTTCCGCGGTTGCACTACCCCGGCGCCCGTCACCGTCACGATCCTCGAGATCAACGGTTCACCGCGCAACACTGCTCGGGCAACCGCGACGGCGGTACCGACGTTCTGGCAGAGATAGCCGATGTCCGCAGGGATTCCACCAGCGGGGACTTCATTTCCCGTCAGTACCTGAATGAGCTGTCGCTCTCCGCCTTCCGGATACAAGGCCGGGACCCGAACCACCTCGATCCGCTTGTCCCCGACCACCGACAAGGCCTCGAGCAATGACTCATGTGATTCCGGCTTGTCCTCCTCGATGGCAATGCAGCAGTGCTTTATCTCCAGGGCGTGCAGCATGATCTGTGCGCCCGCGACGATCTCTTCCGCCTTGTGGCGCATGAGTACGTCGTCACAGCTGATAAACGGCTCGCACTCGGCACCATTGAGGATAAGGCTCTTAAGGCCTGCGCCTGTATTCAGCTTCACCGATGTCGGGAAAGCCGCCCCGCCAAGGCCGACGATTCCGCATTCTCTGACCCGGGCCCTTAGTGCCGGAGCATTCAGGGTGCGGTAGTTGACGAGCGGATCATAGCCCCCATAGGCATCGTCCCGGCCATCAGTCCTGATGACGATGCAATCCGCGGACAAACCGCTGGGATGTGGCACCGGGTGCAGTCCTACCTCGACTACCGTTCCGGAACTTGCGGCATGGACCGGGCTGCCGATATAGCCGGTAGCTCTGGCAATCGGCTGCCCCTTCTTGACGTAGTCGCCCGGGGTGACGATTGCCTCAGACGGCGAGCCGATGTGTTGTGACAGGGGGTGTGTCAACACGCCCGGTAGCCGGACAGTCGACAAGGGTTCTGATGTGGAAATCGACTTGTGGGCAGGCAGTCCCAGACCGCCGTGGAAACGCCACAGCCGAGACTGCTCGGCCATCGTCTATCCTGCCTGCCGCGACGGGTTGTCGGACGGGCCTGCGCCGGCCGCCGGCCGGGGCCAGCGCCACGTCAGCAGTGTCGCCGGTTCCTCGATCATGTCGATACAGTCAACCGGGCATGGTGGCAGGCAGAGTTCGCAACCCGTGCATTCTTCTGTGATCACCGTGTGCATCAGTTTCCCCGCACCCAGGATGGCGTCGACAGGACACGCCTGGATGCACAGCGTGCATCCGATACACACGTCTTCGTCGATGACTGCGATGGCGCGCGGTTTTTCCACGCCGCGTTCCGGGTCCAGCGGCTTGGGTTCGCGATCCAGCAGGTCGGCAAGCGCCTTGATCGTCGCATCCCCGCCGGGCGGGCATCGGTTGATGTCGGCGCCTTCGGCCAGGATCGCCTCCGCGTAAGGCCGGCAGCCGGGGAAGCCACACTGCGCGCACTGCGTTTGCGGCAGAAGGGCGTCAATGCGTTCTACGACGGGATCTCCCTCCGTCCGAAAACGGACTGCGGCGAAACCGAGCAGAAGGCCGAATCCGGCGGACAGCGTGGCGATGGCGACTATCGCGGCAACCATGGCGGTCAGCCCTTCACCAGGCCCGCGAAGCCCATGAAGCCCAGGGCCATCAGCCCGGCGGTAATGAGCGCAATCGACGCTCCGCGAAACGGCGCCGGGACGTCAGCCGCGGCGAGCCTCTCGCGTATCCCCGCAAACAAAACCATCACCAGCGAGAAGCCCAACGCGGCTCCCAGTCCGTAAACGAGCGACTCCAGGAAGCTGTGGGACTCCTGGATGTTCAGGAGTGCGACTCCGAGCACAGCGCAGTTGGTGGTGATAAGAGGCAGGTAGATGCCGAGGACCTGGTGCAGAAGGGGGCTGGTTTTCTCGACAACCATCTCGGTGAATTGCACGACGGCCGCGATCACCAGGATGAACGCGATTGTGCGCAGGTATTCGAGGTCCAAGGGCTGCAGCAGGTATGCATTCACCAGGTAGCTGCAAACGGCAGCAAGGGTGAGCACGAATGTCGTTGCCAGCGCCATCCCGGTCGCCGTTTCCAGTTTCCGGGACACGCCCATGAAGGGGCAAAGCCCGAGGAACTTGACCAGGACAAAATTATTGACCAGTACGGTCGCGACGAGGATTGACGCTAGCTCGGTCATGCGCAGTCGTCTGGGGATCGGCCGATCCGTGGCCTGGTTTGGCCGCTAGCTAACAACATCATGTCTTGCTCAGGTCACCTGCATGCCGGGCTTGGCGCCAGTGTCCGGCGACAACAGGAAGATCTCTTCCCCGCCGGGCCCGGCAGCAAGCACCATTCCCTGTGACGTTCCGAATCGCATCTTCCTAGCCTCGAGATTGGCAACGACAACGACGAGCCGGTCGGTCAGGGCGTCGGGATGATATGCGGATCGGATGCCGGCCAGGACCTGCCGCCGACTGTCGCCAAGGTCCAGTTCCAGCCTCAGCAGCTTGTCGGCCCCTTCAACCAGTTCGGCCGAGATGATCTGCGCGACCCTAAGGTCAATGCGTTTGAAGTCATCAATCGTAATTTCCTTGGCAGTCTCTCCGCCGAGCGGGTCCGTCGCGGAGGCGCCTGTCGGCGACGCGCCGAGACTCTCTCTTGATGCCTCGACCATGGCGGCCACCGCCTTTGGATCAATTCGCTTCATCAACGGCTCGAACTTGCGGATCCTGGTCCCCAGCAGTGGGCGACCAATGTCTTGCCACACAAGTTCCTCTTCGCCCAGAAACTGCTCGGCGGCCGCCGCCATGCCTGGCAGTACCGGCTTGAGCATGATCATCAGACTGCGGAAGGCATTGATACCCTGTGTGCATACTCCCTGCACAAGGTCCTTCTGGTCATCTTGTTTGGCCATGACCCAGGGCTTGTGCCGATCGATGAACTGATTGGCCAGGTCTGCCATGGCCATGATCTCCCGCATCGCCCTGCTGTATCTCCTCGACTCATATGCTGCCGCGACGGCCGTTGCGCCGTTCTCGAAGCTGGCGTGAAGTTCCGGGTCGGGCAACGCCTCCGCCAGACGGCCGTCGGACAGCCGTGCGATGAATCCGGCGCAGCGGCTGGCGATGTTGACTAGTTTTCCAACAAGGTCGGAGTTCACCTTCTGAATGAAGTCGTCGAGGTTCAGGTCCATGTCTTCGACGCCTGATCCGAGCTTCGCCGCGTAGTAGTATCGCAGGCACTCCGGATTCAGATGATCCAGATAGGTCGCGGCGGTGATGAATGTGCCTCTCGACTTGGACATCTTCTCGCCGTTCACGGTAAGGAAGCCGTGCGCGAAGACTCCTGTTGGCACCCTGAATCCGGCGGCCCGAAGTACGGCGGGCCAGAACAGTGAGTGAAAGTAGACGATGTCCTTGCCGATGAAGTGATAGACCTCGGCGTCACTGTCCGGGTCCCAGTACTCTTCGAAATTCAGGTCTTGCCTGCGCCGACTCAGATCCAGAAGACTGGCCATGTAGCCCACCGGCGCATCCAGCCAGACATAAAAGTACTTGCCCGGCATGTCCGGGATCTCGAATCCAAAGTAGGGCGCATCCCTGCTGATGTCCCAGTCCTGCAGGCCGACATCGAACCACTCGGCCAGTTTCTTGCGGACACTCTCCTGCAGGGCGCCGCTGGAGACCCACTGCCGCAGGTCCTCCTCGAAGTCCCCAAGCCTGAAGAACAGGTGGTCCGATTCGCGTTCGACTGGCCGGGTGCCGGACAGGATGGACGTCGGTTCGATCAATTCCGACGGCGAGTAGGTTGCGCCGCAGGACTCACAGCTGTCGCCGTACTGATCGGCAGCTCCACAGCGAGGGCAAGTCCCGCGCACGAAGCGGTCAGGAAGGAACATGGCCTCCTTCTCATCGAAAGCCTGGCGGATCGTCCGCGTGTCGAGATGCCCGGCGGACTTCAGGGACGCATAGATCTTTTCGACCAGATCGCGGTTTTCCTGCGAGTGTGTCGTATGAAAATTGTCGAAGCAGATGTGGAACGCGGCGAAGTGCTCCTGGTACTTGTCGTGGTAGTAGCTGATCAGCTCCTCCGGATCGATGTCGTCGTTTCTCGCCCGGATCATGATCGGAGTCCCGTGGGCGTCACTGGCGCATACGAACACGCAGTCATTGCCGATGAGCCGCTGGAAGCGGACCCAGATGTCGGTCTGGATGTACTCGACCAGGTGGCCCATATGGGCCAGGCCGTTCGCATAGGGCAGGGCGGCCGTTACAAGGATCTTGCGGGCTTGTTCCATAACATGTCGAGTAAGAGTCGGGCGGACCGCGAATTATCGCACAATGGAGGGCTTGCAGAGCCAGCGCCCTCAGCGGTTGGGCTGGTCGGCGTAGATCCTGAAGCGTTCCTTGGATATGGCCATGTCGTAGGCCTCCCGGCCGGAGACGAAGCGCCGATCGAGCAGGTCCTGGAGCGCATTGTCCATGGTCAGCATCCCTGACTTTGCGCCCGCCTGCATTGCACTCTCAATCTGATCAAGTTTGCCCTGCCGCAGCAGGTTACTGACAGCGGACGTGTTGACCATGACCTCGAAGGCCGGAACTCGCCCACCGCCACCTTTCTTGCGGCAGAGTTGCTGAGAGATGACGCCACGCAGTGATGTCGACAGCATCGTCCGTACGTGGGACTGCTTCTCTGTCGGGAACGCGTTGACTATGCGATCGACGGTCTGGATCGCTCCGTTCGTGTGCAGAGTGGCCATTACTAGGATGCCCATCTCGGCAGCGGTGATGGCAGTGCTCATGGTCTCCAGGTCACGCAGCTCACCCACCAGGATGACATCGGGATCCTCACGCAATGCTGAATGCAGCGCCTCGGAGAAGCTCGGGCTATGCACGCCGATCTCCCGCTGGCTGATGAGACAACTCTTGCGGTCGTGCACGAATTCGATGGGATCCTCGATGGTCAGTATGTGGCCCTTGATCCGGCGATTGATGTCGTCAATCATCGCCGCCAGGGTGGTCGACTTACCGGAGCCGGTCTTGCCGGTAACGAGTATCAGGCCGGAGGACTCCTTGCACAGTTTGCCAATGACGGCCGGAAGCTGCAGGTCGTCCAGGCTTTGAGGGCGATCCGGGATGCTTCTCATGATCGCACCCATCCCGCCGAGGTGTCTGAACGCATTTACCCGGAAACGTGCCACACCCTCTATCGCATGGGCGAAATCTGCCTGGCTATCCGTGGCGAGTACTTCGGTGGCCTTGGGCGGGATGATGCTGCTGAGCTCGTCGCGGAATTCCGCCGGAGCAAGGATGTCTTCCCGCATGGTGATGAGGTCGCCATGCAGTCGCATGCGCGGTGGGTCCCCCGCGATCAGGTGCAGGTCCGAACCATTGCGTTCGATCAATTCCTGCAGGAGTTCCCGGATGAGACTCACGCGTAGTCCTCCCGTCTCATTCGTCTATCTCCAGCTTGGGCAGCAGGCTCGTATCGGTCACGTGCGTCACAAACTTCTTCTTTTCGTTCGCAAATCGGTAGGCGTCGTCCGGATCGATCTCCCTGGCATTAATGGCGTCCAGTAGCGCCTGATCCATATTCTGCATGCCCGCCTCCTTGCCGGTCTGCAGCTGCGAGGGGATCAGATGCACCTGATCAGACATGATGAGTTTGGAGATCGCCTTCGTGCGGGTCATGATCTCGAAGACGGCCCGACGCGCCCTGCCGTCGGCCGTCCGGACCAGGACCTGCGTGATCACACCGTTCAGGCTCTGGGCGAGGAAACTCTTTGCCTGGCCGCGTTCCAGTGCCGGCAACGCATCGATGATCCGGTCCAGGGTCTTTACGGCACTGGTGGTGTGGAGTGTGCCAAGGACCAAATGGCCTGTCTCCGCGGCCGTCATCGCCATTCGGATTGTCTCCGTGTCCCGCATCTCACCCACCAGTACGACATCCGGATCCTGGCGCATCGCTGCCCGGACCGCGTCGGCGAAACTGGTGAAATGGGTGTTGTACTCGCGCTGCACAATCTGCGACTTCTTGCTCTCGTGGACGAATTCGATCGGGTCCTCAAGGCTGATGATATTCTGCTGCCGCTGTCGATTGATGTGGTCCAGCATGGCGGCAAGAGTGGTCGATTTGCCGGTGCCGGTTGCGCCGGTGACCAGGACCATGCCCTGGTTGTAGTCACACATTTCCCGGACTATGTCGGGCAATCCCAGGCTCTCGAGCGTGGGAACCTCCTCGGGTATGTAGCGGAACACGGCGCCTACGCCGGTATCCTTGCGGAAAAGGTTCACCCTGAATCTGCCACCATCTTCAGCCACATAGGCAAAATCAAGATCGTGTCCCTCCGAGAATCGTTCCTTCTGGGTTTCGGTGAGGATCTCAAGTACATACCCCTCGAGTTCGGTGCCCGAAAGATCGCGGAACTTGATCGGCATGAGATCGCCGCGGAGACGCAGCATGGGTGGCAGGCCCACGGCCAGATGGATGTCAGAGCATCCCTGAGCGAGTCCCAGCTTCAGAAAGGCGTCTATCCGCGCCATCTATCCGGCCTCCGCCGGCACGAAACCCTCCAGGAGTTCCCTGACCTGCTCCATGCTGGAGTAGCGTTTTGATCTGTCGACGGACATACAGTTCGACACGCACTTGCTGAGAGCTTCCGGAAGCTCTGTATTGATCTCATGCGGCATTTTCGCTTTGCCCTGCACGTGTTGATACATGACAGACATGTGGTCACCTCGGCTGTACGGAGGGACTCCCGTAAGCATTTCGTACATGATGACGCCAAGACTGTAAATGTCGGCCTTCTCGTCGACCTGCTTGCCAAGGATCTGTTCGGGTGCCATGTACTTGGGTGAGCCGATGACGTAGCCGGTCTTGGTAAGCTGGGTATCGCCGCTGCTGCGCGCGGCTGCCACGCCGAAATCGACGATTTTCAGGAGGCCTTCGTCATCGATGAGAATATTGGCAGGCTTGAGGTCGCGATGCACGATCCCTGCCTGGTGAGCCACGTCCATGCCGGTCGCTATATCGCAGGCATACTTGAGCGCCGTCTTCACTTCCAGCGGCTCCTCGTCCTTCATTTCGTCGCCAAGCGTATGTGACGCGAAGTATTCCATCGAGATGGCGTAGTGCCCTCCGATCTTCAGGAAGTCATAGATTCGGATGACATTTCGGTGGGTGATCTTGCGCGAATACCTCAGCTCATGCACGAATCTCTTCATCACTTCGGCATCCGACGCCACGTTCGGATTGAGGAACTTGAGGATCAGGTTCTCTTCCACCACGAGGTCGCTCATCAGCAAGACAGTGCCGAAAGCGCCCTTGCCGATCTTCTTTACATAGCGGTAGCGGCCCTCGATCACATCGCCCGCTTTCAGGGTGGTGATATCCAACAGCTGCTGCACCGCGGCGCCGCCCTGGATCGCCGCTCCCAGTTCCTTCTCGTCGAGTAGCATCGTACGGGTCGGTTCGGCGAACCTTTTCGCTTTGGCGGCCTGCTCGATCTGGGATGGTGAATAGCGATCGTCGATCGACTTGATGACGTGGATAGCTGCCTTACGGATGGCCTTGTCCTCATCGTCGACGTGGCGGCTCGCGACCTCTCTGATGTCCTGGGCGTTGTCGGCGTCGGCGAGGCGGGTCAGGCCATGCAGGGCCTCCACCTTGACCTCCCTGTTTTCGTGAGCTGCGAGTTCCATCAGTCGGGGAATGTGCCTTTCATCCCCCAACTTGACGACTCCCCGAATCGCGGTCGGGATGGAGCGCGGATCGCCGTCAAGCATGGTCTCGAGGGCGGGCAGCGCGCGCAGATCGCCGATTTCGGCCAGGGCATCGGCCGCCCGTTCGCGGACCCACCAATCGTCGTCCTCTGTCGCTTCGATCAGTTTCTGTACGGCTCGCTCGTCCCGTGTGCTGTTGAGGAGTTCGATAGCGGCTCGACGGATGTCCTCATTCTCGTCGTTAATGAGCTGCAGTACCGCATTCACTACGCGTGGGCCGCCGATCTTCGCCAGCGCGTCCGTGGCTCTGGCGCGCACCCACCAGTCGTCGTCACCCAGGGTCTCGAGCAGATCCTTGACGGACTTCGGATCCGCGATCTCATTGAGCACTTCGACGGCGGCGCGGCGCGCGTACTCGGAATCATCTTTCAGCGCGACGATGATATGTTTGACCGTCTCTGGATGATTCTGCTTGACGATGATGTCCACAGCTTTGTTCTGCACGTCAAGGTCGGGATCGCAGAGCAGCTCGCATAGTTTCTCAATGTCCGGAGCGGCAGACATTCGCCCGATCGCAGAGATCGCCGCCTGGCGGATGAGTTTGTTCTGGTCTCCCAGTTGCTCCTCGAGAGCCCGGTAGACGTCGACCCGATCAAAATGCGACAACATTTCGATGATGTGGGCTCGTGCGACGACGTCTTTCCCGGTCAGCCTGGTGATGAGTTCGGGTATATGGTCTTCCCTGGCCGCATTGGACACGATCCGGAAGAGTACGGCCTTCTCCGTGGACTCCATCATGTAGGCCTGGGTCAGCACCCGGCGGACGTCCAGGCGATCTCGCTGATGGATCAAGGCATCGCACAGCGGGGCTCGGGGAATGTCTGCTTTCTTCAGATAGTCGAGCAGCCGGTTGGGATTGAAGCCCGTGCCGTGACCGAGCGCCCAGGCAACTGCCGTCGCCCCCCGCTGGCTCTCGAGGGACAGCCCCTTGACCGCGACGTCGAGATACTTGTCCGAGATGATCCGGCTGAGAAGGTCGGCGAGAAAAACCGAGCGGCGTTTGTCGGCGACGTCGAGCGCCTCGATGACCTGCTTGAGAGCGGATGGGCCGAGGGTCCGCAGCTTCTGAATCGCCTGCCGGGAATCTGCATTATCGAGATCGTCGAGATCTTCGAGGCGGGAAATCAGTCTGCGCGCGCGAGCGCCGCCCAGGATGCTCATCGAGTACCGGCCCCTGGGTTTGCCCGGGTGATCCCCGGGGTCACGGAATGCGCGCCCGGAGCAGAGCGGCACGGTCCCGACAAGCACGCCAGCGGGCCCCGGGGAGCAGCTCCACGGGGGGCCGGCAGGTGCTTGGCCCAAACGCCTCTGGTCATCCAGCCTACCTTACACGGCGTCCGGACATTCGCCAAGCGCGAATGCCTCTGGTACCGGGACGTTTCAGCTACAATAGCCGCCCCGTTTCGAGCAGCCGAACTGGCCATGGAGAGATTCGTTGAGCGATTCAATATCTAGCGACGCCCGATCGATCGTGACCGGATACAGAGATTCGATTCTCGAGAGTGGGCTGGAGGCGGTCGGCGACATCGTCGAGATCGAGTTCGTCGATGGCAGTCTGAGCGTCGCACTGCGGCTCGGTTTCCCTGCCAAGCGCTATGCCAGAACGCTGCGGGATGCTATTGCCGGACAATTGCAGGAGCTGCCCGGGGTCGTCGATGTGGCTGTCGACATTCGGTCGGAGGTGCCCGTAGCGCCCGTTCAGGGTCAGGTATCGCCCCTGAACGGCGTGAAGAACGTCATCGCGGTAGCATCCGGCAAGGGAGGCGTCGGAAAGTCTACGACGACCGTCAATCTTGCACTTGCCCTGGTAGAAGAGGGCGCCCGGGTGGGCATCCTGGATGCCGACATCTATGGGCCGAGCCAGCCAAGGATGTTGGGACTTGCGGGCCGCCGTCCCACCAGCCCGGACGGCAGCAGACTCGATCCCCTTGTCGGCTACGGTATCCAGTGTATGTCGATCGGTTTCCTGGTCGACGAGGACGAGGCCGTTGTTTGGAGAGGGCCGATGGCTACGAGCGCGCTCGCCCAGCTACTCGGTCAGACATTGTGGGACGAACTCGACTACCTGATCGTCGATATGCCGCCGGGGACGGGTGACATCCAGTTGACCTTGTCCCAGCAGGTGCCGGTCAGCGGTGCCGTGATTGTGACGACTCCCCAGGATATTGCGCTGCAGGATGCGATCAAGGGCCTGCGGATGTTCCAGAGAGTCGAAATCCCCGTTCTCGGGATCGTCGAGAACATGAGCATGCATGTCTGTTCGAACTGTGGTCACCGGGACCCGATATTCGGCGAGGGGGGGGCCGCCCGCATGGCTGAAACCTATGGACTTCCGATTCTCGGTGGATTGCCTCTGGACGGCCGCATCCGGGAGGAGGCAGACAGCGGTCGCCCATCAGTAGCGTCTGACCCGGATAGTTCGGTTTCGGCTGCCTATTTCGACGTGGCCCGGCGGACGGCGGCCAAGCTCGCTGAGCTCTCGGGCGCGGGCGGCCAGCCATTCCCCGAAATCATTGTCGAGGACGATTGAGTGACCATTAAGTCAGATCGCTGGATCCGGCGCATGGCCGAGGACCATGGGATGATCGAGCCCTTCGAGTCCGGGCAGGTCCGTACTGCGGGGTCAAACCGCCTGGTCAGCTACGGTACCTCCAGCTATGGCTACGATGTCCGTTGCGCCCCCGAGTTCAAGATATTTACCAACATCAATTCGGCCGTCGTTGACCCCAAGAACTTCGATGAGAGCAGCTTCGTCAACGTGACACAGGAAGTCTGCATCATCCCACCGAATTCGTTCGCGCTGGCGAGGACAGTCGAATATTTTCGTATCCCGCGCAGTGTCCTCACCGTGTGTCTAGGCAAGTCGACCTACGCCCGATGCGGGATCATCGTGAACGTTACGCCCCTGGAGCCGGAGTGGGAGGGGCACGTGACACTGGAGTTCTCCAACACCACGCCTCTCCCGGCCAAGATCTACGCCAATGAGGGGGTCGCTCAGATGCTGTTCTTCGAGTCAGACGAAGTCTGCGAGACCTCGTACCGGGACCGCGGCGGCAAGTACCAGGGTCAGACGGGAGTCACTCTGCCGAAGACCTGAGCCAGGCTTCCTCGCCCCGAGTCACCGGCTCTTCGAGACGCACGCCGTCCAGTTCTACGCGGCCATCGGTCATCCTGAGCCGATCCTGCGCGAACCAGCGGATCACCGCCGGATACATACGGTGCTCCAGCGCCTGGACTCTGGCATTGAGAGTCTGTTCTGTGTCCTCCGGTCCGATGTCCAGTTTGGCTTGGGCGATCAGCGGCCCGCCGTCGAGTTCTTCCGTGACGAAGTGTACGCTGGTGCCGTGGTGTGACTCACCGGCTTCCAGGACCCTGCGGTGGGTGTGCAGCCCCCGATAGGCGGGCAACAGGGACGGATGCACGTTCAACATGCGACCTTCCCAGTCACGCACCAGGCCGGCGCCGAGGATGCGCATGAAGCCCGCCAGCACCACCAGTCCGGGGTCCGATTCTCCCAGCAAAGCGCCCAGGGCCTGGTCGTATTCCTGCCGATGCATCCCGCCGGTCGCCTCAAGCACCAATCCGGGCACACCGGCCTTGGCAGCGCGGGTGAGTCCGTAGGCGTCCGGCTGATCGCTTATCACGGAAACGACCCGGACTGGCAGACTGCCCACCCGGGCAGCATCCAGGATGGCCTGCAGGTTCGTTCCGCTGCCGGAGACGAGGACGGAGATCGGCAGCAATGTGCTCATCAGACCAGTTCCACACTCTGTTTCCCGGCTACGACCTCTCCGGCGAGCCAGGCCCTTTCGCCCTGGAGATTGAGGAGTTCGATGGCCGGGTCCGCAGCCTCGGGCGGAAGGACAAGGACCATGCCCACGCCACAGTTGAATGTTCGAAGGAGTTCATGATCGGTGACATTGCCATGTTCCTGTAGCCACTCGAAAACGGGCGGCATGGTCCAGGAATCTTTCCGCAAGCGGGCGCCGCAGTCTGTGGGCAGTACACGCGGCAGGTTCTCAGGCAGGCCGCCGCCGGTGATGTGGGCGACTGCTCGCAGGTCCAGCGCACGTGCAACCTCGAGTACGGGACGGACGTAGATCCGGGTAGGCGCCAGAAGGGTCTCCCCGAGCGTGGACTCACCGAATGGGTCCGCGAGATCGGCGCCGCTGACTTCGACGATCCGGCGGATGAGCGAATACCCGTTGGAATGCGGGCCTGAGGATGCGAGCGCGACAATCGCGTCTCCCGCCGTCACGCGTGATCCGTCGATGAGCTCTGATTTCTCGGCGATACCGACGCAGAAGCCCGCCAGGTCATAATCATCGCCCTGATACATGCCGGGCAACTCGGCAGTTTCCCCTCCGATCAGGGCTGCTCCGGCCTGACGGCAGCCGTCCGCGATGCCGGATACCACCGCGGCTGCCGTCTCGATATCGAGACGGCCGCTCGCATAGTAGTCGAGGAAAAACAGAGGTTCCGCGCCGAGGACCACGACGTCGTTGACGCACATGCCGACCAGGTCGATCCCGATCGTGTCGTGCTTGCCGAGTTCGAGTGCCAGTTTGAGTTTTGTTCCTACGCCGTCCGTGCCGGAGACCAGTACCGGTTCGCGATAGCCAGTCGGCAGTTCGAAAAGACCACCAAATCCACCGATCCCCGCCAGTACTCCGGCACGACTCGTAGTGGCCACCAGGGGCTTGATCCGTTCCACAAGGTCATTGCCGGCGTCGATATCGACGCCCGCATCACGGTAGGTGAGAGATGATTTGTCGTTCATATCGCTCGTCGGCCGGGTGGTGAGACGCAACCCGCAAGATAGTCGTTTCGCGGGCGCTTATCAGAAGGCAACTGTGATATTTTACATCACCCCACAGACCGGGAATCCATGTTGAACACACAGTTGAGACAACATTTTCTCGCCATGTTGGTCGCGTCGCTGCCAGGCCTCAGCGCAGTGACTGCGAATGCGGCAGTCTCCTATCCTGGTTTGTACGAGGCCGAGGTTGTCCTGGAGCAGGACACCCAGGCCCGCCGTGCCGCTGCCTTCTCCGAGGCCATGGGTGTCGTTCTGGTGCGGTTGACAGGCCGCCTCGACGCGGCTGGCAGCGCCGAGACTCGCGACCTCAGGCGGTCGGCAGAGCGCTACGTGCAGCAGTTCCGTACGACTCGTGAGGGCAATCTCTGGGTGGCTTTTGACGGTGACACGCTCGGTGACGCGCTGGCTGAGCTGGATATGCCGATCTGGGGTGCAGAGCGGCCGACTGTCCTGCTGGTCCTTGCCGTCGATCAGGGAGGCGGGAAGAGATTCGTGCTGACCGCCGAGGATGAAGTTCCCGATCCGGAAACAGTCGCACTACGCGAACGTATCGAGGAACTGTCCGATCTGCGGGGTGTCCCGATCGTGATGCCGCTCATGGATGCTCAGGACCGCAGTGTGATTTCGTTTACCGAGGTTTGGGGGGGGTTCGATCAGGCGCTACTCGATGTCGGCGATCGTTACGGAACAGACTCGGTCTTGCTGGGGCGCCTCCAGACAGGAGCGGCTGATCGGATACGCTGGACTCTGTACGACCAGGATCAGTCCTATCGGTGGGGCGGGACTCTTGATGCCGGAATCCATCAGGCCAGCGACCACTTCGCGCAACGTTACGCGGTCACAACGGGTGCTGCGGTACAGGGTGAGATCGGGCTGCGGGTCAACGGGGTCGATTCCCTGGAAGCGTACGCTCGCGTCCTCAGGTACCTGGAAGGTCTCACTGCGGTACGTTCGGTGTCGCTCCGACAGCTCGGGGACGAAAGCGCTGAATTCGGCATGAGCCTTATAGGCAGCCTCGAGAACGTGGATCGGGCGATCCGACTGGGCGGGCTGCTCCAGTCAGAGGGCCCCGTCATGTTGGACCCGGACGCCGCCGGTGGCGAACGGCCTGTGATGCTGAGTTATCGGCTGATCCATTGAAACCCAGGCACATTCCCAACGCCTTGTGCATCCTGAGGATGCTGCTGGTGGCTCCCCTGGTGCTTCTTCTCCTGGAGGGGCAGTACCAATGGGTGCTGTTGCTTTTCTTTACCGCCGGCATGACGGACGGGCTGGACGGGTTCCTCGCCAAGCGATATGACTGGAGGTCGCGATTGGGGGGGGTCCTCGACCCGTTGGCGGACAAACTGTTGCTGGTCGCTTCTTTTGTCACGCTCGGATATGTCGGCCTTGCACCGGTGTGGCTTCTGGTCGCCGTCGTCGCAAGAGATGTCGTCATCATCGCCGGGGCCACTGCCTACAGATTTCTTGTTGAAGAGTTCGAAGCCAACCCGACGCGGGTGAGCAAGGCCAACTCGGCGCTCCAGCTTCTTTATGTCCTGTCGGCAGTCGCCGACGCCGCGTACGCTGTGCCCGGCCGCCCGGTGGTTGAAGTCATCGGTTACGCTGTGTTGGCGACGACCGTCGTGAGCGGTGTCGACTACACCGTGACCTGGGGGCAGCGCGCCTGGACAGCACGACGGGCGGGATGAGGGGTGGCGATGAGGCAGCTCCCACTTCCTATTGAGCTCAAAAACTCTGCCATATTCGGTACTTACTTCGCGGGCGCCAACGCGCTTGCCGTCGCCCACCTGAGGTCTGTGGCTGAAGGTGCCGAGGGTCCGGGAGTGTGGCTCTGGGGGTCGGCATCCAGCGGCAAGAGTCATCTCCTTCAGGCACTGTGCGCCGCGACCGGAGACTCAGACGGATCGGCCGCTTACCTGCCGATGAGCCAGATGAAGCCTTTCGGGCCGGGAGTGCTCGATGGGTGGGAAGACCAGCGTTTGCTGGCGATCGACGACCTGGATGTGGTCGCCGGTGATCCTGAGTGGGAAAAAGCCTTGTTCAACCTGTACAACGGTCTGATTGATCGGGGTGGGGCTTTGGCCGTAGCAACGACAGGCGGGCCGTCCGGTATCGAGTTTGTTCTGCCTGATCTGCGTTCCCGGCTCAAGGCTGCGGCCGTGTTTCAACTGGTCGAACTGGATGAATCCGGCGTCGGGGCAGCTCTTCGACTCAGAGCCCAGCATCGGGGACTGGAACTGCCTGCCGAAACTATCCAGTACCTGCTGCGCAGGCTTCCTCGCGATATGGTGTCGATGTGTGATCTGCTGGAAAAACTGGATGTCGAATCCCTCGCGGAGCAGCGCAGACTCACCGTACCGTTTGTGCGCAGTATCATCGCCGGCTGAAGTCTTTCAGCCCCGTCGCTTAGGCCCCAGTCGTACCAGGCGGAGCTGCAGGCCGATCATGAGCAGGCAAAGTAGCATGGCGGCCGCGGCCCACGCATAGGCCGCCGGATTGGCCACCAGCTCCATGACCGCGAATCCGAAGTAGAACACACCGATCAGGCTGCACCACGTCGCGGCGCGGCGGCTGCCTAGAAAAATCATCGGTAGCGCAGGGAGGATGGGTACCCACAGCATCGCGACCGCAAATGCAGGCCTGATTGTCCCGGGTGGCGTGGCGATGCCCTGCCAGATTCCCATCCAGATCAGGAAGGTGGCGGCAGATGCCGCGGCGAGGCGTGCGGCGCGTCGGCCTTCCCGAGTCACTTGCCGGCCAGGAGCAACGCAATCTCTGCCACTCGTGCGCCGAGGCCCTGCGCCAGGAGCCTCTCTTCTTCTGTGATACGCGACGAAGGCGGCTGGCCTGCCACATGGCTGGCTCCGTAGGGAGTCCCTCCAGAACAGGTGGTACCGAGGGCCGATTCTGTATACGGCAGCCCGACCAGGACCATGCCGTGATGCAATAACGGCAGCATCATCGTAAGCAAGGTGGATTCCTGTCCGCCGTGCATGGTGCCAGTGGATGTAAAGACCCCGGCGGGTTTTCCCGACAATGCCCCGGACAACCATAGTTCCCCGGTGCCGTCCAGGAGGTGCTTAAGAGGCGCGGCCATGTTGCCGAAGCGTGTGGGGCTGCCGATGATCAATCCGTCGGCCTCTGCCAGCTCCTCAAGAGTGACAAGAGGCGGGCCGTCCTGCGGCACGGCCGGTGCCGTGGCTTCGGTGATGGTGGAAACGGGTGGTACGGTCCTGAGCAAGGCCTCGACCGACTCGACCCTCTCCACGCCGCGGGCCACATGCCCCGCCAGGGCCGCGGTCGATCCATGTCGCGAGTAATACAGAATCAGGACATTCTTCATCCGGGGATAATCTCCAGAACTTTTTCCGGCGGCCGCCCGAGCCGGGCCTGCCCGCCGCAGACAACAATCGGTCGCTGGATGAGCTTGGGATTGTCGACCATCGCGTCCAGCAGCCGGGATTCAGTTGTCCCTTCACCGGCCAGGCCGAGCGCTCGATACTCCGGTTCGCCACTGCGGATGAGGTCGGATGCGGGCATCGCGAGAGCCTTGAGCAGGCCTGTCAGTGTCGCCATGTCCGGCGGCGTTTTCAGGTACTCGATGACCTCGGGATCGACGCCTCGCTCGCGGAGTAGCGCCAGGGTTTGGCGTGATTTCGAACAACGCGGGTTGTGATAGATCGTTACCTTCATGATTTGCCTCATTTTTCCATGACGATGGCGGTCCCTGAGCGCTGGTCGCAAGGTCTGCGATAGAGTATATTTCTGAAGAATGACTGCGCCATCTCAAACGGGAACGGTACGACAAAACATGCCGAGACCGAAATCCGGGCTGACGGCGAAACTTGCTGTTGTTGCGGCGATGCTCGTTTTGTCGGCCTGCGCCGGACCGCCGGTACAGGAGATGAGCGACGCCCGTCAGGCGATTCAGGCCGCGGAGGCAGCCGGTGCCGAGAAGTGGGCCCCGGTTCCGTTGGGTCAGGCTCGGGAGTTCCTTGGCAGTGCCGAGAAGAAACTCGAGAAGCGTGCCTACAACGGAGCCCGGAACGACGCCCGGCAGGCTCGTCAGAAGGCCTCTCACGCCCGGACGATCGCTGAGACTATCGGCAGCGATCGATAGAGAACCGGGTCTCGCAGTTCACAGTTGATGAATGACCGTTGTTGTCGGCGCTGTCTGGTATCCGGGCGGGTGCAGGGCGTCTTCTTCCGCGCCAGTACCGCGAGCCAGGCGCAGCGCCTCGGTGTTACCGGCCATGCCGTGAACCTGCCCGACGGCAGGGTAGAGGTCCTCGCCTGTGGCGCATCCCACGCCGTAATCGAGTTGTGCCACTGGCTGCGTCACGGGCCGCCGGCGGCGCGCGTGGATGACCTCGAGATCGTCGATATCGCCTGCGACGATCAGTTCCCGTTGTCGTTTTCGACCGGCTAGCTGGCTACTGTTGATACCACTTCGAACTGAGCCGGATCAGTACCCGGTCCGGGTACCACCGCTTACCGACGCTGCCATTGTAGCGAGCAAGGGCGCGCGGAAGATTGCCTGACTCCTTGTCGTAGTAGTAGCGCAAGATGGTGCATCCGTAGCGAAGATTAGTGGGGATTTCGAACAGATTGTCCTCGGGCCGGCCGATTTCGTCGACCCAGAAGGGCATCACCTGCATCAGGCCTCTGGCGCCGGCTTCAGAGAGCGCGAAACGATCAAAGTTGCTCTCTACGTCGATGACTGCGAGGACGAGCTCCGGCGGCAAATCCACCCGTCTTGCCTCCGCATGAGCTAGCCTGAGAATGCGGAGGCGCTCGTCGTGATCCGACACCTGGCGCTGCAGCCGCAACGACATATCCATCAGCCAGACTTCGGCATCGAAGCGGTCCACGAAACTCGATGCCTGGGATGCGGCGACGATCAGCCGCTTCTTGAGTGCAGGATCCACGGCCGTTGGATTCGCCAGCGCGAGCCCGCACGTCAGAATCCACAGCAGCATCGCACGCCGCATTTGGTACTACCCGCTGACCAGGGCGTCCCGAACACGCCCGCTGATTTCGCCGACGACGCCTGCAAGCGGAAGGCGGCCGGACTCACTGTCACGCCTGTGCTTGTATTCCACTTGCTCGTCATCCAGCGCCCGCTCTCCGATGACGATTCGATGCGGAATGCCGAGCAGGTCGCAGTCGGCAAACTTGACGCCGGGCCGCGCCTCTCGGTCATCGAGAACGACTTCGATGCCCTGGGTTGTCAGGTCGGCGTAAAGAGTTTCTGATGCTTCTCTGACCCGCGGTGACTTCTGCAGGTTGATCGGGATCAAGGCGACCTGAAATGGAGCGATGGGTTCTGGCCAGATGATGCCGTTCTGGTCATGATTCTGCTCGATCGCCGCGGCGACAAACCGTGTGACACCGACACCGTAGCACCCCATCAGCATCTGCCGTTCCCGGCCGTCTTCGTCGAGCACAGTTGCACCAAGGGCTTCGCTGTACTTTGCTCCGAGCTGAAACACGTGGCCCACCTCGATGCCGCGGGCGATCGAAAGGGTCCCATGACCGTCGGGGCTGGCGTCGCCCGCCACGACATTGCGGATGTCGACGAACTCGGGCTCGGGAAGATCCCGGGTCCAGTTGACGCCCTGAAGGTGGGCGTCTTCGGAGTTTGCGCCGGTCACGAAGTCCGACATGTTGCGCGTCGCATGGTCCGCATAGACAAGGCAATCCAGTCCGACAGGGCCGATAAAGCCAGCGCCACAACCCACCGTCGCCTGGATAGATTCGGCTGCGGCCATCTGCAATGGTGAGGCAACGCCCGGGAGTTTGGCGGCCTTGATCGGATTGAGTTCGTGGTCGCCGCGAATGACCAGTGCAACGGCATGGCCGTTATCGCCTTCGACTAGAAGAGTCTTGGCGCAATGGCTCGGGTCAACGCCGAGGAACTCCGTGACTTGTCCGATACTCCGGATATCGGGGGTAGATACCTGCTGCATTTCAACGCCAGCCGCCGGCCGGTTGTCGGCCTCCGGCAGCGCAGGTGCCATCTCCACGTTGGCTGCGTAGTCGCTCTCGTCAGAGAATGCGATCGCGTCCTCACCTGAGTCAGCCAGCACGTGGAATTCGTGGGACACATTGCCTCCGATAGCGCCAGTGTCCGCTTCAACCGCCCGGAATCGCAGACTCATGCGTCTGCAGATCGCGGCATAGGCGTCGTACATGCGGCGGTAGGTTCTCTCGAGACAGGCTTCGTCCAGATGGAAAGAATAGGCATCTTTCATCATGAACTCCCGAGCCCTCATGACGCCGAAGCGGGGTCGGATCTCATCGCGGAATTTCGTTTGGATCTGATAATAGTTCACCGGTAACTGGCGGTAGCTGCGTAGCTCGCGGCGGGCGATGTCCGTGATGACCTCCTCGTGTGTCGGCCCGAGGCAGAATCCGCGGTCGTGACGGTCCGTGAAGCGGAGCAGTTCCGGGCCGAAGACGTCCCAACGACCGGATTCGCGCCATAGTTCGGACGGCTGGACAACCGGCATCAGTAATTCGAGTGCCCCGGCGGCATCCATCTCCTCCCGGACTATGCGCTCCACTTTTCTGAGCGCTCTGAGTCCCAGCGGCATCCATGTATAGAGTCCCGATGCAAGCCGGCGAATCATCCCCGAGCGCACCATGAGCTGGTGACTGACGACTTCCGCGCCGGAAGGCACTTCCTTTAGCGTGACAAGTGGATACTGCGAAAGACGCATGCGCTGTTCCTGATGACTGGGCTAATCTACCGGATGTTCGGCGTGCGCCGTATTGTAAGGGTTCAACCGGGCTTTTGTACCTTGGCCGCTTGGTGCCGTGTCCCCGGGGTCGTGCTGGAGCAAGACATGCAGACGTACTATGACATGAATATCGAACCGGCCTCGATCCTCGGGCGCCGTGTCAGCGTGATGGGCTTTGGAGCGCAGGGTCGGGCGCACGCGTTGAATCTGCGGGACTCCGGCGTAGACGTTGTCGTCGGGCTCAGGACAGATTCCCCCTCCCGGGGCATCTGCAAGGAGTTGGGTCTGGCAGTGCAGACCCCGTCGAAAGCCGCGGCCAGCAGCGATGTGGTCGTCATGCTCGTACCAGACCAGATACAACCGGCCCTATACAGGGAGACACTGGCCGACTCCATGACGGAGGGTTCAGCCATGGTGTTCGCCCACGGCTACAGTATTCACTTCAGGCACATCGAGCCACGGCAGGATCTCGACGTCCTGATGGTCGCGCCACTCGGCATAGGTGATCAGGTACGGGCGCTATATGAGGCGGGCCGGGGCGTTCCGGCCTTGCTGGCTCTTCACCAGGATGCCTCAGGGGCGGCTCGGGATCTGGGACTGGGATACGCATGGGCAAACGGACACGGTCGCGCGGGGATCTTCGAGACCAGCTTCAGCGACGAGACCGAAACGGACCTGTTCGCAGAGCAGGCGGTTCTCTGCGGCGGCCTGACGCACCTGATCTCTGCCGCATACGATACGTTGGTAGATGCTGGCTACCCTGCGGAGCTTGCCTATTTCGGGTGTCTCCACGAGGTGAAACTTATCGCGGATCTTGTCCATCAGCGCGGCATATCCGGCATGCGGAAGTCGATATCGAGCACGGCGGAGTTTGGCGACTACTCCCGCGGGCCGCGCATAATAAACCAGGAGAGTCGGCGCGCCATGCGGGAGATCCTGGATGAAGTCCGCGACGGTCGCTTCGATCGGGAGCTCTCAGCTGAGGCTGAGACTGGCTTCCCGGCGATCAGGGCAGGGCGGAAGGCCGCGCAGACCCACTCGATCGAGCTGGTCGGGAAACGACTCCGGGCGATGATGCCCTGGTTGTCCGAAAGTTGATCGCGCTGGTACGACCCGGGCCGGACGGTCTAAAGTGTAGGTTCAGGCCGGGTACATCCCGGTGGCGATGCGGAGACTAGAGCCATCAGAAAAGGAATCTACCTGCTGCCCAATCTGCTGACCACAGCGGCCTTGTTCGCCGGGTTTTTTGCGGTGGTGGCCGCTATGGACGGCAATTTCCAGAAAGCGGCAGTTGCCATCTTCGTGGCAATGGTGATGGATGGCCTCGATGGCCGGGTCGCCAGGCTGACGAGTACCGAGAGCGATTTCGGCAAGGAGTACGACAGCCTCGCGGACATGGTTTCTTTCGGGCTGGCGCCCGCCCTGGTGATCTATGAATGGGGTGTCGTTAATCTGTCCCAGTTCCATTGGTTGTGGGGCCGGCTGGGTTGGCTTGCCGCGTTTTTCTACTCGGTCTGTGCCGCGCTCAGACTGGCTCGCTACAACGCCCGCATCGGCCTGGCCGACAAGCGTTTCTTCGAGGGATTACCGAGTCCATCGGGTGCCGCCCTGGTAGCCGGCCTCGTCGGGCTGGCCAGCAAGTATGAATTCGGCGGAGGATCGGCGTTTGTGATTGCATTCATGGTCACGGCCACAGCCGGTGCATTGATGGTCAGTAACTTCCCTTACTACAGTGGCAAGGATTTCAATCTGGGCGGCCGTATACCGTTCGCCTATCTCCTGCTCGTTCCGGCCGTGTTCATGGTGATCTCTCTGGATCCTCCTCTGGTCCTGTTCTCGCTATTTGCGCTTTACGCACTGTCGGGGCCGATACTGAGCCTGATCCGATGGGTCCGGCGTCGCGATCGGGACGCTGACAATCAGCCACGCAAGGCTGCCTGATCCGTATCAACTGCCATGGAACAGAGACGCGATCGGTACCTCGAAGCGATGGGCATCACTCGGTGGGTGCCCCGCCAGGCCGCGGCTGAGTCGGGCGAGTCAATCTCCGGGGACGGGGACAACGTCCCGGATCTAGACTGGCAAGCGCTGCGCCGCAGAGTGTCGGAATGTCGGCTGTGCGGGCTCCATGAAGGGCGAACGCAGGCGGTGTTCGGTGTCGGCGATCCGGCGGCTGACTGGATGATTATCGGCGAAGCGCCCGGGGCGGAAGAGGACCGCGTCGGCGAACCGTTCGTGGGTCGTGCCGGACAGTTGCTGGACGCGATGCTCGAGGGCCTTGGTCTGTCACGGCAGAGTGTCTATATAGCCAATGTTCTCAAGTGCCGTCCGCCGAATAATCGCGATCCGAGTCAGAACGAAGCGAGTCAGTGCGCACCCTACCTTCAGAGGCAGATCAGACTCGTAGCACCCAGCGTGATCCTCGCGGTGGGAAGAGTGGCCGCGCAGAATTTGCTCGGTGCGGATGGGCCCCTCGGGCGGATGCGGGGGCAGATTCATCACTATGGAGTCCACGAAGTCCCGCTCGTCGTGACCTACCATCCGGCCTACCTGTTGCGACGTCCGGCTGAGAAGGCCAAGGCGTGGCGAGATCTTCTGTTGGCCGCTCAGGTAGTCAGCGGCAACTCAAGGTGAGTGCGCAGCCACAATTCGCACAACCCTGCCTGCGCCCCATGCGAGCGTCCGATGTGCCGGAGGTTGCCCGGATCGAGCGCGAGTCCTACGAGTTCCCCTGGTCGGAGGGCATCTTCAGGGATTGTCTGCGGGTTGGATATCGCTGTGTCGTGCTGGAGAGGGAGGGCAGTACGCTGGAGGGTTACGCCGTTGTCTCTATAGGAGCGGGCGAGGCTCATCTGCTGAACCTCTGTGTGCATCCGGATCGGCAGGGATGCGGGCTCGGCAGGGATATGTTGGCGGCGATGATCGAAGTGGCGCGCCAGGGGGGCGCCGGTCAGATCTTCCTCGAGGTGAGGCCGTCAAATGAAGTGGCGATGGGGCTGTACGATTCGACCGGATTCAAAGAGATCGGGAGGCGTCCGCGTTACTACCGGTCTGTCGGCGGGCGGGAGGACGCAGTGGTCCTCGGAAGACCAGTCTGACGACGCGGTCTCCGCGTCGGTCACCCCGTGCGATACAATACTCCGCTTTTTCAGCCGCCAGCCAGCCAATGACCTCCCTGACCGACGAAATCTTCAGCAGGCGTACCTTCGCCATCATTTCCCATCCGGATGCCGGCAAGACGACGCTGACCGAGAAACTGTTGCTGTTCGGCGGTGCTATCAAGCTCGCCGGCGCGGTAAAGGGCCGCAAGGCGAGGCGACATGCGACCTCGGACTGGATGGCCATGGAGCAGGAACGCGGCATTTCCGTGACCTCGTCCGTGATGCAGTTTCCGTTCGAGCATCGGATCATCAATCTTCTCGATACTCCTGGACACGGTGACTTCTCCGAGGACACTTACCGGACCCTGACGGCTGTTGACTCGGCCCTGATGGTCATCGACTGCGCAAAGGGTGTAGAGGAGCGCACGATAAAGCTGATGGACGTCTGCCGCATGCGCGACACGCCGATCGTGACATTCATCAACAAACTTGATCGCGACGGCCGGGAGCCGGTGGAACTCCTGGACGAGATCGAGGAGGTCCTGAAGATTCGCTGCTCGCCGGTCACCTGGCCGATCGGCATGGGGCGTGAACTCAGGGGCATCTACCATCTGCTGGAAGACCGGATCTACATCTACCGCTCCGGGGAGCACGGCGCGCTCGGCGTGACCGAGACCATTGATGGGCTGGCAAGCGCAGAAGCCACGCGGCTTCTGGGCGATCGCGCTGAGGAATACCGTGAAGAGGTTGAACTCGTGCTGGGCGCGAGCCACGCGTGGGATCATGCGGCTTACCTGCAGGGAAAGCTCACGCCCGTTTTCTTCGGATCGGCAATCAATGCCTTCGGAGTCCGGGAGTTGTTGTCCGGTTTCGCTGAGTGGGCTCCGGCGCCGCTGTCCAGGACGGCGCATGAGCGTCAGGTGGAACCGTCCGAGGCTCGATTCACCGGCTTCGTATTCAAGATCCAGGCGAACATGGACCCGGCGCATCGTGACCGGATCGCATTCCTGCGGGTCTGCTCGGGTCGATATACACCAGGCATGCAGCTGCAGCATGTTCGCAGCGGCAAAAAAGTCCGCGTGGCAGACGCGCTGACATTCCTGGCCTCTGATCGTCAGCACGCCGATGACGCCTGCGCCGGCGACATTCTGGGGCTGCATAACCACGGGACCATCAACATCGGAGACACGTTTACCGAGGGCGAAAAGCTCCATTTCACGGGGATTCCCAATTTTGCGCCAGAGCTTTTCCGTCGGGCGGTGCTCCGCGATCCGCTGAAAATGAAGGCTCTGCAGAAGGGGCTCGATCAGCTTTGCGAGGAGGGAGCGACCCAGTTGTTTCGTCCGTTGAGGAATAACGACTTGATCCTCGGAGCCGTCGGTCCCTTGCAGTTCGACGTCGTGGCCTTCCGGCTGCGGAGCGAATACGGTGTCGAGTGCAAGTTCGAGGCTGTGCAGGTGGCGACCGCGCGCTGGATTCAGTCTGACGACGCCAGCCGACTCCAGGACTTCGAACGCAAGGCAGAGGACAACCTGGCCAGAGACCATGGCAAGTGCCTGGTCTACATTGCACCGACCCGGGTCAATCTGGACCTGACCCGCGAGCGTTGGCCGGAGATCCGCTTCCGTCCAACCCGGGAGCAGATCATCGTCTGACGCTTCGCGAGCGCATCGATACGCCGGTATAGTGTCACGGGCCTCCGGGCGACCCACAGCTCTTTCAGTCGAGACACCGCATGAAGAAAATCCTGTTGCGCCGACCGGTCCTGGCATGGGCGCTGTACGACTGGGCTAACTCGGCCTTCGCCACCACGGTGATGGCCGGATTCTTCCCGGCGTTCTACAGCTTTCTCAGCAAAGACCTGAGCGCCAGTGATTCGCAATTCTGGTTCAATATGACCCTGACCGGTTCCAGCGTCCTGGTCGCAATATCAGCGCCCGTCCTTGGCGCGATTGCGGATCGGGGCGGCAGCCGCAAGAAATTCCTGGCTACCTTCGCCATGCTGGGCGTGGTCATGACTGCCGCGATGGCCTGGGTCAATGCCGGTCAGTGGGAGCTGGGCCTGATTTTCTACGCCCTCGGAACCGTCGGTTTCTCCGGGGCCAACGTGTTTTACGATTCGATGCTCGTCGACGTGTCGGCTGAGGAGGAGTTCGATCTCATATCGGCCTTTGGCTACGCCATGGGCTATGTTGGCGGCGGCATCCTGTTTGCGGTCAACGTCATGATGGTCGGCAAACCTGAGCTCTTCGGGATCGAGGATGCCGGAACGGCTGTCAAGCTGTCGTTCCTAAGCGTCGCAGTCTGGTGGGCGGCATTTTCGATACCGCTGTTGTTGGGGGTAAAAGAGACCCCGACGGCCCACAAGGCGACGCGATTGCAGGCGGTCCGCGAGGGTCTGGCCCAGCTGGCTGGGACTTTCCGCGAGATCCGCCAGTTACGGGTTCTGGTGGTCTTCCTGCTCGGATACTGGCTGTATATCGATGCCGTTAACACGGTCATCAAGACCGCCGTGTTCTTCGGTGACCGCATACTCAACCTCCCCGCACAAGGCTTGATGGTCGCATTGCTGGTCACTCAGTTCGTTGCGTTCCCTTCGGCGCTCTTCTTTGGCTGGCTGGGCAAGCGCATCGGCCCACGCCCGGCTATCCTCATCGGGCTGTCGGTCTACGTCATCGCCTTGCTATACGCCTGGCGCTGGCTCGAAGACAGTGGCGACTTCTACGTCTTGGCTATCGCAATCGGGCTGGTGCAGGGTGGCGTCCAGAGTCTGAGCCGGTCCCTGTATGCGAGGCTGATCCCGGTTTCAAAGACTGCCGAATTCTTCGGGTTCTTCAACATGGTGGGTAAGTTCGCCGCCATCCTCGGGCCACTGCTGATGGCGATGGTGCCCATCGTGATCGTCGGCGCTGACGAACGCGACAGTATTATGGCGCTGAACATACTCTTCTTTGCCGGTGGCTTCCTCCTGTGGCGCGTCAATGTGGAGGAAGGGGTTCGTGCCGCGAAGGCGATGGATAATGACCACCCTGGGGCGGTCTAGGGCCGGAAAGATCTGAGCAGTTTCCGCATGCGATCGAGTTCTGCCTCAGAGCGTGTTGGCCCGTAACGCAGGTGCACGTAGCTGGTGGTGATACGACGGATCGCGCCCTCGTGAGCAGGCTTTAGTCTGACTGCGCGTTGGCAGAAGTCGACAGGCCCTTCCCACGGCTCCCTGCGCAGGCCACTTTTCTGTAGACGGTCAACGAAGCTCTTGTAAAGGCGCTGCACTTCATCCAACCGGGGCGGCCGGTAGCGCCAGGCCAGCCACGCGGCAAGACCTGTGAGCAGGGCGGCAAGGGTGCCGGCCATGGCTGCCACAAGCCAGCGCCAGTCTGGATTGCCAACGCCCAGGTTACGCAACAACGCGATCTGCTGGTCGGGCCCGTAACCCAGTACCCACTCATTCCAGGCACTGTCGATAGCGTCCCAACTCTCGCTCAGACTTTGGAGGATCGGGACTCTCCTGAAGATCAGGCCCGGGGCAGCATCCGCTGTCGGAACGGCGTCCAGCAGGCCACGCTCTATCCTCTCCGGTGCCACGGCAGCAGTCGGATCGTGCCGCACCCAGCCTTCTCCGGGCAGCCAGATCTCCGCCCAGGCATGGGCATCGGACTGACGGACGGTCAACTGACCATTGATGGGATTGAACTGACCTCCCTGGTAGCCGGTGACAACGCGCGCCGGGATGCCGGCAGCTCGCATGAGCACAGTGAATGATGATGCGTAGTGCTCACAGAAGCCGCGGCGTGTATCGAACATGAATTCATCCACCGGGTGCCCGCCGATCAATGACGGTGGACGCAGCGTGTAGACAAATTCCTCCTGATTGAAGCGGTCCAGGACGGCGGATACCAGCTCCCTGTCAGAGGTGTACCGGCTACGGAGACGCTGCGCCATCTCGACGGTGCGCGGATTGCGACCCTCGGGAAGCTGGAGGCTCCATGACCTGACCCACTCACTGATATCGGGATCGACGACGGCATCCGGATAGGAGACGACCTCGTAGGAGGTCAACTGCTCTACCGGACGGCGAGCTACGAGTTTGTAGTCAAAGGTCAGATAGCCCCTCACGCCCGACCAGCTGTCCGGATAATCCAGCGCCAGCAGCCACGGCCGGTCATGGGGCTCCATCGTGATGCGGTAACGAACTGGCGTACCTCTGGGAGAAACCTGGGAGCGCCACATCGGCATACGGCTGGCCTCTCGCCAGGATGCGCCGTCAAACTGATGGAAAACAGGGCCTCGCCAGTAACGGAGTCGGGGCGGTGGGGCCTCGTTATCGAATGTCACCCGGAAGGCCACATCGTCCGAAAGACTGAGCGCGTTGATACTGCCCGGGGACATCTGGTCGTCGAGCCCGCTGCTCGCGGAGCCCGACCTCGTGGGCATTGCCCAGAACGGACCCGGTATCCTCGGGAACAAGAGGAACAGGGCCAGCATGAGCGGCGTCGCGTAGATGAGCATCCTGGAAACCAGCATGCCGGCCTCACGCGGAGGCAGTGGAGGACCTTCTCGGACGACCTGCAGCAAGGCCACCGTCGTTACGAACACCGAGAGCACCATATAGGCCAGAGTCCACATGGCCGGCTCGAACAGCATCTGGGCCATCACCAGGAAGTAGCAGATAAACATGAGTACCTGGAAGTCCCGTCGCCGGGCGGTCTCCAGCATCTTCATGTTCATCATCACGACGAGCAGTGCACTCCCCGCCTCGATTCCATTGATGGTCCCGTAGGTCATGTACACACCGACGAACACCATGCCGGCAAGCAGCATCCTCAGCCAGCGCCAGGCTGACGGCCAGCCACGCAGCGCCGCTGCGAGTCGCCAGGCCACGCATGCGAGTGTCAGCAGACTGACCCAGACAGGCATCCTGGGAAGATGAGGTCCAACGCTCACGACGATGGCCGCCGCGCTCCACCCGAGTCGTGTTAACTGTGCACCACCGTTATCCATCGGACCTCACATCGCCAGGAAAGTCGGCCAGTGCGGTCAGACAAAGGTGCCGATGGCGCCGCCCGATGGCCGGCGGGAACTCGGATCCGGGAACCCTCAGGCCAAAGGCATGTCCTTCCGCGTGAGCGTCGATAACCCAGCGGCACAATCTGGCCAGGCGCGCCTCCGTGTCATGGCTACTGAGAGACGACCACTCCAGCCAGTGAGTGGTCACGTCCGTCCCGGCAAACTGCTTGGTGAGAAGTTCGCCTTCCCGGGCGGCCGTTTTCCACGCGATGTGCCTCGGAGAATCGCCCGGTCTGAAAGCCCGCAGGCCGGCGAAGTCATCATCGCCCCTGCTGTCGTCCTGTGCGCCGCCGACATCGGTACTGTCGGGCGGCGGCGGTTCGCCTCTGTCTGCCGGGGCCGGGTAGACGATGCCGTCTATTTCGGGATGTAGCCAGGTCCAGCAGGTAAAGAGGCTGAACGGGAATCGCGTCGACAGCCGAATCCCCGGGATCGTCCGACGTCCCCGTTGGCGCGTCGGCAGGTCAATGCGAACGGCCGCAGATTCACCCGCGCCCAGATCAAATATCCCCGCGACATGGTTGTCACAGGCGAAGGCGAGTTCGTAACGTGAACCTGAAGAGATATTCTCGGCGTAGAGCTCGAGTTGCAGGGGCTGGCCGGCGAATGCCGGTTTGACCTTGAACCCGCGGACTCGCAAGCCTGCCAGATTCTGATGACACCAGTGCATGGCGACCAGACCGAGCCCGGCGAGCAGGAAGGTCAGGCCGAATCCCATGCTGCTGTTGTAGTTCATCGACGCCAGCATCATGGCAAACAGGACCAGGCCAAATCCGACGCCGAGTCCGGTGGGGAGAATATAGGTCCGGCGCCTGTGGAGTATGACCGGATCGGGATCTATGCCCTGGCGGTTCCTTGCCCAGGATCGCGCGAGCCCCTGGATCCAGAGTGCGGGTCGATCGAGCTTGCGGCGGAGGCTGGGCATCAGGGGATAGGCACTGCCTCCAGGAGATCTCTGCCGAGCTGATCCGGATCTCTGCCGGCCGCCTCTTGCCGCGGACGAAGTCGGTGGCCCACAACCGCAGGCAATACCGCCTGGATGTCTTCAGGGAGCACGGCATCCCGTTGATGGAGCAGGGCCCAGGCCTGGGCTGCGCGGAGCAGGGATATCGCCGCTCTCGGCGACAAACCGGATTCGTAGTCTGTGTGTTCGCGTGTGTGGCGGACGATGGACTGCAGGTAGTCGAGGAGGGCCTCGGAGGCGAACACGGACTTGACCTTCTCCTGCATTTGCTGGATCAGTTCCGCTGAGACTGCCGGTTGACTCTGCGTAAGTAGCGTGCGCCGATCATCGCCTTTGAGTAGTTCTCGCTCCATGGCAGGGCCGGGATATCCAAGCTGTATCCTCATCAGGAACCGGTCAAGCTGCGACTCGGGCAACGGGAACGTGCCTATCTGATAAGTTGGATTCTGCGTGGCCACAACAAAAAAGGGCTGGGGAAGGCGAAACGTCTCACCGTCGGCGGTGACCTGTCCTTCTTCCATGGCTTCCAGCAGAGCGCTCTGAGTCTTGGGAGTGGCCCGATTAACCTCGTCCGCAAGCACCAGGTTGGAGAAAATGGGCCCCGGATGGAATCGGAATGCACTCTGCTCCCGGTCGAAGACCGAGACGCCGGTAATGTCCGCGGGCAGCAGGTCGCTGGTGAATTGAATCCGCTGGTAGCTCAGGCCGAGAATTCTGGCCAGCGCGTGGGCCAGCGTGGTCTTGCCAACGCCCGGGATGTCCTCGATGAGCAGGTGTCCGCCCGCCATCATGCACGCCAGACACAGACGGATCTGAACTGCTTTGCCGAGGATGATCCTGTTGAGCGAGTCCAGAGCTTCGTTCAACTTTGCATCATCTCTGACGTGCTTGATGTCCTGTCGGCTCTGTGCAACGTCGTGGTGCATCGTGTTTCAGCTCCTTGCGAGACTGGCCATCGTAGCCATCTGCTGTTCGATCTTGGCAATCGCCCCCCGGGCATCTTCGACCCGCTGTCTTTCCCGGGTCACCACATCGTCTGGCGCATTGGCGACAAATTTATCATTCGACAGCTTACCTTCGGAGCGCCTCAGATCGACATCGAGTCTGTCACGTTTTTTGCGAAGCCTGGCAAGCTCTGCGCTAACGTCTATCAGGCCTGCCATCGGCACCATGATGGTGGCCTCGCCAAGTAATGCTGTCGCCGCTGGTGGTGGTTGGTCATCGGACTCCAGGATCGTGACGTCGCCCAGACGAGCCAGCCGGGTAAGGAAACGGCCATGACGCGCCAGCAAGTCGCGATCCTTCTCCGATGCGCCGCGTAGCAAGACCGGCAGTTCCTTGCCAGGAGGGATCTTCATCTCCCCCCGGATCTGCCTGACGCCGAGAATGAAGTCCCGTACCCAGGCCAACTCTCCCTCCGCGGCTTCATCCTGAGGGAATTCTTCCTTCAGCGGGTAGGTCGTCGTGCTCACGGACAGGCCATCGACTTTGGCCAGTGGTGCGACTTTCTTCCAGATCTCCTCGGAGATGAACGGCATGACCGGGTGGATCAGGCGCAATAGCGCCTCGAGAATCTCGACGAGCGTGCGACGGGTGCCACGACGTTCCGCATCGGAACTGTCCTCTGACTGCAGGATCGGTTTCGACAGTTCCAGGTACCAATCGCAGAATTCGTTCCAGGTGAACTCGTAGATCGCCCGGGCTGCGAGGTCCAGCCGGTAGCAGGCGAATGAATCCATGACGGTATCTACCGTGCGGCCGAAACGCGAGCGGATCCACCTGTCGGCGAGGCTGAACTCCATCTCGCCGGCGGGTCCACAATCCTGCCCGTCTGTATTCATCACAACGTACCGGGAGGCATTCCATAATTTGTTACAGAAGTTCCTGTAGCCCTCAACCCGGCCGAGATCAAATCGGATGTCTCTGCCGGTCGTGGCGAGCGCTGCGAAAGTGAACCGGACCGCGTCCGTTCCGAATGCAGGAATGCCGTCCGGAAATTGAGTTTCCGTCGATGTCTTGATCCGCTCCGCCAGGTGCGGTTGCATCAGTCCTGTCGTCCGCTTCCTGATCAACTCGGGAAGCTCGATCCCGTCGATCAGGTCCAGCGGGTCTAGCACATTGCCCTTGGATTTGGACATCTTCTGGCCGTCATGGTCGCGGATCAGCCCGTGTATGTAGACCTCGTGAAATGGCACGTCGTCCATGAACTTCAGGCCCATCATGATCATTCGGGCGACCCAGAAGAAAATGATGTCGAAGCCGGTCACCAGCACGCTGGTCGGGTAGTAGCGCTCCAGTTCGGGTGTCTTGTCCGGCCACCCGAGAGTTGAGAATGGCCAGAGGGCCGACGAGAACCAGGTGTCCAGAACGTCTTCGTCCTGCTTCAGCGAGACGTTCTTCCGGTGTTTCTCGTGGGCCAGGCTCATGGCCTCGTCTGCGCTTTGCGCTACGAAAATATGTCCTTCTTCGTCGTACCAGGCTGGAATCCGATGGCCCCACCATAACTGGCGGCTGATACACCAGTCCTGGATATTGCGCATCCACTCGAAGTATGTCTTTGACCAGTTCTCCGGGACGAACCTGATGCGACCCTCTTCCACGGCGTCGATCGCCGGCTTGGCCAGGCTTTCGACCGCGACATACCACTGGTCGGTCAGATAGGGCTCCACGACCGCGCCGCTGCGGTCGCCCCGGGGAACCATCAGCTGATGATCTTCGATCTTGTCGAGACAGCCAAGATCATCCATAGCCTCCACGACCTGGCGTCTGGCCTCGAATCGATCCAGGCCACGGAACGCCGCCGGCGCGCTTTCATTGATCACCGCATCGATGTCGAAGATGTTGATCTTCTCCAGGCCGTGTCGTTCGCCGACTTCATAGTCATTGAAATCATGTGCCGGCGTGATCTTGACACAGCCACTGCCGAATTCAGGGTCCACGTAGTCATCGGCGATGACGGGAATTTGCCGGTCTGTCAGGGGCAGGTCCAGCATCTTGCCGACGAGATGCTGATAGCGATCGTCATCCGGATGGACAGCGACGGCCGTGTCACCCAGCATCGTTTCTGGTCGCGTCGTGGCGACGATCAGATGCCCCTGAGCATCCGCGAGCGGGTAGCGGAAGTGCCACAGATGTCCGCTTTCTTCCTGCGACAGAACTTCAAGGTCCGACAACGCAGTGTGTAGCACCGGATCCCAGTTAACCAGAC
>CALDWW010000015.1 GCA_937924335.1 uncultured Gammaproteobacteria bacterium
CGACGAACAAGAGCGCGGCGGGATCGAGACATTGGTATCGGCCTGATGAGCGAGATGTTCTACAAGGACTGCCGGCGCTCCAGATTCAGTGGCAGGCGCGAACAAGACGTTTAAGGGTTCAGCCGAACGGCTGCTTTCGGCTATAAGCGGACGCTTGGGTAACGTCATGAACCAGTGGCGAGGGACGGCGACTGTTAATCATCCCGTCGGTGTTTCGTGTCGTCCCCGGGAAGCAAGATTATTTGTCTCAGTCGCCTGAGGGCGGCCTCTCCTCGTGAGCTCTCGCGCACTTGGTGTCCGAACCTGGCAGGGTAGGAATGGGCCCGCGTTCCTGATAGTGTCGCGCGCTGATGACTCCTCGGGAGCCCCTATGCTACGCACCGCCACTTTTTTCCTAACTACGGCCCTAGCACTCGTCGTGGCACCGTCCTTTGGAGACGACGGGCAGGAAGACGTCGACCGAGAGGAAAGGATGGCCCGTATCCTCGCCGCAGTGAAAGTGAAAGTCGGCGACACGGCTCCCGACTGGACTTTAGCTACACCGGATGACAGCCGCATCAATTTTTACGATCATAGCGAGACCAAACCAAGCCTTCTTGTGTTCTGGGCGACCTGGTGCCCTCGCTGCAAGGAGGTCTTACCCATCCTGCAGGAAATCAGCGATTCGCTGCCCCCAGACAGCGCGAACTTTTACGCGTTGCACTCGTTTGACGACGACGGCGATCCCGTCGCTTTTTTCGAAGAATACGATTATTCCTTTACGCTCCTTCTCGACGCTGACGGCGTTGCTGAAGACTACGGTGCGCCAGGGACCCCCTGGATTCTGATTGTGGGCAGTGACAATGTCGTGCAGTACAACCCGTTTGGGGCTTCGTCAATGGAACAGGCCGTGTCAGAAATGAAGGCTATGCTGCGGGGCCCGGACAAAGCTCCGAACCAATAGACCTATGCACTGGCCAGACGACGTCCTAGGCCCGCAGCGAAGATTGGATCACTGGCCAGCTCCTCGTAGTCAGCAGCCGCTCTGAGGTTCGGTTGGCAGGGGCTATCCAGGGACTTAGCCGAACGGCTGCTCTCGGCCAGAAGCGGACACTCGCAGAGGCCGGGAATCGCAGATATATTTGGCAAACGGGGTTGATTGCCAGTTTGGCACTCCGTTACCTTGGGTCATGAACATAGATCACGGCTCCGGAGCCTACTACGCCCGTTGATCCATCGACGTCACCACGCTGGCCACACAAATAGAACATCTTGCAGACCCTGGTCCACGAGTTCTGTCTTTTCTTTCCAGGTTTCAACCGCACCTCTAACAAGGAGATAGGCGGCACCTCATGTCCGGGGGTGACCGAACTCCTGGCGCCATGCAGATCACGCTTGGCCCGACGTACTTGACGACATTCCCTTAGTTTGGCGTGTCCGCGCGGGCGACCCGCGCCCGTGGCCCCGGACGCCGCCCCTTACGCCCGCTGCGTCTCTGCATTGGCCGCGGAGAGCCGCGCCTCGTGGCCGGCCGCACCGATTTCCCGATAGAGCGCGAGGGCCTCGGCGGTGAGGTGCGCCGCCTCTTCGTCCCGCCCGGCACGCCGGGCGACCTCGGCCCGAAGCTCGCGCACCTGTGGCCTGAATACGCCGATGTCGTAGAGGGAGACGAGCTCGTCAGCGGCGTCAAGCGCCGCGGCGACGCCGGCGGCCGGCGCCTCGTCGTTACCCGCGAGCAGCGCGCGGGCCAGGGCATTGTGCGCCAGCACGCCGTAAGTCGCGTAACCGCCCGCTTCCGTGATTGCGACTGCCTGCTCGGCGACTCTGCGAGCCTCGTCGAAACGGCCACCGACGGTATGGGCCTCGGACAGGACGCCAAGTACCTGGGGCAGGTAAGTGCGCTGGGTGTTCAGATCGCGGACGAGCGCGATGGCTTCGTCCAGAGTGGCGACGGCCTCGTCGGGGTGGCCCTCGAGCATGTGGGCCAATCCGAGCGATGTGCGGGCCAGCACCCGGCTTGAGCCGTTGCCGAGTTTTTCGGCCAACTCGAAGCACTGGCGGGCCTGATCCATGCCGGACTCCGGGCCGCCCGTGAAATGTGCGAGGTGCGCCCAGCACTGCTGGAACCAGGTCACGACCTCGTTCTCGCCGCCCTCGTCCGCCTCCCGCTGGCCCGCCGCGAGCTGCGCACGCGCGTCCTCGAGCCGTCCGTTCCATGCCAGCGCAACGCTGAGGAAGAACAGCATGGCACCGCGCGGGCTGAAGCCCAGCAGGGCCCGTCCCTTGGTGAGGTCCGTGCCGGTGATGGCCAGCCCGGCCCGGCAGGCGGACATGATCTCGTGGGGCCGCCCTTCGTAGAGCCTGACGGCGGCCATCGAGGTCGCCGTCGCGGCCCGGAGGTCCTCGTCGCCGACGGCATCCGCAATCTCGCCTGCCTCACCGACATAGCGCAGATAGTCCTCTAGCGAGCCGCCAGCGAGCCCGCAGATCGTGCCGTAGGCAGATATAAGGCGTGCCAGCATCAGACGGTCGTTGGCGGCCAGCGCGAGGCGGCGGCCTTCCTCGAAGTATTTCGCGAGTTCTGCCGGCGTGCGTCCGCCGCGCCAGGCGAAGGCGAGGATCTGCAGGCACGAGCCGATGCCCAAAGCGCTGCTCTCCGCCGGGTCCTCGATCTGCTGCGCCAGTTCGCGGACGCGCAGCCAGTGCCGGAGACCCTCGCCGAGGTCGGTGCGGCCGGACCATTCCGCAGCGCGTGCGAACCAGTGAGCGGCACGGCGGGGATCACCCGCCTCCTGCCAGTGGCGCCCGATGGCGCTGGCCTGCTCGTTATCGCCATGCGTCGTCGTCTCCTCCAAAGTTTCGGCGACGGCGGCGTGGATACGGGCTCGACGCTCCCTCAGCTGCGACTGCTCGGCAACCTCCTGGGTCAGGGGGTGCTTGAACGCGTAGATCAGCTCCGGATAGAGCCGTTGCTCGTATAGGAACTCAGCCGCGGTCAGTCCGGAGAGGGCGTCGGTCAGCGCTGTCTCCGATATTCGCGCGATGCGCAGTAGCAGCTCGCGCCCGAAGCTCTTGCCGATCACGGCCGCGATCTGCAGCACGGCCTTCTGGTCCTCCGGGAGCCGGTCGATGCGAGCGGCGAGCAGTGACTGAACGGTATCGGGAATCTCCAGCCCGGTCAGAGGCGCGGCGAGCCGGTAGTGGTGCCGCGTGCCGACCAGCTGGCCGCTCTCGACCATCGCCTGAATAATCTCCTCCGTAAAGAACGGATTGCCGCCGGAACGCGCAAAGATGGACTGCGGCAGTTCTGCCACCGACGGGTCCTCGCCGAGCAGGTCTCGAAGCAATTCGTAGATCGCGTCGGCGTCGAGGGGCTTGAGCGGCAACAGCTGGCAGTAGGACCGCTGCAGCCAGCGCGCCTGGTACTCCGGGCGGAAAGTGGCGATCACGAGGTCCTGGGTCCCGGGCACGCTTTCAATCAGCGTGCCGAGAAAGGCGTCGCTGCCGCCGTCGAACCAGTGGAGGTCCTCAAGCAGCGTGACGCGCGTCGAGCCATAGCCGGGATCGTGCAGCACCCGCCGCATGAGCTCGTGCAGGCGCTTCGGCCGCACCTGCGGGTCCATCTCCAGCGACGGCATCGCCGGGTCCGCGACACCCACCAGATCGAAGATCAGCGGGAGGGAATCCCGAAATGACTCGTCCATTTGCAGCAGGCGTCCGGCGATCTTGTCCCGGGTCGAGGCCGGGCTATCACCCTCGAGGATGCCGAACCAAGCGCGAAACAGCTCGAGAATCGGAAGGAAGGGCACGGACTTGCCGTGGGAGACGCCATGGCCCTCGAGCACGGTGAGACCCTCGCCCCGGCACCGGTCCAGGAACTCCGCGCACAGTCGGCTCTTGCCCGTCCCCGCGGCGGCTACGATGGCCACGACCTGGCCCTCGCCGGCGCGGGCGCGGACCAGCGCGGCCTGCAGGATCGCCATCTCTTCGTCGCGGCCGACGAACAAGGAGAGGCCCCGGGCCCGGGAGCGGTCGAGCCGCGTCCGGGCGGGACCCACCCCTTCGAGGGCGTAGATCCTGAGCAGCGCCTCGACGCCCTTCACGCGCGCGTCCCCGAGAGCCCGCAGGTCGAAGTAGCCTTCGACCAAGCGGGCCGTGGCTTCGCTGATCAGCGGGACGCCGGCCTCCGCCAGCGCCTCCATCCGCTGGGCGACCCCGACGGTCTGCCCCTGCGCCGTATAGTCCATCCTGAGGTCGTCGCCGATCTTGCCGACGACCACGGCGCCGGAATTCAGCCCCATGCGCACGGAAAAGTTCAGGCCGCGCTCGACCCGCAGCGCATCGCCGTAGTGACGCAGCGCGTCACCCAGATGCAGCGCCGCGTAGCAGGCTCGCTGGGCGTGGTCCTCGTGGGCGATCGGTGCGCCGAAAAGCGCCATGATGCCGTCGCCGGTGTACTGGTTGATCGTGCCCTCGTAGCGGTGAACCCCCTCCGCGAGAATCTCGAAGAAGCGGTCGAGAATCTCGTGCCAGTCCTCGGGTCCGGCCTGCTCTGACAGCGCTATCGAGCCCTTGACGTCCGCGAACAGGACGGTGACCTGCTTGCGCTCCCCCTCGAGGGCGGATCGCGTCATCAGGATCCGGTCGGCGAGGTGCTTGGGCGTGTAGTCCCGCGGGATGCGGACCGGCGGCTCCGCGTCCGGTTCCGCCAAGGACGCGCCGCACTGATGGCAGTAACGGGAGCCGGCCGGTGGCGTGGCCCCGCAGCTCCGGCACCGGACCTCGAGCCTGGCCCCGCACTGGTTGCAGAACGCGGAGCTGACAGGGGGCTGGGCGCCGCAGGCGGAACACTTCATTGACGTAGTATCTCCAGATTGCCAACGGCAGCGGGCCGGCGCCGTTTCGCAGCGCATCCTGCGCGACGCGACCGACCTCGTGCCGGTCGGCGGAACTGATGAACTCCCCAAGCATAGTTGCTCGATGCCGCCGCCGGGCCGCATCTGCTGCACGGCGACGAAGACGTCTGGCGCCCCGGAGAACGACATAGCGTCAGCCGCCGCATTGGCGAGCGCAGGTCCGGGCGACTGCTTAGGGTCGTTAGCGGACGCTCAGCGCGGCTGGTAATGAGATGCTTTGAAGTGCCTAGCTTTGCCTCGAGCGCAGCTTTAGAAGGCCGAACGGCAACCACCAGATGACGAAGGACACGGCGGCGATCAGGCCGAGCGAAGCAATGTACCAGGGCCATGGCGCCAGGTAGTCAATCAGCGATGTGCCGGCGGGTTTGTGGCAAAGGTAGAGGTAGTTCGTGCCAAGGAGCCAGTTCAGCGGCGCAATGACGGTGGCGTAGGCGGCGAGCGCCGCCATGGCCTTGACGATCGATTTGAGCGTCGGCCTGAATCGGAACACGACGATCGCGTAGGCTACGCCCAACATCACGACGCCGTGACCGAAGAAGAAGACCATGTAGTACAAGCTAGGGAAGGGTGCTTGTAGATCGGGTGTCAGAATCGCCTGCAGGGTTCCCCCCATGGCCCAGAAGTAGGCAACCTCGAACACGGCATAACTGCGGCGCATGAGCATATAGGCCACCAGAAACGCTGTGGCGGCACACAGATGCAGCGGCAGTTGCTCTTCGACGGGCAGTTTGTAGACCAGGATGCGCGCGGCAAACTTGAGCGCCTCATTCAGCAGCAGCACTATGCAGAGTGTTGCTGCCACGCTCCGTTCAATTCCTGTCGAGCGGGCCCGCCGGACGAACAGTGGCAACGCGACACACGCCACCAGAATCAGGAGCATCGTCAACAGGTGATCCCGACCGAACAGATCGAAATACGATGTGTTGGCCATCATGCTTTGCGTCGCCCGGCCTGCGGCTGTCGGGCCTCTACCTCCGCTTGCCGGGGTGTGAGACGGGCTTCCGAGAGACGATTGCAGGTCAAGCTTTCGTGCAGGTCAGCACCACATCGCATCAGCCTTTCGCCATAATCAGCAATATAGCGCCTACCAAGACTGCCACAATCCACTTGTGGTTTCATGACCGCGTTTTTGATATCTACCTTTGGTTTAAGGGGGATGAAATTCAGGTGAGAAGATTGATCCATTCAATTCGATAAGAAAAGTCGGGAGCCCAAGAGCGCCCATTTCTCACTCATCCAGCGGGCCTGAATTTTCGCCCCGGTGCTGGTCAGATATTGCAAGAGCCTCGCTCCAGCGCTGCCGAGTTCCAGCCAGTTCTTCCTGAAGGTCTGCTTCCGACCAGAAGCGGACCCGTGGCTGGCATTGCCGGTTCCGGATCTACCGAGTGTCCTGTGACTCGAGTTCGAGCTTCAGCTCCATGATATTGCGAAGGTCCTGGAGTGATATCGTCCCGACCAGCCGGCCATCACTTTCAACAATCTTCCTGTCGACCACGCCTGGGACCAGCATTCTACCCAGCAGCTCCGCGGCATCATCGTCTGGCGACACCGTGTTTTCTTCCGAACACGGCGACAGTATGTCGCTAACGTTCCTGTCGCCCCTGAACTCCTCGGGGATAGCTTTGACCTGGGAGACCTTTACGCAGCCGACCAGGCGCGAGTCGTCGACCACCGGGTACAGCACTTGGGGCTTCCGGTACACGTATTGCTCGAGAAATTCCTCAAGCGTGATCGACGGCGCAACTGAAACCGGTTGGTCGTTCATCAGATCGGCCACGATCTTGCCCTCGAGGAATTGACGCGTCAGAAGCTGCCGATAAGATGTCATGGCCGCTCCTCGCAAAAAAGCTCCGATCAGAAATGACCACATTCCTCCGACGATGTCGCCGGTTAGAAAAGCGAGCACACCAAGGATCATCAACGCCAGGCCGAAAAGCGAACCGACCCTGCTCGCTACTCGCGTGGCCTCCCTGACGTCTTTGCGCCAGGCCCATAGCGCGGCCCTGAACATGCGCCCGCCGTCGAGTGGATAGGCCGGCAGCAGATTGAACACGGCCAGGATGACGTTGATTAGTGACAGATAATGCAGCACCCCCACGACCGGGACCGGCCAGCCGAGCCGTTGCGCCAAGTGGTCGGCGACAAAAAAGACGCCGGCCAGCACGAGGCTGGACAGAGGGCCGGCCACCGCCATGAGGAACTCGGTGTACGGTGTTTTCGGCTCATGACGAAGCTCCGCGATGCCGCCGAAAATGAACAGCGTGATGCCGCCGACCGGCATTCCGCAGCGACGCCCCACCAGCGAATGGCTCAACTCGTGGAATACGATGGAAAAGAAGACGCCGACAGCGCCGGCCACACCCATCCACCATCGCGCCTGTGCACCAAGATCCGCGTAGCGCTGCGGAAAGAAGCCCTCGGCGAGCGTCCAGGTAATCAACAGACCAAGCAGCAGCCAGCTCAGGTTGAGTCGAATCTCAAAGCCGAGAATCGTGAACAGTGGGAAACCTCGCAGACGGCTCTGTTCCTGTCCCTTGTCGGTCATCTTGGACTCCCTGCAGTTTCGCTACCCGTTGACATTGGGTCTGCCGTCGATATCGATATCTCGTGATCACTCCGCCAGCGTGAGGTGACCGCGCGCTGACTATTGAGTCGAGGCCGTCCCCGCCCCTGGCTCTCTCGGGCCAAGTCGCGCCGCGGTCCATTGAGAGGCGCCTACAAATGAACTTAGCATCGAATCATTCGGCTGCCACTGGTTAGCGGCTGCATGAAAGGAATGATTGGGTTCTCTTCTGGGTACTGACAAGTTAACGGCGGTAAGGCGACAATCGCGGCATGAGAAGATCCGCATCGCTGTACAAACGCCATCGATTCCCTCCCGAGATCATTCAGCACGCCGTTTGGCTGTACCATCGTTTCAACCTGAGTTCCCGCGATGTAGAGGATCTCCTGGCCGAGCGGGGGATTGCGGTCAGCTATGAGTCGATTCGTCTTTGGTGCATCAAGTTTGGACCCCAATTTGCGAGGCGACTGAAGCGTCAGCACCGAGGCTATGGTGACACTTTCTTCATTGATGAAGTCTTTGTGAAGATCCAGCGCAAGCAACACTATCTGTGGCGTGCGGTCGATCAGGACGGTGACGTGGTGGATGTGTTTCTGCAGACGCGCCGAGACGGCAACGCCGCCAAGCGGTTCTTCAAACGCCTGCTAAAGAAACATCGTAGTGAGCCCAGGAGGATCGTGACGGACAAGTTGGGGAGCCATGGGGTCGCACATCGAGAGCTGATCCCGGACTCGATTCACGACACATCCCGGTATGCCAACAACCGAGCAGAGCTTTCTCATCAGCCAACCCGGGTGGGAGAGCGGGGTATGCGTCGATTCAAATCGCTGCGGCAAGCCGAGCGATTCCTCGGTGTCCATGCAGCGGTCTACAATCTATTCAACCTGGGCCGGCATTTGATTTCGGCCAGACATGATCGCCTGTTCAGACAACGCGCCTTTGTGTCCTGGGAATGTGCGACAGGACCGTAATTAGCATCTTTCCTGGGGTTCGCAGGGGATCAATAGTTAATTTGTCAGTACCCGACCTATGTCTGATTCAAAGCGTCAACTTTGTTAACGCGACATTACATAATCAGGCGGTAATGACACATTACATCCGATTTGAGCCGTCAACGAGTGCCGCTATCCGACCCCTATATTAGGGATATCTAAAGGACCGCTTCGGGTCGATAGCCGACCTCAATTCGGGACCGGAATCTGGCTTCCATACCCGTGCGCCAGCGATTGACTCCGAATGTGTCTACTGGCAATTCGTGAGAATCAGGGTCAGTAAGCGACTTCCCCTGAATCAAGAAAGATTTCTCTCTTACCCCAGTTACCGGCGTCGATATCGACAGACGACGGGGCCGCCCGGGCGCTTCCCCGGCGCGCCCAAGGCAAGCCCATCGTCGTCACTTATTCCTGCTCGCCGCCTTTTTCTTTGGCGCCGCTTTTTTCCTGGTCACGCCTCGCCTGGCCGCTGTCTTCTTGGCGGCAGGCTTGCGGCGGGCCGCCGGTCTCTTCTTTGTCGCGGGCTTCTTTTTGGCAGCCGTCTTCTTCGCAGGCCTCTTCTTGGCCGCTGGCTCTTTGTTCTCGGCCAGTCTGCGCTTCACACCGGCCACGTCGTTCTTGAGTTCCTCTTCTACGGCAACCGCCGTCTGTGACACCCTCTTGCCTGCCTTGGCGACTCTGGCCTTGACCGCCGGCATCTCCTTCTTTACTCGACGCCCAAGATCTGCGGCCCCCTTTTCCAGGGCCTTTTCCATCGCCACGAGTTTCTGTTTCAAAGTAGACTTCGTCGTCTTCCTCGCTGTTGGCTTCTTGCTCGCCATGATGGCCTCCGTTTCCCGGTCCATACAGTATGGGTATAGCTCAAAATACGAGCCTGTATAGCAAGAATCTTCTGGCAGCCGGAAGACGCCTTCTTGCCGTCGGAGCCGGGGGGCTCGCCGAGTCCCGACGGTTGAAAAATCAGGCTATCTACAATGGGGAGAATCATCCTTCAGCGCCGACTAAACGGCGTCCGAAGGCGCCTGAGGGACATCCGGTCAGGGGCTAAGAGAACGGCTGCTTTCGGCCACAAGCGATCAGCCAGCGTAACCGGCGCCGCCATTGGTATCCGTTGGCCATTAAAGTTCATTCACGACGAATCTCCAGAAGCTTCGCTCGCCGCCTGTCGGCCCTTACGACGTCGATCCGAAAGCCGTTCCAGCTGATCGTATCGCCGACGATCGGTATACGGTCGAGTCTCTCGGTGACCAGTCCCCCGACGGTTGACACCTCGAGTTCGGGATCCCAGGTGATACCGAGCCTCGTCGACAGTTTCCGCATGTCGACGTTGCCCCGGACTAGGATCGTACCGTCAGCCTTGTCAAGGATGTCGTTGACCGGGGCGTCGGTTTCGTCGCGGATATCGCCCACAACCTCCTCGAGCACGTCTTCGAGCGTGACGATGCCCTCCACCGTCCCGTATTCGTCCACGACGACCGCCAGGTGGCGGCGAGTCTTCTGGTATGTCCTGAGTAGCCGAGGCAGCGGGACGCTGTCGGGGACGATGAGCGGATCGTGTGTCACGGCATCCCAATCGATATCGGCGGCATCGTTCTCCAGCAGCCAATCGTGCAGTTTTTTGGCGAGCACGACGCTGGAGATGTCGTCGACGTCGCCGGTGGTTGAGAAGGGGAAGCGGCTGTGGCCGGTTTCGCGCAGCATTCGAACAGCCTCCCTGCGCCCCATGTCGCCCGACAGGAAGCGGACTTCCTCGCGCGGCAGCATTACGTCAGCAGCGCGAAGGTGACCGAGCTGCGTTGCGCCGACCACCATGCCCGCCGTCCTCGGTCCCACGACGCCCCTGACCTGCCCGAGCCGGGCGAGGATGCGGATCTCCTCCGGAGACGTAACAGGCACCTCTTTCCCGCCGCGCAGCGACCGGGAAATAGCCTCGCTGACCGCTACGAGCGGCCGTAACAGGACAGTAAGAACGCTGATGCCAAGCGCGACGGGTACCGCGAGTGCCACAGCGTGGCTCACCCCTAGGGTCTTGGGGATGATTTCCGTGAAGAGAAGGACCGCAATCGTAAACAGGATCGAGAACAGCCACAGGGTGCCGCTCCCGAAGACGTCGGTGTAGCTGGCACCTGCGGCGGCTGCTCCGATCGTATGGGCGGCGGTGTTCAGGATCAGGATGGCCGCGATGGGCACGTCCATGTTCTCCTTGAAACGCGTGAGCATGCGCCCGGCGCGGGGGTGGCGGCGTCCTGTGATCTCGACCTGCGGTCGGGTCAATGACAACAGCACCGACTCCAAGATCGAGCACGCGAAGGAAACCACCAGCACGACAGCGATAGCTGTAACTAACAAGAGCATCGGCAACTCCACAACGTCAAAGCCGTACGACTATCTTCTCAGCGTACGACGCCTTGGTGCTGGTGATCCAGTCCCTCAGAAGGGCCACGGCCTCGGCCGGAGCGGCTTGAGAGATCATGGTGCGAGGGGATCACATTGAGTGATGTCAAGTCCCGGGTGACTTACAGCGACCGGGGTGCCGTCTTGCGGTCGCGACCGTCTGCATTGAGTCGATAGCCGACCTCAATTCGGGACCGGAATCTGGCTTCCATTGGCAGATGGAACGAGCCATGGATGACATAGCGCGCAGATCCGCAGCCGCGATCCGGGACTTCGGATTAGCGGCTCGGCGGTGGCGAAGACGGTCAGATCATCTGCCTGGCTCCCTGGCCAATGAACCCGTTCGTTTCTCGCGCCAGTCAGAACGTAAGCGCGATACCGAGGGTCGCTTCGCCCTGAAGGAAGACGTCGCCAGAAGATCGCACCAGGCAGTTGGCCGCGCCGCCGACACTCGAACAGAGAAACTCCGTGTCGGACTCCACCAGTGTTCCGTAGCCTCGCATGCCGAGCAAAAAGGACACTCGCTGGCTGACCGGGATTCGCATGCCCAGGCCCAGGCTCCCCGAGAGTTCATATTCCGACCCGAAGCCGTCGGCATCGAACCGGGTGAACCCCACGGTGACTGACAGGTAGGGCTGCAGCCAGGGTTCATAGTCGAAGATCAGGGTGCCGCCGAATTGGAAATACTCGGTCGTGAGATCCACGCCGCGCAGTCCAGGATCGGAATCATCGAGCTGTGTGGTCTGCTTGGAGTAAAGCAGCTCATAGTAGGCGTCCGGATCGCGATAGAGCGCCAGGCCTAGCCCCCAGCTGAAGTCGTTGTCCAGATCGACGCTGCGCAGCTCGACACCCTGGTCGTCCTCGAGGTCGAACTGTCCGCCGATCCGGTAACCGCCGAAAGGCGCGATCTCGAACCGCGGCGTATCGGCATGTGCCGGCGCGCCAATCGCGAAGCACCCAGCCAGCAGGCCGATCGACACCCATCGCTTGTGCGCAGACATAGAGGCTCCTTCCTGTTGCGGACCATACCGGGAAACCGTGGCCGTTTCGATGACCAGGGACTCCTGTGTAGTCCGCTACGAAGCTGGCAGACGTCCGCCAGCTAGCCGCCGGCGACGGCGGGGATGACGGCCACGATATCGCCGTCGATCAGGGCGGTATCGAGACCCTGCCGGGTGCGGATGTTGTCTTCGCCCACGAAGACGTTGACGCGCGGGCGTAGTTGGCCGTCCGGAGCCAGGACGCGGCTCAGGAAGCCGGGATAGCGTTCCCCGACCGCGGCCAGCGCGGCGGTCACGTTGCAGGCCGCGACGTCCACCTGCACCGAGCCGTCTACAAACTCTCTGAGGGCGGGTGGAATCCAGACTTTAACTTGGGTCATCGATAGTCAACCATTGGGATGCGACCGGTGATTTTCGTCTGCAATACGCTCAGCGGAATACGACTTCCATCACAGGATTAGACTCGTCTCGCATACGCGCGAGTATGACCCGGTCAAACCGATCGGTCGATTCCAGCGCCAGTTTTCCGGCGGTCCGCGCCAATTCCAGCCGCTGCTGGTCGTCCACCATGTTGATGACGGGGACGACGGTATGTCCGGAGGTGCCCTGGAGCAGGCCGTCGTCACTGGACAGCAGCCGGGCCAGGTGCCGCGGCTCGAAGATCTCTCCGGACGATGCCCTGGTGACGGCGGCGACCCTGTCCGCCCTATGGGCGATGCGATCGCCGAGGGGTTCTCCAAGCGCCCGCGCGGAGGCGATAGCCAGCACTGTGCACGGAGGCGAGGGCAGGCGGGGTTCGTCAGGCCGGGGCGCCTTGACCCAACGCATCCGTGCGCCGTCGGCCTTGACGAAAGTCGCGTCGAAACCAGACGCGTTGTGAATCTGCCGGATGCGATCGGGAGAAACTCCCGCATGGCGACCGGGTTTGCTACCGGGACACGCATAGGCGAGTCGGCTTGCCCCGCTGTGGGCCGCAACACTCTCCGCGAGGCAAGTCTCATCAGCGATGACGCTGACGGCCCCCAGGTCGTCCGGGAAGAATGTGGTATAGACGCTGGCGGTCAGGGCGATACGCCCCGGATGGCGGCGCGCCAGGGCATAAAGCGTCGTCTTCTTGCCGCCCGCGCCTACGGCGCAGATCAATCCGGAGCGTGCCTCGAAGAGGTCCAGCAGGTCCATCGTCACTCGGGAGTCCCGGCGATGGCCTTGACGCAGAGGACGCGCGGCAGAAATCCGGCGGCCATGTCCCAATGGTCGCCACCGGTCGCGCTGGCGAAGACGTGACCGCCAGAGGTGCCGAAATACACGCCACAAGGAGCCAGGCCATCGACATCCATCGCCTCGCGCAGGACCGTTACATAGACATTCTCAGCGGGTAGTCCTGTGCTTACGGAAGTCCACGAGGCGCCAGCATCGTTGCTGCGATAGACCCGCAGTCGGCCATCCACAGGCGCGCGCAGATGGGAGCTGGATTCAGGGATCTGATAGATGGTGTCGGGGTCTTGCGGGTGAGCCACCAGTGCATAGCCAAAGTCGCTCGGCAATCCGTCGGTGATCTCGGTCCAGCTCAGGGCGCCGTCATCGCTCCGGTAGGTGCCGTTGTAGCACTGTCGATACAGACGGTCCGGGGCGGCCGGGTGCATCACAAGCCGGTGTACGTTGTGGCCGCTGACCGGCGCCTTCTGTGGCAGATTCTCCGCCCTCACGCCGACGTTGGCCGGCTCCCAGGTGTGACCGGCATCCTCGCTGCGGTAGACACCGCCGGCTGACACCGCCGCATACATGCGCGCAGGCGTGTGAGGGTCAATATGGATCGAGTGGACCGCGAAGATTCCACGCGACGGCTCCCAGGTGTCACAGGTCGGGTGTTCGTTGAGGCCCGAAACCTCACGCCAGCTCGTGCCTTCATCGTCGCTGAAGAACAGGCCGGCCGGGTCGATACCCGCATACAGTCGCGTTCCGTCCGGTGTCCAGGCGAGATACCAGATCGATCTCAACGGCGAGTCGTGTCTTCCCGGCGGATGATGGGGCACGCCCTCGAGGCAGGACCAGGTCTCTCCCAGGTCGCGGCTGACGTAGATGTGCGCTCCCCACACGGAGTGCGCGGCGGCCGCATAGACGGCGCACGGGTTCCCGGGTGAGCGGCAGACATGGATCACCTCGTAGCCCTCGATAAAGGGCCCTTCGACGTTCCACGACTTCCGCCCGTCCCGGCTGGTCATGCGGAACAGTCCCTTCTTCGTGCCCACGAACAGGGTCACGCTCTTGCTGTCCGGATACGGCCCTGTCATTTCTCGAGCAGTCTTGGCATGAGCTCCACGAGATTGCACGGGCGGGTTCGATAGTCCAGCTGTGCCTCGATCAGCTCGTCCCAGGCAGTCGCGCATGCTCCGGACGAGCCGGGTACGCAGAAGATGTAGGTGCCGTTCGCGACGCCCGCCAGGCACCTGGACTGCATCGTGGAGGTCTTTATCTGTTGAAACGAGACGGCGCGGAAGACTTCGCCGAAACCATCGATCGTCTTGTCCAGCAGCGGCTGCACCGCCTCGGGGGTACCGTCTCTGCCGGTGACTCCGGTGCCACCCGTCGAGATCACGACCTGGAGTTTCTCATCGGCGATCCAGTGGCTGACGGCCGCCCGGATCTGGTAGATGTCATCCGGGACGATGGTCTTCTCCGCCAGCTGGTGTCCTGCCCGGCTGAGTCGCTCCGCGAGTAACTTTCCGGACTTGTCCGTGGCTTCGTCGCGGCTGTCCGATACGGTCAGGATCGCAATCCTCAGAGGGACAAATTCCCTCGGCTGTTTCTCATCGCCGTGTGGCATATCTCACTCTCTTGATGTCGTGGCTGTGATTCCCCGGGGTCAGACCAGGGCGCCAAAGGGTTGGACACTGACCGGGTCCCCAGGCATGACGGTCTCGCTATCCAGCGGCAGCACGATGAAGCAGTTCGCCCTGGCCATGGACGAGAGGACGCCCGCGCCCTGGAAACCGGCTTTCTCGACGCTATAGCTGCCGTCCTCGTTACGCTCGAGAATGCCGCGCTGGAATTCGAGCCGGCCGGGTTTCTTGCGCAGGCGGGATCGGCAGGTTGCTGTCAGATATACGTCGGGATCCGGGTTCTCGATTCCCTTGAGTCGCTGCAGCACCGGCTGCACCAGTTGGTAGAAGGTCGCCATCACGGAGACCGGATTCCCCGGCAGGCCGAAAAAATGCTTGCCGTTTACCCGCCCGAAGGCGATCGGCCGTCCCGGCTTGATGGCCACCTTCCAGAATCCGATCTCACCGATCTTCTCCAGCGTCTCGGTGACAAAGTCCGCTTCCCCAACCGACACACCACCGGTGGTGATGACTGCGTCAGCATCCGTCGTTGCAGCCGCGAAGGCCTGTTCTGTTGCGTCGCGGGTGTCAGGGACGATGCCCAGATCGATGACCTCCACCTCGAGACGGGTAAGCATGCCGAACAGGCTGTGCCGGTTGCTGTCGTAGATCTGACCTTCGCCCAGCGGTTCTCCGGCGGGCCGAAGTTCGTCACCCGTCGAAAAGAAAGCAACGCGTGGGCGTCTGCGCACGCGGACCCGGGCCGCGCCAACCGAGGCGAGGACGCCGAGGTGGGCAGGCCGCAGTAACGTTCCGGCCGCCAGCGCGATGTCACCGGCGGCGATGTCTTCGCCAGCCGGGCGGATGTGTTGGCCCGGGCGATGACCCGAACCGATCTCCGCCAGATCGTCGCGCCGGACGACGTGTTCCTGGATGACAACCGTGTCCGCACCCGGCGGCACTGGGGCGCCGGTCATGATGCGGGCACACTCGCCGGTTCCGACGGCACCTTCAAAGGGACGCCCGGCCCAGGCGGTACCGATCACCCTGAGGGTGCGCTCCCCGTCGCCAGGCAGGTCTTCACCACGAACCGCGTAGCCGTCCATGGCGGAATTCGTGTGCGCCGGAACGTCGACCTGCGAGCGCACGTCTTCATGGAGGATGCGCCCCAGGCCATCGCGCAGCGCGATGGACTCCGCGCCCTCGACAGGACGCACTTCGGCAAGCATCCGTTCGAGCGCCTGCTCGAGTCGCAGGGCAGGCGCCCCGTGAGGGTCTTCGCAGCAGGGATCCTGCTGATCGTGAGAATGTCCGCTCACGGCATAGTGCCGTCGTCGCTTGCGACCCGCTGCAGCAAGTCCGCAATCTGATCTGCCTGATTAACGTTCACGAAGTCCTCTTTGCGATCGGCGAAATCAACGCTCGACATGGAGTGCTGAGTGTACCAGTGCATCACCTTCCTGCCGCCCCCGTCGAGGAAGGTCTCCAGGCTCGGCAACAGCTTCCGGCGGAGCATAACGAATAACGGTTGATAGACTTCGCCGTCGTGGGCGACCGCGATCTCCGCCCCCTGTCGGCAGGCTTCATACAGGCGGCTGGCGAGTTGCTTGGGCATCAGCGGTGTGTCACATGGGACCGCCAGCACAAATTCGGTGGTCGCCGCGCTCATGCCTGCGGCGATTCCGGACAGGGGGCCGAGGAATTCGTCTGTCCGGTCCGCGACGATCGGCAAGCCGAATTCCGCGTAAGCATCCAGGCTGCGGTTGGCATTGACGACGACCTGTCCGACCTGTGGTCGCAGTCGCTGCAGCACGTGCCAGATCATGGGGCGATCGCCGATCTGCACGAGCCCCTTGTCGACGCCTCCCATACGCAGCGCCCGGCCGCCGGCGAGAACGACGCCGGTGACTTCGGTGCGCGGATATCCGCCCTCTGAGTTCTCGGTCTGCGGGCCTTCGCCCTTTCTGGCGTTCGTGTTCGGTCGCTCTTCAGTCAAGGATCATCGTCGGGAAATAGGCCGGCTGCCCTTCGATCCGGTAGGCCGCGATAGCACGTTGGCCCGACTCACCCACCAGCCAGTCGATAAAGACCTGGCCGTCATCCGATTTCACATGCGGATGCTTCCCGGAATTCACGAGGATCACGCCATAAGGATTGAACAGGCGCTTGTCGCCCTGTACATGGATCACGAGATCGCCCTTGTTGCCGAAGCGGATCCACGTGGCGCGGTCGGTGAGGGCATACGCATTCATGCCGCTGGCGGCATTGAGAGTCGCGCCCATCCCTGATCCCGTTTCCCGGTACCAGGTACCGCTGGCTTCGGCCGGATTGATCTTCGCGGCCTGCCACAGCAACAGTTCCTTCTTGTGCGTGCCGCTGTCATCCCCCCTGGAGGCGAATACCGCTTTCTTCTCGGCGATGCGGGCCAGCGCTGCCCCGGCGTTGGCCATCTCGCCGATGCCGGCCGGGTCGGATGCAGGGCCCACGATGACGAAGTCGTTATGCATCACCTGATATCGTTCGACGCCGAAACCATCGGCCACGAACTGCTCTTCCGAGGCCGTGTGATGCACCAGCAGCACGTCGGCGTCCCCGTTCCTGGCGACCCGGATCGCCTGCCCGGTGCCCAGTGCGATGACCCTCACCTCGATGCCGGTGTCGGCCGTAAACCTGGGGAGGATGTCCGCCAGCAGGCCGGAATTCTCGGTCGAAGTCGTCGAAGCGACTGTGATGAAGCGATCGTCATCCGCCCAACTGGTGGTCACGCCCGGTGCCACTCCAGCCAGAATCACCGCCATCACAATCAAGTGCTTCATCATCAGTCTCATTCGGTTACCTCAACTACTCTCGTGTTCGTCAATCTCAGTCGATCAGTTCTCCGCGAATAAAGCGAGCCGCCGCCGGGTCTCTCGGTGCGCTGAAAAACTCATCTGCAGGGCTGTGTTCGAGCAGGCGGCCGTGGTGCAGGAAGATGACTTCCTCGGCAAGGCGGCGCGCCTGTGCGATGTCGTGAGTGGTCATGATAATGCGCGTCCCCGCCGCATGGATACGGACCACCAACTCTTCCACGGCGCGGGCGGCGGCCGGGTCGAGACTGGCGCTGGGCTCGTCCAGGAGCAGCACGTCGGGGTCACACACGCAGGCTCTGGCAATCGTCAGGCGCTGCTGCTCTCCGCCCGACAGGGTCCTGGCGGGACGTTCCGCCAGGTGGGTCAGCCCGGCCTGTTCCAGCGAGGCTCGCACCAACGCCTCCCGATCCCTGCGCCTGACTCCCTTTGCCGCCAGCGCATGAGCGATGTTCTCGGCAACCTTGCGGCGCAGGAGGACGGGGCGCTGGAAGACCATGCCCTGTCGATTGGCGGCCGCGGCGGTGCTCTGGCCCGCCCAGCTGATGCGACCCTTCGTGGGTTCGATCAGCCCGTGGCACAGGCGCAGCAGCAGGCTTTTTCCGGCGCCGTTGGGACCGAGGATTACGGTGCGCAATCCGTGCGCCAGTTCCAGGTTGATGTCTTGCAGGACCGGCTTGCCGTGCGGTGAATAGCAAACCTGATCGAGCACCAGCGGGAGCAGTGAGCCCGCCGTCGACGCTCGCTCTGCCACACCCGATGCGGGGATTGTCCGAGCCAGGCTGTCAGCCATGATGCCGCCTTGCCGTGTCGCTGACCGCGGTCGCGGTTGCATTGACCGCCACTGCCAGGGTGATCAGTACCAGGCCGAGTCCGAGGGCCAGCGCCAGGTTGCCCTTGCTGGTTTCCAGAGCGATGGTCGTGGTCATGACCCGGGTCACGTGCTGGATATTCCCGCCGACGATCAGTACCGCGCCGACCTCCGCTATGGCGCGACCGAATCCCGCCAGGACCGCTGTCAACAGACGGAATCGCCCGTCCCATAGCAACGTGGTGATGGAGCGCAAAGCGCCACACCCGATCGAGCGCAGATACTCGTCATACTCCTCATGAAGGTCGGTCACGGTCTGCCTGGTGAGTGCCGCGATAATCGGGGTCACCAGGATGCACTGCGCGATCACCATCGCCGTCGGCGTGAACAACAGGCCGAGGGGTCCGAGGGGGCCGGCTCGCGACAGGAGAAGATAGACGACCAGCCCGACTACGACGGGTGGAAGCCCCATGGCGGCGTTCAGCAAGATGATCAGTACCCGCCGGCCTGGAAAACGCCACAGTGCGATGGCCGCGCCGAGCGGAAGCCCGATAAGGGCAGCGAACGTGACGGCCAGGAGGCTTATCTTCAACGATAGCCAGACGATTTCGATCAGGTCCGGATCGAGCCGGATCACAAGCTCGATGGCCGTCAACAGCGCGGTTTGAAAGTCCGCCAAGAGAAACTCCTCACTCGCCCGCAATCGATGGTCCGTCGCGGGATTCTGGTCGCGGACGGGCCGTAGTCAAGCCGAAGACTCTGCAATTGGGATGCCATGCGGACCGGCAGGGACGTTCTCATCCGTGGATTTCCCTGCGGCCGTTACGCAGACAGCGTCTTGGGTAAAAAAGCCGCAGATTCTCGCAAGTAAATTCCCAATTTGAGTCAAAATGACCCATAATCAATTTTCGGCGATCCTGAGGGTAATCGCCCATGGCATGTAGAAACAAGTAGAGAGCCGTTAGTCCCCTGATCTTCTGCCCGGAGTCTCCCGTGACGGAACACCCCCAATCCACTCTTGCCGGTATGCGTCGTCTGGCCGTTCTTGTGGTCAGTGCCGATGTCGCCGAGCGGGAACGCATTGTCAGCGGCCTGCAACGGCATTGTGGCCTGGTCGAGACGGCAGGGAACGTACGGCGCGCCGAGGAGATATTCGCGCGATGTCGTTTCGACTGCGTTGTAACCGACAGCAGGATTGCCGGTTCGGACTCCGCAGAGTGGGTGATGACCCTGCGTTCCCGCAACCGGGCCATGCCGATCATCTGTCTGTCCGAGCAGGCTGACACCCAGGAGGTGATCGGTGCGATGCGGGCCGGGGTCTCCGACTTGCTGCAACGACCGCTGAAAACGGCTGCTCTGATGGCGTCGATCCGGCGCCTGTGTGCACCGGCCGGCCCGATGGCACGGAAACTCGCGCTGGTCGAGGTCGATGGGCCCCTGGCAGAAGAAGACGGACTGATCGGCGATAGCGCGGTGATGAGCGAACTTCGGTTGATGATCGGAAGGATCGCCCCGTTGCCTGCCACCGTGCTGGTGCTGGGAGAGACCGGAACCGGCAAGGAACTCGTCGCTCGTCTCCTGCACCAGAACAGTCACCGATCCGGGGCTTTTGTGCCGGTCAATTGCGGGGCCATCGCACCGGAGCTCCTCGAGAGCGAGCTCTTCGGCCATACAAAGGGGGCATTCACGAGCGCACATCATGTACGCGACGGACTGTTCGTCTCGGCTCACGGTGGCACACTATTCCTGGACGAGATCAGCGAGATGCCGCTGGAGCTGCAGGTCAAGCTGCTCCGGGCGCTCGAGGAAAGCAGGATACGGCCGGTCGGGTCCGACCGGGAAATATCTGTCGACGTCCGTATCGTGGCGTCTACCCAGAACGATCTGGCCGAGCTGGTTCGCGAGAGACGATTCCGGGAGGATCTGTACTATCGTCTCAATGTCATTCACCTGAGTCTGCCTCCGCTGAGTGGGCGCGCGGAGGACATCCGCGAGTTGGCTAACTACTTCATGAAGAAGACGGCAGCGGAACTCGGTCTGCCCGTCGTACGACTAGAGGAAGAACACATCCGCAATCTCGAGCAACATGGGTGGCCGGGCAACGTCCGCGAATTACGAAACGTTGTTGAGCGGACTCTCATGATGGGAGAATTCGTGGCTCAGCCGGTTAGCCTCGGCAAGTCGGCGGATGGCGCTGAGACCGAGTCCGCCTATCCGCTCGACTGGACGCTGGAGCAGGTCAAGCGAGCTCACATGACGCGTGTCCTGGCGGCTTGTGGATACAACAAGTCTGCTGCTGCACGCGCGCTGGGGGTGTCACGTAAGACCCTCGAGCGGAATCTCGGCCGCGAGGGCATGAATGCCTGAAACCGCGTCCCCGCACTCAACACCATTTCGGGCACCGGGCTCGAATTCAATATCAGGAGAACTGACCAATGGCGTCGATTGACGAAGAACGATTCAACATGCAGATCCGCAAGTTCCTGAAGAACGTGGGCGTGACTTCGCAGCGGGAAATCGAGAAAGCGATTCGCGACGCGGTGGAAGACGGACGGCTGGAAAGTGACCATGTCCAGACCCGGGTCATCCTCGAAATACCGGGCCTCGGCGTTACCCATACCATCGAGCAGGATATCGCGATCCGCTGAAGGCTCAGGCGGGCCAGATCAGGTCTCCGAGTTCGTCCAGATCGTAGCCGCCCAGCATCTGGGCCAGCCGCTGACTCTCGCTGCCGCGCAGGTGGTCGATCAGCTTGCGGAACAACGTCCTGAAGAAGATGCCGCGGTGCATGACAAGATCGAAAGCCTCCCAGCCGATCGGCAGAAAGTCGAGGCCGAATTCGTTGGCGGCGCCCCTGATCCCTGTGGCAACTTCAGCCCGGCCCATGGCCACCATCGAGGCTGCATCACGCTCCGAGTAGGCCCGGCCGGTGATCCGGCGGGCTGCCGGATTGACGCCATAGCGCGAGATGATCTCCTGCAGGAATCGCTGGGAGCCCGCGCCTTCCTGCCGGATGGCCCAGCGGTAGGTCGTTGAGAAAAGATCTTCGACGGAGCTCGACGCAGTCCAGGTGCCGGGGGACATGATCAGGCCCTGTTCCCTGCGGAACAGGCGCACCAGCACCCAGTCATGGTGTTGCGCGAACTGTCTGATCAGCGCGGGGTGACGCTGGCTGCTCTCCTCCGCGGGGCCCCAGTGGATACCGCACAAGTCTGCGCGTCGGCGTGCCAGCAGCGAGAGGCCGAGCTGGGTACCGGTCGCGGTATAGCTGATCATCGCGCGGGCCTGGACTTCATTGGCCACCTGCATGATGGCTCGGTACAGCAAGGGGTCGTCGCTGCCGGCGATCAGCATGCGGTCGGTGAGCAACCCGCCGTGGCTGGATTCGAGTATCCACTGGTCGATCAGATCCCTGGGGAACAGCCACTTGCCGGTGACCTTGCTCGCCGGGATCTTGCCTTCCCCCACCAGCGCATAGACTTTCTTCTCGTTGACCTGCAGGTATCGAGCGGCCTGTTTCACGGTCATGAATCGCGGCGCTTCGGCCTCCGCGGCCGGTGCCGATGCTGCGGCCGCTTCAGCGGCTTTTTCCGATCCCTTGCGTGCCATGCTGGTCCCCGTTTGCCTGTCGTTACGGTGTTGGTGAAAGCAAGAATCGTTCCTCAGGATGGAAATCAAGCACTTCCTCCGGATTGAGGATGCCGTGCTGCCGAGACCGGGTCGGATATGGGCAAAAATGTCGCATCGGGGCGCTGGCCATCGGCACCGGCGGGCGGCGATTCGCATACGGAGTTCACGCCGGGACCCGGCGGGGCGTTACTATTGAGGGCTGGGGCCGGGCATTTGCCGGCATACCCGTGGCGGAAGCGGAGAATCGATGGCAGCCAAGGTGACGATTCCTATAGCCGTGTTGATGCGGCGCCGGCAGGTGGTCCAGGGCCGCTGGAGCGTGCCAAGCTGGGAGGTGATTTCTGTGCTGCCCGCAGAGCATCTGGCGAGTCGCGGAGCGACACGGGAGCTGGTCCGTGACGGCGATGACGAGGCGCAATACCTGTGGTCCGGATTCGCCCTGGAGCTTCACCGCGACGGGGCCGAGAGTTACTGGTTCAACCTGACCGGCAATAATCCGTCGCTGTACGTCCTGTGCCACGAATCTCCGGATGGTGATATTGAGCCGTTCTTGGTCACCGCCGACCACGATCAGGGCACGGCCGGTCTGGAAGGCGATGACAAGGTCTTCGCCACGTCGATACCGCAAGAGATCTATCAGACGATCGAACGCTTCATCGTCGACCACTATGTCCCGGCCGCACCGAAGAAACGCAAACGCAAGAATTGGATGGGTGATCAGAAGATATGATCGAGAAGAACGAGCGTGGCCCGAGTCAGGATACGCCGGCGGTGACCGAGGATGAGGATTTCCTCAGTCGCTGGTCGCGTCGCAAGATCGATGCCGGGCAGGAGGATGACGACCCGGTTTTGCCGCAGGACGCGGGCGCGGCGGAACCCGTGGAGGCCGACGAAGAACCGGTCGTACTGACGGATGAGGACATGCCGCCTCTGGAAGCGCTTGACGACGATGCGGACTACAGCGCATTCCTCTCATCCGGTGTCAGTGAACAATTACGCAAGCAAGCGCTGCGGAAACTGTTTCATGCGGCCAAATTCAACATTTGCGATGGGCTTGACGATTATGCGGACGACTACACCAAGTTCGAGCCGCTGGGCGACGTGATCACCGCGGACATGAAATTCGAGATGGAGCAGGCCATGAAGAAAGCCATGGCCGCTGAGAACGACGAGACTGCCGCGGACGAATCCGGCGCGCCGGCGGAGGAAGTGACAGCCGAGGCAGATACGCTGGCCGACGGGACCACAACAGAGCAGCCCGGGCAGGATGAAGAAGCAGGGCCGGAGGAAGATGAAAATGCAAGACCTGCCTGAGTTACCGGCGAACACCGGTGATGGTCGCGCCCGGGCGATGGCGCTTGGGCAACACGGGAGCACCCAGGCCACGCCGACATCGATCGTGACCTACCTGTCGCGTGGAAGGCTTTTGATTGTGGGTGACAGGGAGCCTGCGATGTCCGCCGCCAGACGGCTGGGCGAGTCCCTGCGTTGTACATTACTCTTGCCCGGCGAAGCTGACTCTAAGTCTCTGCGTATCGAGGGGTTGCCGGCGATCGAGGGAGGTAGCCCTGCGTTGGCGGGAAACCTGGGCAATTTCGAATTGCGGGTCGAGGCCGGTACCGACGACGAGCAGTCGCCGGCAGAGCCCCGGCAGGCAGAGGTATTCGATCTGGTGCTGGATCTGTCGACGCCCCGTCTGATCGACTATCCCGTGCCGCCCCCCGGTTACTACCCGGTCGGTGCGGACAACGCGGCGCTGGAGCGGGCCCTCGAAACTCTTCCGGAGATGACCGGAGAGTTCGAGAAGCCCAAGTTCTTCAATTACGATCCGAATATCTGTGCTCACGGCAACAGTGGCATCGAAGGTTGCAGGCGCTGCATAGACGCATGTCCGACGGTCGCCATCGTCTCCATGGGGGACAAGGTGGAGGTCAATCCATACCTCTGTCAGGGCGGTGGCAGCTGCGTGGTTGCATGCCCGAGCGGGGCGATGACCTACGCATTCCCGACGGTGAGCGATCTTCTCAGGCATGTCAGGGAATTGCTGGCCGCTTACCGCGAGGCCGGTGGCGAGAGTCCAGGCCTGCTCTTCTATGATGCCCATTCGCGCAACGCCATCTTCGACGGGATGCTGACGCAACTGCCGGAGCACACCATCCCGGTAGAGGTCGAAGAGGTCGGTTCGGTAGGCATCGACGCCTGGATGGCCTGCCTTGCCTACGGCGCGGACTCGGTCATTCTCAGTACTACCGATGGCACCCCCAGGCAGGTCCTCGGGGAGCTCGAGGCACAGCTCGGCTTTGCGACGGCAATCCTCGACGGGATGGGCTTCGACGGCGGTCACCTCAGGATGATTAACGTGTCACGCGGTGACGCGATCGAGGAGGTCGGGGACCTCCCGCGGGGGGTGTTCCAGAAGTCCGCCCGTTTTGCCGCGCCCAACGAGAAACGGATGATCCTGCGGCTGGCCATCGACCATCTCTACACTCAGGCGCCGTCCTCCCGGCGCTCCGTCCCGATGCCGGAAGGTGCCCCCTTCGGTGAACTCAAGATCGACAAGAACGCCTGCACGCTGTGCATGGGATGCGTGTCCGTTTGCCCGACTGCGGCATTGAGCGCCGGCGGTGATCTGCCTCAGCTGAAATTCGTCGAGTGGAACTGCGTCCAGTGCGGGCTGTGCGAGATCGCCTGCCCCGAGGACGCCCTGACAAAAAGCCCCCGATTCCACTTTGATACCGAAGCACGCCAGAAACCAAGGATCCTGAAAGAGGAGCAGCCGTTCTGTTGTATCTCCTGCGGCAAGCCGTTCGCTACCCAGTCGGTGCTTGACGTCATGATGAAGAAGCTCGAAGGCCACTGGATGTTCCAGGATGAGGTCTCCCGGAGGCGGCTGCAGATGTGCGATCACTGCCGGGTCAAGGACATGTTTCGATCGGAGTCGGGCACCGGGGAGCAGAGCCACTAGATTCCAGGTCGTTAGGCCAACGCAATATTAGGTCATAATGGCGCAGTCTCTTCGTATGATTAGTCCAGATGTCTCCGTATAAGTTATTTTTCACCGTCATTTTCTTTTGTAGACGAGTTGGCATATTGCTGCTAAAACAGTGCTGATGGAGGGGAGTTCTGTATGACGCATGCGTTGGGGTCGGAACAGGTCCGGCAGCCCGAAATGGCTGCCCTGGCGTGTGAGGCCGAGGCGCGGCTGCGCGCCAGCACATATAGCATCCTGGCCGCCTTCCTGGCGGCACCTCCTGATCAGCAGCTCCTGGATCTCATGGCCCGGATCGATCGCAGCGAAGGCGCCACCGATACCCTTCTTGGCGCCGCCTGGCATATGCTTTCGGTCGCTGCGGAGCGGGCCAATCTGGCTGACATCGACGATGAATATCACGCGTTATTCATCGGCGTGGGCCGTGGTGAGCTGGTGCCTTACGGCTCCTGGTACATGACCGGATTTCTCATGGAGCAACCCCTCGCGCAACTGCGGGACGATCTCGCGGCCATGGGTCTCGAGCGCCAGGACGGGGTAAAAGAACCCGAAGATCACGCCGCGGGTCTTTGTGACGTGATGTCGATCTTCAACACTGAGGGCGAGGTGGTCGCCCTTGATCTCCAGAGGCAGTTTTTCAAGACCCATATGCTGCCCTGGATGCCCAGGTTCTTCCGGGACCTCCAGCAGGCGAAGACGGCCGGTTTCTACCGGGCCGTCGGCCAACTGGGAGAACAATTCATTGAAGTAGAGAAGGAATTCCTTGGTGATTCGGCCCCCGAGACCGGTCGGAGCACGGAAGAGGGAATGGTCTGAGTAAATTTCGAGACTACCCATTCGCACTACGCGAACAGAACCTCGGAGAGGAGAGCGCAAATGACGACAAGATCGCGCAGTGAAAAGAAAGGTCGGCGAGCATTCCTGAAGCAGCTTGCGGCCATTGGAGGAGCTACCGCGACCGTTGCGGTGGTAGGGAATGCGGGGGCGATGCCGGACGACGGCCCGGCGGCACCGGAGGCGCCTGAGTCGAAAGGCTATCAGGAGACGCCGCACGTAGCTGCCTATTACAACAAGGCCCGATTCTGAAACTGTCAGGGACCGCGCCGCCAGGCGACGAGTCCCAAGCGGAGGAGACTCAGCGATGAAGCTGACCAAGAGACGCGAACTGAATGCCAATGGATCCGGCAGTGGCCTGAACGGCGTGCTCGGACAGGCGATCGACCGGAGAACTTTCTTGCGCCGCGCGGGTATCGCGATGGGAGGCGGCGCTTTGGCGACCGCATTGCCACCGGCGATGATGCAGAGGGCCGAGGCGGCAGCCGATGCTCGCACCGGACCCGTCGAGGTGAAGCGATCGGTCTGTACGCATTGTTCAGTGGGTTGCGGCGTCCGCGCCGAGGTCCAGAACGGTGTCTGGACCGGCCAGGAGCCTGATTTCGATTCGCCCTTCAATTTGGGCGGCCACTGCGCCAAGGGCGCTTCCGTGCGCGAACATGGCCATGGAGAGCGGCGCCTCAAGTACCCGACGAAGCTCGTCGGAGGCAAGTGGAAGAAGATCTCCTGGGAAGAGGCGATCAACGAGATCGGCGACAAGATCCTGGACATTCGCGAGAAGTCCGGACCTGACTCGGTCTACTGGCTTGGCTCCGCCAAGTTCAACAATGAGCAGGCCTACCTGTTCAGAAAATATGCCGCTCTCTGGGGTACCAATAACGTCGACCACCAGGCCCGCATCTGCCACTCGACGACGGTGGCGGGTGTTGCAAACACCTGGGGTTACGGCGCCATGACCAACTCCTACAACGACATGCATAACGCCAAGGCCATGTTCTTCATCGGCAGCAATGCCGCCGAAGCACATCCGGTGGCCATGCAGCACATCCTCCGCGGCAAGGAGAATGGCGCCAAGATGATCGTGGTGGATCCGCGATTCACGCGTACCGCGGCTCATTCCGATCACTTCGTCCGTATCCGTCCCGGCACCGACGTGCCGCTGGTCTGGGGTGTCCTCTGGCATATTTTCGAGAACGGCTGGGAAGATCAGGAGTACATCAACCAGCGCGTTTACGGCATGGAAGACATCCGCACAGAGGTGGCCAAGTGGACGCCGGACGTCGTGGAAGACGTCACCGGCGCGCCCGAATCCGTGGTCAAGGAAGCGGCCAGGATCATGGCCGAGAGCCGTCCCGGCACCATCGTCTGGTGCATGGGCGGAACCCAGCACACGATCGGCAACAACAACACGCGTTCCTACTGCGTGCTGCAGCTGGCGCTGGGCAACATCGGCAAGTCCGGTGGCGGCGCCAACATCTTCCGTGGCCACGACAATGTCCAGGGCGCCACCGACATGTGCATCCTGTCTCACTCGCTGCCGGCCTACTACGGCCTGTCGGAGGGTGCGTGGAAGCACTGGAGCCGCGTCTGGGGACTCGACTACGAGTGGGTGAAGGGTCGCTTCGATACCGCCTACGTCGACACCAAGAGCGGCGATGCGGTGCCCTTCAAGAACCCGATGAATTCGCCCGGGATGCCGGTCTCCCGATGGATCGATGGCGTGCTCGAGGACGTCGCCAACATCGACCAGAGAGATTCGCTGAAGGCGATGATCTTCTGGGGTCACGCACCCAACAGCCAGACCCGTGGGCCGGAGATGAAGAAGGCCATGGAAGCGCTGGAACTGCTGGTCGTGATCGACCCGTATCCGACCCACACGGCGGTTCTCCCGGATCGGCAGGACGGCATGTACCTGCTGCCGGCAGCGACCCAGTTCGAGACCTACGGATCGGTGACGGCCTCGAACCGCTCTCTGCAGTGGCGTGAGCAGATCATCGACCCGCTGTTCGAGTCCAAGCCCGACCACGTGATCATGTATCAGTTGTCGAAGAAGCTGGGCTTCTCGGATCAGCTGTTCAAGAACATCCAGGTGAACGGTGACGAGCCGCTGATCGAGGACATCCTGCGGGAGATCAACAGCGGTACCTGGACGATCGGCTATACCGGCCAGAGTCCGGAGCGGTTGAAGTTGCACCTGGAGCACAAGCACACCTTCAATACCACGACCCTGCAGGCGGAGGGCGGCCCGTGCGACGGCGAGTACTACGGACTGCCGTGGCCGTGTTGGGGTACGCCCGAGATGAAGCATCCCGGTACGCCGAACCTCTACGATCCCAGCAAGCCGGTGGCCAAGGGTGGCCTCAACTTCCGCGCCCGCTTCGGCGTGGAACACGAGGGCAACAACCTGTTGGCCGAAGGTTCCTACCCGGTCGGAAACGAGATCAAGGACGGTCATCCGGAGTTCACCGCCGACATGCTCAAGCAGCTCGGCTGGTGGGACGACCTCACGGCCGACGAGAAAGCCGCGGCAGAAGGCAAGAACTGGAAGACCGACCTTTCCGGCGGTATTCAGCGGGTCGCCATCAAGCATGGCTGCGCCCCGTTCGGAAACGCCAAGGCGCGGGCCATTGTCTGGACCTTCCCGGATCCGGTACCCATCCACCGCGAGCCGTTGTATGCACCAAGGCGCGACCTGGTGGACAAGTACCCGACCTACGAGGATCGCAAGAGCCACTATCGGCTGCCAACGCGTTACGCCTCGATCCAGGCGACCGACTACTCCAAGGAGTTCCCGCTGGTGCATACCAGTGGACGCCTGGTCGAGTATGAAGGCGGTGGCGAGGAGACTCGCTCCAATCCGTGGCTGGCCGAACTTCAGCAGGAGATGTTTGTCGAGATCAACCCGGCAGACGCCAACAACGCCAGCGTGAAGGATGGCCAGTGGGTCTGGCTCGAAGCGCCGAACGGCGCCAAGATCAAGATCAGGGCCATGGTCACCCCGAGGGTCACGAGAGGTGTGGTGTTCACGCCTTTCCACTTCGGCGGCTGGTACGAGGGGCAAGACCTGTTGGACAAGTATCCGGAGGGCGCCAGCCCGATTGTCAGGGGTGAGGCGGCCAACCACGCCTTTACCTACGGATATGACTCTGTCACCCAGATGCAGGAGACCAAGGCGTCTCTGTGCAAGATCAGCGCGGCCTAGGAGGGCATCGAATCATGGCAAGAATGAAGTTCCTGTGTGATGCCGAGCGCTGCATCGAGTGCAACGGTTGCGTCACTGCCTGTAAGAACGAAAACGAGGTGCCGTGGGGCGTCAACCGCCGAAGGGTGGTGACGCTGAACGACGGCGTTCCCGGCGAGAAGTCGATATCGGTGGCCTGCATGCACTGCACGGACGCCCCGTGTGCCGCGGTCTGCCCGGTGGACTGCTTCTACACCACGGACGACGGCGTCGTACTGCACGACAAGGACCTGTGCATCGGATGTGGTTACTGCTTCTACGCGTGTCCTTTCGGAGCGCCGCAATATCCGCAGAAGGAGGCCTTTGGTGTCCGTGGCAAGATGGACAAGTGTACCTTCTGCGCCGGTGGCCCCGAGGAGGATAATTCCGCTGCGGAGTTCGAGAAGTACGGCAGCAACCGCCTGGCCCAGGGCAAGTTGCCGATGTGCGCAGAGATGTGTGCAACCAAGGCGCTGCTGGGCGGCGACGGCGACATCGTTTCCGACATTTATCGAGAACGTATCACCAAGCGCGGTGGCCGTCCCGACAACTGGGGCTGGGATACCGCATACAAGAAAGCCTGAGTTGGATAGCGGGGCGATCCACAGGGGTCGCCCCGCAGTTCAACAGATGGTAAAGGAGAACCTCGATGCGCGTCAGGACTATTGGACTCGCTCTGCTGGCGGCATTCACGCTGACCGGCTGCTACGAAGAGGGGACTTCCGTCATCATGTTCGAACCCGGGGTCTACAAAGGCTCCCCGGACAAACCGCTCAGCGCCGAAGATCAGGAGGCGCTGCGGGCACGCATGAGTACTGGCCAGGGCCGGCAATGACGGGATCGTCATCTTTCGTGACGATGTGATTGGACGCATTCGAAATTGATACGAGGCGTCGCGGCCCGGAGCAGAACAGGGTCGCGGAACCAGGAGGATCAGAGGCTATGACGGATCGAAGAGAAAATTCGGGAGCGACACGGGCAACCGGGCGCCGGCGAATGTATATCTGGAGTCTCGTCCTGATAGTTGCGGGCAGCATGGCGCTTCCGCTGACCGGCTACGTGGCCGTCGGTGTGCTCAACGCCCAGGAGGCGGCCAGCGACGACTCCAATCCGCGCGCCGACTACTGGCGTGAGGTGAGGGGCGGCGTCGCCGGATATTCGGCGGTCACGGGCCAGGAAACCGATGTGCTGATACAGAATGGCGGCCAGAACTGGCGCCAGGTTCGCAATGGACCGGTGGCCACCTACGGCGCCTGGGTCCTGCTGGCGATGATCGGCATCCTCGCCATCTACCACCTGTTGACCGGCGGTTACAAGATGCCGGACCGGACCGGCCGCAAGATTCTTCGATGGCCGGGGATCGATCGCTTCATACACTGGTACACGGCGGTGCTGTTCATCGTCCTGGCCATTACCGGCCTGAGCTTGCTCTGGGGACGGGCCGTCCTTATCCCGGTTATGGGCAAGGAAGGATTCGCGGCCTGGGCCGGGCTCGCCAAACCGATCCATGACTATGGCGCTCTGTTATTCACAGCCGGATTCGTCGTGATGCTGCTGAAGTGGATGCACCACAATATTCCGAAGGCCTACGATCTGGAATGGTTCGCCAAGGGTGGCGGCTATCTGGGCGGCGGGCATCCGCCGGCCGGCTTCGCCAACGCCGGCGAAAAAGCATTGTTCTGGACGCTGGTATTTGCCGGCGGCGCCATGGTCGTATCCGGGTTATTCCTGCTGTTCCCCAACTGGGGTACGGAGCGGGCCGGGATGCAGTTGGCCAATGAGATACACGGCATCTCCAGCCTGATCTGCGTCACCTTCGTCGTCATGCATATCTACCTGGCGACCATAGGCAGTGAAGGTGCGCTCGAGGGCATGATCTCGGGCGAAATCGACGAACAGTATGCCAAGAACCATCACCCGCTCTGGTATGAAGAGGTCATGCAAGGCAAGGGTCAGGGTCAGGTACAGAGCGCAGGCGCTGCGCCGAGCCCGGCACCCGCTGCGCCGGAGAAGTGACCCGATCCGGGTACTGATTGCAACAATTTGAAAAGGGGGGCGCCGCGCGCCCCCTTTTTTTGTACAGTGTTAGCCATGCGCTTCGACTTCAGGAAATACCTGTCCGCTATCGGCCTGACCGTGGTTCTGTCCACGGCCGTCGCGCAGCCGTCGCCTGATGACCAGGATCCCTGGGGTACCGCGATCAGGCAACGGGATCTCGAGACGCTGGACGCCATGCTGGAGCTGGGCGCCGACCCGCAACGTTCCATATCGGATGGCAAGACGGCCCTGATGATCGCCGCCCAGGCCGATGACGAGCGTCTCGTCCAACGGTTGCTGGATGCCGGCGCCGCGGTGGATGCTACTAACGCGAACGGCGGTACGGCTCTCATGTATGCTGCTATCGATGGGGCGGTGGCGACGACAAACCTGCTGCTCGCCAAGGGCGCAGACCCAAACGCGGAGGCCAGATTCGGTTGGACCGCATTGATGGTGGCTGCCGTGAAGGGGCGGGACAGCGTGAGCCGGAAGTTACTCGCCGCCGGTGCAGAGCCCGATGTCCGCGACGCATATGGCTGGACGCCGCTGATGCGCGCCACCTCCGGTGGCCACCTGGCGGTCGTCGACCTGCTGCTTGAGACTCCGGGCGTCGATCCCGGTTGTTCCCAGGAGACCGGTGCTACTGCCCTGCACATTGCCGCCGGCGAAGGTTACGACGAGATCGTCGGGCGCCTCCTGGAAGGTGGCGCGGATCCGGGCGCCAGGGACAACGAGGGCCGGACGCCGGCGGATGTCGCTGCGCTGGAGGGCCATGCCGGCCTGGAGCAGGTCTTGCGGAGGGCCGAGGGCAGATCGGCCGGCTAGCCACGGGATCCGCCGCTCAACAAGTCCGCCTGTTGCTCGTGTAATCCGAGATGCTCCAGACCGTTGCCGTACCGGTAGCCGGGGCGCGAATGTCGTCTGTTCCGCGTTCCAGCGCCAGCTGGAAGCCGAAGCCCTCGAAGAATCGCTCGTACAGTTCGCCGCCGTAGGTGCCGACGGCACACAGCACGTCATCCGCACCGCAGTCGAGATCGATCGCCGCAAGGGGCTGTGGCGCGGGCCCGCCAAGAACACGACCGCCCGCCGCAGGATCGTAGACGCTGCCTTCGGAGCAGCAGTAGATGACCTGTTCCCGCTCTGCGGTGTTCTTGTTGAGGTCGTTGAAGCGCGCGTTGTCGTGCCGGTAGTTGATGAAGCTTACGGTCCGGGTCGGGTAGCTCATCTTGTGGGCACAGATTGCCGAGAAGGCCACGATCGATTGATCCGGCCCGACTCCGCCGCGCCATCGATAGGTGCGACCGTCCTCTGTCTCGAGTTCCTCGCCCGGCTTTGCTGGCTTGCCGAGATTTATCAGGAAGCCAGGCGTGCTGACATACGGATAGTGAAATATATAGCTCTCGCCGGCCTTCAGGTCACCCGGCTTCAACGGATCCCCGGCCGGGCTGACCAGGGTCACGCGCTGAGCGGGCGTCGGCGCCTCGCGCGGCTTGGCAAGGAGCGCGGGATCGGTCGCCACCAGTGCACCCGTTCCCATACAGAGCCGCACGAATGACCTGCGGCTCATGCGCTTGCTTTCTGACATTTGATCGACCCCGTCAAACACGGATGAGACTTACGGTCTCTGGTTTAAACGTAGGAATGCGGTCTGTCAATCCGGGTTACTGCGCAGAAACCCGGCGATGGCCCGTCATGCGGTTCGTGGCGCCGACCAGACTCCGACTCGGTGCGTTACCCGGATTGCTTGCGAATCGCTGATTCGCGCAGGCGTCGGCGGGTGTCCATCGGGTGCTCGGCGCGGCGCAGTTTGTCCGCCAGATGCAGCATACTGAGCCAGGGGTGCCGAAACATCATCCGCGGTCCGGCATAGCGCATGATCACGCGGGCCTGCTCTTTCTGAACCCGCTTGTAGCAGTGGATCGGGCATTTGGCGCAGGTGGGCTTGTCTTGCCCGTAGGGACACTTCAGCAGGCGTTGCTCCGCATAGGCAAGGAAGTCGCGGCACTCGCCGCAGGGACCGTCATTGTCCGCGCCATGATGATCGGAGCAATAGATTCCGGTCATGTGTTCAAGGGTGCGGAATTCCCGCCTGAGTCGCGATTTCAGCTTTGTCATGTATCAAGAATAACCCGTGACGATCGTCAAACTCCTGACTCGGATCAATTCTCCAGCCACTTGGAAACGTGAACTGGCTCACGGCCTGAGCCCCTGAGTGTTCCTAGACTGGGCTGGTGTTTATGTCAAACAGTAGGCCTGCGGCCGGTCTCTGACGGAGGAGCCTGATGAACCTGCGAGCGATAGCGACGACGATAGCGATCCTGGCCCTGCCGGGTTGCGCGTCAATGAACGAGCAGGAATGCATGATCAGCGACTGGCACACGATCGGTTTCGAGGATGGAGCACGCGGGTATACGGCCGACCGGATCAGTCAGCATCGTAAGGCCTGTGCCGGCCATGGCGTGATGCCAGACCTTGCCGCATACCGGCAGGGACGGACTCAGGGCCTGGAGCAGTTTTGCCGGCCGCAGAACGGCTTCTGGCTGGGCTCTCGCGGCGGGGCCTATGGAGGTACATGCCCGACCGAGTCCCACGGCGACTTCATGACCGCGTACAACGACGGACGGAGACTCTATGATCTCGGCCGGCGTGTCGATCATGCGGACAATCAGATCGCGGCGCGTCAGCGTGAGATAGATAGCCTGGATGTGCGACTGGACGCACACGAGGATGCGATTGTCTCGGGTGACATGAATCACTTCGAGAGAGCCCGGCTACTTCTCGAGGCCAAGGACATGATCGACGAGCGCAAGGATCTGGAGCACGAGATCGAGCGTCTGGAAAGCGAGCGCGTCGTCTACCAGCGAGAACTCGACGACTACCGACAGACCGTGGCCTACGTCTCGCGCTGAGCCAGGCCGGGAAGTTTCATAGTCTCAGGGTCAGGACCACCAGGTCCGGGTCCTCGGAGGAAGCTTCCTGACGGAATCCCAGGCGTTCAGCCAGGGCCTGCATATTGCGATTCTCCCGCAGGACGATACCGTCCATCTGTTCGAGTCTGTGTTCCCGCGCGACATCGATCAGTCTCTGCAACAGTCGGGTCGCAATACCGCGTCGCTGCCAGTTGTCACCGACTACGATCGCGAACTCACAGCTGCGGCCATCCGGATAGGTAACATATCTGGCCACGCCGACCTGCTTGTCGCCTTCGTCCTCGTGGACGACAGCGATAAGCGCCATCTCTCTGTCATAGTCGATCTGGGTGAAGCGTGACAGCATCTCCGGCGTGATCGCCGGCAGCACGTACATGAAACGCAGGTAGCGGGATCGCTCCGACAGTCCGTTGACAAACTCGCGCTCCATGACCGCGTCTTCAGGCCGGATTGGTCGCAGGGTCCAGCGGCGACCATCTGGCAGTTCGCCCTCCTCGACGAGGTTGCTCGGGTATGGGTGGATCGCCATGTGCGAATACTCACGCGCCCCCGCGTTGACCCGCCGAACGACGACCCGGGCGTCCACCGCCACCGCCCCGTTCTCATCCACGATCAAGGGGTTGATGTCCATCTCCCGCAGCCATGGCAGTTCGCAGACCATCTCCGAGACTTTCAGGATCACGTCTTCCAGGGCGGTCATGCTGGCGGCCGGCTTGCCTCTGAAGGCCTCCAGATACCGCGCGGCGCGGGTCCGGGCGATCATCCGCCTGACGAGGAACCGGTTCAGCGGCGGCAGGGCGATAGAGCGATCGCCAATGACCTCCACCATGGTGCCACCGAGTCCGACACTGATGACCGGGCCGAAGACCGCGTCGTTGATGACTCCGACCATCAGTTCACGGCCGGCGGGAGGTTGCCACATGCGCTCCAGCATGACTCCCTGAAGACGGGCATCGGGCTGTGACGCGCCGACCGCCTCGTGCATCTCGCGCCAGGCGGCGCGGACGGCATGACCACTGCCCAGGCCGAGGCGGACGCCGTCCACGTCCGTCTTGTGGGAGATATCCGGGGAGCGGATTTTCATCGCCACCGGGAAGCCCATCTCCTGGGCGATGGCGACGGCATCCGCCGGGTCCCGCGCCGGGGCGCTGGGCAGGATCGGGATATCGAATGCCGCGAGCAGCGCCTTGGACTCCACTACGTCGAGTAGCGAGCGCTTCTCGTCAAGCGCCGTCTGGATAATCAGCCGGGCATCCTCAACGCTGGGATTGTCGCGGTGACTCAGGGGTTCGGGGACCTGCAGCAGCAGTTTCTGGTTCGCGTTGTAGGCCGCGGCTGCCGCGAATGCTTCCACCGCAGCCTCGGGAGTCATGTAAGTTGGCACCGCTCGCTCGCGGAACAGACTTCGACTGGCCGCCATCGTCTTTTCACCCATCCAGCAGGTAAAGACCGGCTTGCGGGACTCCTCCGCGATCTCCGCCACCCGCGTGGCGACACCTACCGGATCAGAGATCGATTGAGGCACCAGGATCGCGAGGACCGCATCCACCGCGTCATCCGCCAGACAGGTCTCGAGTGCCCCCGCGTAACGCTCGGGGTCGGCATCTCCGAGCACGTCTATCGGATTGCTGCCCGACCACGCAGCGGGGAGTTGCTTATCGAGCCTGGCCTTGGTTTCAGTACCCAGGGTGGCGAGATCCAGCCGCAGATCCGCGAGTGCGTCCGCGGCGATGACGCCCGGGCCGCCGCCATTCGTCACGATGGCAAGTTTGCGGCCCTGGGTTCGGACGCCCGAGTGGAGTGTGGAGGCAGCAGCGAAAAACTGCGCGTAGCGGCGTGCGCGGACCACGCCAGCGCGGCGCACCGCCGACTCGAAGACTTCGTCCGACCCGACCAGCGCACCGGTGTGAGAGGCGGCCGCCTTACTGCCCTGAGAGTGACGTCCCGATTTCATCACGACCACGGGTTTCACACGCGAGGCGGCCCGCAAGGCGCTCATGAAACGACGGGCGTCCTGCACGCCCTCCACGTATAGCATGATCGCCTGGGTGCGCGGATCGACCACCAGGTAGTCGAGGATCTCGCCGAAATCCGCGTCCGCCGCAATGCCGGACGAGATGACGCACGAGAATCCGATGCCGCGAGGACGTGCCCAGTCCAGGATAGCGGTACAAAGGGCTCCCGATTGCGAGACCAGTGCGATCCGGCCCGGTTTTGCCATGCAATGGCTGAACGTCGCATTCAGTCCAAGTTCCGGCCGCTGGACGCCGAGGCAGTTGGGCCCCAGGAAGCGGATCCCGTGCCTGCGTGCCACGCGCAGGGTCGCTTTCTCAAGGGCCTGGCCGGACTTGCCCACCTCACGGAAACCCGCGGAGATGATAATGGCAGCTTCGATACCGGCTTGTCCGCACTCGTCCAGCACGCTGGGGACGACCTTCGCCGGCGTCGCGATCACTGCAAGGTCGATCTCCTTGCCGATGTCGCCTACCCGGGCAAAGCAGCGCCGGCGCTGGACTTTGTCGTAGTTCGGGTTGACCGGATAGATGCGGCCCTTGAATCGGGCTCGCAGCAGATTCCTCAAAACCGCGGTCCCTGGCGAACCCTCACGTTCGCTGGCGCCGATCAACGCGACTGACCGGGGCTCGAACAGTTTTCCGATCTCGAGGCCGAATCCTTGGGTGCGAGGTTTCATCCGCTTCCCGGCTCCATGCTGGTGTGGAAAAACAGTATGCCAGTAGACTGTGACAAGGTATCTGCCGGAGATATTACCTTGGCGACAGCCTACCTAAGCCACAGCCTGTTCCAGGACCACCAGATGCAGCCGGATCATCCGGAGTCTCCGCAACGCCTCGCCAGCATCGAAGACCGCCTGCAGGCGGCAGGCCTGATGGACATCCTCATGTATCGCGACGCGCCGATGGCGACCCGCGAGCAGCTCGAGCGAGTCCACACGGCCCGCCACATCGATGAACTGGCGGATCTCTCACCCGAGGAGGGCCTGGTCGCCATCGACCCGGATACCTCCATGTGCCCGGCGACGCTGGAGGCTGCATGGAGGGCGGCCGGTGCCTCTGTTCTGGCCGTCGACATGGTGATGAAAAGGCAGGTGAAGAACGCATTCTGCGCGGTCAGACCCGCCGGTCACCACGCGGAGCGCGATGCCGCCATGGGTTTCTGTTTCTTCGACAACGTCGCTGTCGGCGCGGCCCACTCACTCGAGGAATGGGGTCTGGAGCGGGTGGCCATACTCGATTTCGACGTTCATCACGGCAACGGCAGCGAGGATATTTTTCGCGACGACCGGCAAGTGATGGTCTGCTCGGTGTATCAGGACCCTCTGTACCCGTATTCAGGATCGGCCGGAGTGCCCGGCAGGCTGGTCAATGTGCCGATTCCGCCCGGTACGGCCGGGCCTGCATGGCGGGCGGCGATCTCGAATGCTTGGTTGCCTGCCATCGAGGAGTTCCGGCCACAGTTCATTCTCGTGTCGGCCGGGTTTGATGGCCACGTGGCGGATCCGATGGCGGAACTGCTGTTGACGGAGGCTGACTACATTTGGCTGACGGATCAGATCCTCGATCTAGCGGAGCGCCATGCCGACGGTCGCATCGTCTCTTGCCTGGAGGGCGGATATGACCTCCAGGCACTCGCGCGCTGCGTGGCCGCCCACATCCGTCTCCTGGCCGGCGTGTAGAGCGACCGGCCAGGCCCGCGCGTCGGGCAGAGGCAGCTACAGCGCGCGGATCTGTTCGGCGATCTCCCGGCTCAACTGGGCGACTGCGGCGTCGTGTGCCCTCACCAGTGCGTCCATGGTGTCCCCGGCGACCGTCTTCTGTATGACCGAGTGGCGCACCGCCGCTGCGGTCATGGCCTCGGTGGCGGTGATGGTCCAACGTGCACTGAGGACCAGCGTCCCGCCCGGCGCACCATCGAATCGGTCGACATCGAGCGAGATCCGATAGTCGAGCGGAAACATGGCTTCGGCCGGATAGATCGCCACCCGCTCGGTGCCGAGGAGCGCACCGAGGTTGCTGCCCAGCGCGTCCAGGAAGTCAGATTCCAGGCTGCCTGCCCAGCGATGGAACTCGTCGAGTTCCACGCTGTTGGGACCGGTCCTTATCAGGAGTTGGGAGCGCCTGAGGGACTTGGGGAAGATGACCGGCCCGACAGAGATCGCGGGTCCGGATCCGGTGGCGCCGGTGGTCGACCCCGCTTCGGTCGCGCTGAGGTTGTAGAACTGCACGCTTGGGCTACGCCCTCCGAGACAGGCCGACAGAGACAAAGCGGCAAACAGCAGGATGCCGGTTCGGGTGAGGGTTCCACGCAGCATCACTGTCTGTCCTCCTTGCCCTTGATCAGGGACTCTGGATTGCGTTCCAGGTATTCGACGACCGTCCGGATAGCCTGCGCCGTGTCACCCAGTTCGGTAAGCAGACGACGCAACTCCTGTGTCGTCACGGAATCCGCGGCGATCTGGCTTCTGGCCGAATCGAGTGTCATCTCCGCCTTGATCAGCACGGAGTTCAGCGCCGGGGCTACGTCGTTGCCTAGCTGGTCGGCGAGCTTGCCGAGGCCGGCGATCGTGTTCTTCAGCTCGGGGCTGTTGACGATCTCGTTGAGTCCGGCGACGGTCGCGTTGAGGTTATCACCGATTTCGTTGAATGGAATGTCCTCGATCTTGTCCACGACCCGGCCGATGTCCGCCGCGAGATTGCGCAACGAGGACGGGGCCGTCGGGAACACCGGGTAACCTTTCCACTCGCCGAGTTCCGCGGGGGGCGCGTTCGGCAGCTGCACGAAGTTGATCACCTTGCTGCCTGTGACCAGGTTCCCGGATCCGAGCTGGACTCGCCAGCCGCGGTTGATGAGCTCCGTATCGCGCTCGGCAGAGGGCTTTCTGACCTCTTGGTCACCCGCGAGTCGCTCGGGCTCCAGCTTGATCAGGACGGGTACGCTGAAACTGAGCGTGTCGTAATCGTGCTCGAACGTGATATCCACGACCTCGCCGATCTTGAGCCCATAGAATTCGACCGGGGACCCGATGGTCAGCCCGCGGACGGACTCCTTGAAGATCAGCACCCAGTGCTCCTCGATCTTGTATTCCCGCTGCAGGGACTCGAGGCGGTTGTCGTAGATGAAGAACTCGTAGTCTTCTTCGACTTCGCTACGCAGTGCCAGGGACTCCGGCGTATCGAACGCGATACCGCCGACCAGCATCGCGGTCAGCGACTGGGTATCCACGTGGAAGCCTTCCGCGGTCAGGCTCGCCTCGACGCCGCTCGCGTTCCAGAACTTCGTACTCTCCTTGATCAGCTGGTCATAAGGCGCGTAAACGAACAACTCTCCCGTTATCGACCCATCGAGTTCGAGACGGAAATCCAGTACACGGCCGACCGAGAACTGTCGGTAATAGATCGGCGCGCCTGTCGATAGGGACCCGAGCTGCCTTGTCTTGAACGTGAATCGTCGTCCTTCCCTGTCCGTCTCGAGTACAGGGGCTTTCTCGAGTCCCAGGAAATCCCGGCGCTTCGGCCCTTCGGCTACCGGATCGATACCTATGTACGCGCCGGACAACAAGGTCCCCAGTCCCCGCACCTCGCCTGCCGTGACCTGGGCCCTGACAACCCAGAAGCGGGTGCCATCACGCAAATAGGGCTTCGAGCCCGGACTCATCTTGGCCGTGACGACAACGTGCTCAAGGTCGTCGGCCAGGTCGATGTTCTCTACTGTGCCGACCTCGACGTTGCGGTACTTGATCTTGCTCTTGCCGGCAGTCAGTCCTTCGGCCGTCTGGAACGTGATGGTGATGGTGGGGCCTTCCTCGGTGATCGCCTTGTAGACCAGCCAGGCGCCGATGATGGCGGCGACGATGGGTACGACCCAGACCAGCGAGAATTTTGGTTTCTCGCCGATGACCGCCTCGGCGACGGCAGGCGATCCGGATTCAGTTCTCTCGTTCATCGTTTACCTCTGGACTATCCCAGATCAGCCGGGGATCGAAGGCCATGGCCGCGAACATGGTAATGATAACGACCATAGAGAAATATAGTGCGCCGGGACCGGCCTGGATGTTGGCCAGGAATCCGAGTTGTACCAGCGCCACCAGGACCGTGACGACAAAGACATCGACCATGCTCCAGCGGCCGACCGCTTCGGTAAGGCGATACAGCTTGGTGCGGTCCAGTTGGCGGCTGGTCGACCTGCGGTGCACAGACCACAGTAAGTAGGAGAGTATCAGCAGTTTCAGCAGCGGCACCGCCACGCTGGCGGTGAATATGACCAGCGCGAGCGGCCAGTCACCGTGGCCGATGAAGTAGAGCACGCCGCTCATGATGGTGTCAGACTGGACCTTGCCGAGCGCGGCGGTATGCGTGATCGGCAACAGGTTGGCGGGAACATAAAAAATGATCGCCGCCACCACTAGTGCGAAGCTGCGCTCCATGCTCTGCGGCTTGCGGAAGTGGAGGTCGCTGCCGCACCGGGGGCACTGGTAGTGATGCTCATGCCCGAGCCGGTTGACCAGGCCACAGGTATGGCAGCCCGCCAGCGAGGATTGCATCGCGTTGGTGACATCCCCGGTCATTGTCTCTCCGGTCCCCCGACTCGCTCCGCCCGGTCCAGCTGTCCCCAGAGGACGAGTGGTTCAAGGATCGAAAGCGCCCATGATAGCACCACGATCAGGCAACAGAACGCCCACAGGGCCACGCCCGGGATCACGTCGGCCATGCCGCCCAGCTTGACCATGGAGACGAGGATGCCGAGCAGGAAAACTTCCATCATGCTCCATGGCTTGATGTGACCCAGCCAGCGCATCGTGCGCCGTGCCGAAGGCAGCCGACGGCCGCGACTCAAGGGAGCCAGCACATACAAGAGGCCGGCGATCTGTAGGGCCGGCGCGATGATGCTGGTGACGAGAACGACGATCGAGAGGATGGTCTGACCCTGTTCATAAAGCGAAATCACGCCACTGATCAGGTTGGTATGGACGAGATTGCCGGGCATGCCGAACGACAGGAACGGGAACAGGTTGGCCACGATCCACAGCATCATGGCCGAGATGGTCAGGGCCAATGTCCTGTCGACGCAGTTTGCGGGATTTCGGAAGAGGATATGTCCGCAGCGGCTGCATCGCGCGCAGCCGTCCGGAGGCAGAGGCGGCACATCGTTGAGCAGGTCACACTCGTGACAGATGCTCAGGCAGGGGCTCAGGGTTTCAAGCGATGTACTCACGTCGTCGCGATTTACAGCCCAGGATTGATCCGTTGGTTGTTGCCTCGCCCGGTTATCCCGGCGCCGGCATCTCTGCCTGCTCGTCCGAATCGTTCGGCACCCCGGTTTGATCAGTATCAAGCCAGTCAGTCTGATCAGGTTGACCGCTATCCAGCCAGGCCGTCATCAAAGTGTAGCCGACTACCAGGACGATCGATCCCACGAACAACCCGATGATGCCCATGGAGATGAAACCGCCTATTGCACCCAGGAAGATCACGAGCATCGGCACCGCGACTCCGCGACCCAGCAGGATGGGTTTTAGTACGTTGTCGATCAGGATGACCGGGATGATGTAGATGGTGAACAGGATAGCGGCCATATTGCTGTCTCCCGAAAACAGCCATATCGCCGTCGGGATCAGAATCAGCCCCGGCCCAAGCTGGACGATACACAGCATCAGGATCAGTACGGTCAACAGGCCGGCTGCCGGGACCCCGACTGCGAGGAGTCCGGCGCCGGCCAGGGTCGCCTGGATGAGCGCTACGCCGAGAATGCCGCGCGCAACGCTGCGGATCGTTGACGTGGTGAGCTGCCCGTACTCTTCGCCTCGTGGGCCGGCGATGCGGCGAAATACCTTGTCGGCCGACTTCTGTGACTCCGGGCCGCGGGGCAGCAGCACGCCGGCGATGATGACTGCGGCAACAAATTTGAGCAGGCCCACGCTGGCACCGGCGGCGGCACCCAGCAGCCAACGGCTGATGTCGCGGATCTGCGGTTCGACCCTGTCCACTGCTTCCGCCAGGTTGGTCGATGCCAGCTCCCAGAAGCGGCTCAGTTGTTCACCGATCAACGGCCAGCCAGCGACGCTATCCGGCGGCGGTGGGATGGTGATGCTGCCTTCCTGCAGCCGGTCCGCGACTGTCTTGGCACCATCGACGATTGTGCCGGTCAGCATGGAGGCCGGCACGATAAGGATCAGCAACATCAAAAGCGTGAACAGCAGTGCAGCGCGACCGCGTTTTCCTCCGAGCTTCGCAGCGAGGGACTCGTAACTCGGCGCGATCGCGATCGCAATGATCACGCCCCACAGGATGATCGAGACGAATGGCTTGACGATGCTGAAGCACCAAAGGACGAGGGCCAGCACGATGCCGATACGGATCGCCGACTCCATCATGTTACGAATGAATTGTGCGTCCGGACCCTGCTTGGTCAGATCTGTCATCGCTCCTCCCCACGACCAGGCTTTGCCATGCCGATAAATCTTGTGATGGGATCATATACGCCAGAACCTGCCAGCGCACGCTCGGGCGGCGCCAGGCACCATGGCGCGGGCCCGCTGGACGTGTGGGCCGATTATGCGGACACTGTGCCGGGTTGAGACATGCCCCGGACATCTTCGCAAGGAACGACGATGAAAATGAGTTTCGCCCGCCTATTCGCACGCGCGTTTACCCTTATCGGGATCGCTGCCTTTAGTGGCATCGTGCTCGCTCAGGACAGCCCCGTACTGGACGGCATTGTCGAGCGGGGCACGATCAGAGTGGGCATGTCGGCCAGCCAGCCGCCATTTACCTTCCGCAATCGTGACGCACAGCTTATGGGTATGGAGGTGGACCTGGCCAACATCATCGCTGATGGACTGAGGCTGGAGCTGCAGATCGTGGAGAGACCGTTCGGTCGGCTGCTGGAGTCGCTGGAGGAAGGGGAGGTGGATGTGGTGATGTCCGGGATGGCGATCACCGCTGATCGCGCCCGCGCAGCCAGGTTTGTCGGCCCGTATATGTTGTCGGGCAAGTCCGTCATCACCAAAGCCACGACACTGGGCAAAGTGCAGGACCCGACCCAGATCAACCGGGATGCGATCCGCATCGGTGTGCTTGAGAACTCTACCAGCCTGACGTTCGTCGAGCGCGCACTGCCACGTGCGACCGCGATGACATTTTCCGATTACGATGTCGGTGTCCAGCGGCTACTCGCCGACGAGATCGACGCGCTGGTCGCAGACATGCCCATCTGCGTGCTCACGGTGTTGCGCTATCCGGAGGCCGGATTCGTCACGCCGGATACGCCGTTCACGATCGAGCCCATCGGCATGGCGGTCTCCGCGGCGGATCCTCAGCTCCACAGTCTGCTGGACAACTACCTAAAGGCGCTGGAAAAGGCAGGGGTGATTGATCTGTTGACACGCACCTGGATCAAGGACGCCGGCTGGATCAAGGAATTACCCTGAATCCATTCCGCAGTGCCGTTGCGTAGAGAGGAGTGACGAACACTATCTGCAGACCATGCGAGATCCCTTGCCGCCCCTTGGCATGTTCTGCCAGGTTGGTCTGGGCGATCAAGGATCGACGCACTCAAAGCAGAGGATTCCCAGTGACGCTGAAGCGCAGACAATGGATACAATAGTCTCGCCGCCTACCAGGAACTGACTCATCAATGCGTATCCCGGTCCTCGCAACGCTCCGCGGATCCCTGACGATCTCGCTGTTTACGCTGAACGTCATCCTGTGGTTCATACCGATCCTTGCCTTCACTTTCGCGAAGTTGCTGGTGCCGCTCAAAGGCTGGCACAAGATCATGGGCGATATCCTGATCGCGTGCGCCGAGAACTGGATCAGCTTCAACAAGGTCATACTCGCACTGACTCAGTCCATCCGCTGGGACATCCGCGGGTTGGAGCAGTTGGAGCGCCGGCAGTGGTATCTGATGATCTCGAATCACCAGTCGTGGGTCGACATCCTGGCCTTGCAGGCGGTGTTCAATCGCCGCATTCCGTTCCTGAAATTCTTTATCAAGCATCAGCTGATCTGGGTTCCATTCCTGGGTATCGCCTGGTGGGCACTGGATATGCCTTTCATGAAGCGTTACACGCGTGAGTATCTGGAGCGCCATCCGGAGATGCGCGGCCGCGATCTGGAGGCGACGCGCAAGGCCTGCGAAAAATTCCGCGACACGCCGACGACCGTGATCAATTTCGTAGAGGGCACGCGATCCACCGAGGACAAACGATCTCATCGGGAATCTCCCTACCGCCATCTCATGCCGCCGCGCGCCGGCGGTGCGGCGTTCGCGCTCGGTGCGATGGGGGATATCCTGCACGCCCTCATAGACGTCACTATCGTTTATGGTGACGGGGCGCCCAGTCTCTGGGACCTATGCTGTGGCCGAGTCAAACGGATCGTGGTCGACGTGCGGTCGGAGCCGATCGAGTCCTGGATTACCGACGGCGACTATATGGAAGACGCCGAATTCAGACAGCGCTTTCAGGACTGGCTGTCAGGGCGCTGGCAACAGAAGGACGAACTGATCGGCGAGATCATCGGCCAATCGAATAGCCAGTCCTGAGCACAGGTCGGCTGCTTGATGGTTGGTGCGATATCGGTTCGTGTCGGCGCAGCGACAGGTCGTCCAGGTTCCGTTGCCCTGACGCGGGCATCCCCACGACCTCCACCGGTATCCACGTACTCTCCTCGCTCGCGCTTGGCTATTATTCAGGGTGTCAGTTGATGAAATTTCGGACCGGGCCATGCCCTGGAGGGATGTGGCGCCGATATCAACCGATCCCGTCGACACCGCCGTCAGAAGGAGAGTCTGGAGTGTCATGAGTCAACGCAAGCTCATATCTCTGGTGCTGGCGACCTTGCTGGTTGGCTGCGCGACCAGTCCCACGGGCCGGACGCAGCTGATGCTCGTCTCCGAGCAGACGGCCATCTCGGCCTCCCGGCAGGCGTATCTCAGCGAGATTGGCCGTCTGGAGGAAGACGGCAAACTGCTCGAGGATCCTGCTGCCGCGCAGTGGGTGGCGGGGATCACGGGACGCCTGGTTGCGCAGGCGGTGCAGATGCGCCCGGATTCCGGGCGCTGGGATTGGTCGGTGGCCATCATCGACGAACCCGATACGGTGAACGCCTGGTGCATGGCTGGTGGCCGCATGGCGGTGTATACGGGGCTGATCAGGAAGCTGGACCCGACCGACGACGAGTTCGCCCAGGTCATGGGCCACGAGATCGCCCATGCGCTGGCCAATCACACGGCGGAGAAAATGTCCGTGGCCATGGCCACCCAGATTGGTGTGCTGGCCATCGGTCTGGGTTCTGATGACCCGCGCGCCATGGCGGCAGCGGCTGCCGCGGCGACGCTGGCGGTGGCTTTGCCAAATAGCCGGGCCGCGGAATCCGAGGCTGACCAGATAGGGCTCGAGCTTGCGGCCAGGGCGGGCTACGATCCGCGCGCCGCCGTCACTCTGTGGCAGAAGATGGATCAGGTCGGCGGGTCGCGCCCCCCGCAATTTCTGAGTACCCATCCCGATCCGCAGAATCGCCAGTCGCGTCTGGCCGTGCTCATCCCCAGGATGATGCCGCTCTATCAGGCCGCTGGCGAGCGCCCGGTCCATCCGGTGACCGTGGTCGGGTCCGAATAGAGGACGGGCCTGAGACACCCGTCGGAGCCGGATGGTAAGCTTCGCGGTTATCTTGTTATTCAGACATGCAGGAACCAACACCAATGGCCGACGAACAGCAGAAAGCCGACCTGAGAATGGCTCATGGGGACCTCTACCAGGAGGAACTCTTCACCGATCGGCGCGTGGGCACTATCCAGCGGCTGACGCCTGTCACCAAGGACGGTGGACCCGACACGACCCGCAGTGTTGTCTATGTCGGACAGACACAGATCCTGACGCCGGCCGGTGGCCTGCCGATCACGTTCGAGATCGACGCCGGCTCCCTGGGCGAGGCGGCCCTCAAGTTTGCCGAGTCTGCGGAGGTGGCCATCGAGGACACCATGAAGCGGCTCGAGGAGATGAGGCGCGAGGCTGCGTCCTCCATCATCGTGCCAGGTAGCGGCGGCGGCGCCGCCGGCGGTATGCCTGGCAGTGGTGTCCCGGGGGGCGGTGGGCTCAAGGTCCCCTGATCCGCAGCCGCTCAAACGGGGGATGACTAGAGCAGGTCGAAGCTCATCCCGGCACGTTGCACGAGGCGCGTGATCAGCTTCTCGCCCATGCACGACGCGGGTGTCCAGGACCCGCCGGCGACATCCAGGGGGTCCTTCGCCAGACAGACCGCGCTCTCGCCCAGCATCTTGCAGGTGGCGCCGTATCCCGGGTCCCGATCGGCCGTTACCCGGGTTCGGACAATATGCGGACCCTTCTTGCCGATCAGGCGGATGTCGAAGTAACCGCTTTCCCGCGCCTCGGGGTCGGGGCCCTCACCGGGTTGTGGCAGGAACAGCTTGTTCATCAGGGCTTTCGCCGGGCCAATCGATGCGGCGACCAGGAAAGCGCCGAGACCGGCAGTCATGCTCGCGGCACGCGCCCAGCCGGCGGCCCCGCGACCGGTCATGACGGCCTCTTCGTAGCGGGCATCGCGACCGTAGGCGTAGTCCATGAGGGCATTGCTGCGACGGACCACGCGGGTGTTGATCGCTGCCATGACGAAGGGCGCTGTCCAGGAGTCTGCGTCGGCATCCCAGCGGACGTCCTTCTGGTCAGGGCCGTCCGGGCCATCTTCTTCACCTTTGGGGTTGAGCCCATACGGGTTACCCATGGTGCGCCGCGCGTCGCGGTCGGCCCGGGCTTCGTCCAGCGCGTTCAGCAGGCTGGCGACGGTCCCGCCGCTGAAGGCGCCTTTCATGCGCCGGACGCGGAGCTTGACCTCTTCGCAGGGGCCGCCATGGAGACGCTCCATCTGGCGGTGGGTGAACAGCGTGCCCAGGTCGGAAGGTATCGAGTCAAATCCGCAGCAGTGAACCAGCCGGGCGCCCGACTGCTTCGCTTTCTCCTCGCAGGTATCGATCATCCGTCGCACCCACTGGACCTCCCCGGTGATGTCGCAGTAGTCGGTGCCGGTCTCCGCGCAGGCGGTGACCAGGCCGCTGCCGTGTTTGGCAAACGGGCCAACCGTGGAGCAGACGACCGAAGTACTTGCGACCAGCGCGTCCAGTGATGCCTGGTCGTGGCTGTCGGCCGTTACCAAGGGCACTTTTGCAGCATCCGGGCCGAGTCCAGCGCGGACCTCTTCCAGTTTCTGCAGATTGCGTCCGGCCATGGCCCACTTAAGCTTGTCGCCGGTGCCATACGCCTCTAACAGGTACTCAGCCACTAGCCGGCCGGTGAAGCCCGTGGCGCCCCACACCACGACGTCGAATTTCCTGGCTTCCTTATTCATTGTGTGAGGCTCCTGTCTGATACTGGTGGACGTAGGCGTGATCACATTGCCCGAAGGGTCATTACACCAGATTAGTGATGGCTGCGGTGCTTGCCTGAAGTTGCGCCACCCCGACACCCTGAGGACTCAGCCGCCCTGTGTTCCTGCAGGCCGACCGTCCTCGAATGGCAGGCCACGCAGTAATTGAGCCCCGAGGTCGTCGATCCGGGGTCGCCGCAGGGCTACGGACATCGCTCGAGCCGGGGACTGTCCGCTATCGGTCAGGTCTGATGAAGTCGTGATCATCGTGGTAGGTCAGCCGCGCGCTCAGGGGTGCCGGCGGCGGCGCCAGGTCCCGCCACAGGCGCTCCCCGTCCGGCTCGAACACCTGTTCGGCACTGGCCGGCATGACGTGCCAGCCGCCACGCTGGATCTCGGCCTCGAGTTGACCGGGTGCCCAGCCCGAGTAGCCGGCGAACACTTTCAGCTCGACCGCATCTGCGGAGTCCGCCAACAGCGCCTGTAGCGAGGACAAGTGCCCCGAGACCTGCAGGTCTTCGAGCACGGAGACGCCGGAGGGTAACGCTTCGCTGGACCGGGTGATGTACAACACGCTCTGGACCGAGACCGGCCCACCGAAGTGCAGGTGGTGCCTGTCGCCGCCGTGCCCCTTGGTCGCCGGGATGGCATCCGACAGCACCGCCTCGGTCGGCCGGTTCACGATCAGCCCCATCGCGCCGCTGCGGTCGTATTGCAGCAGCAGGATCACGCTGCGGGTAAAGAACGGGACTTGCAGATCGCGGGAGGCCACGAGGAACATGCCGGCCGCCGGTGCAGGCTCCGGTTCCTGCGCCTCGACCGGGCCGCCGCTCACGAACGATGCGAACAGCAGGAGCAGCGCCAGGCCACCACGGTGTCGACGACGACATTGCGGCCGGTGGGCGGCGGCCACGCTGGTGGAGGCATCTGCCCACTCAGGCCATGTGGAGTTCGACGACATCGTGATCCTCGACTTCATGCTCCGGTCCGACCTGCTGGCCGTCGTAGACATGCCGGCCCCAGATGCGTGCGAAACGCAGCCCGCCCGCGATCTCCTTGTGCACCAGCCTGGCGACGTCATGCACCGTGGCTCCGCGCATCACCGTGAACGGTTTGTCTGTCTCTGCGGGCTTGCCGGGAATCTTCGTGTATACCCTGACCACTCCGAGATTCTCGAACAAGAATGCGCCGATCTCGTCCATACCCTGTCCGGTCTCGGTGGAGGTATACAGATGCGGCAGATCGATCTGTAACAACTCCTTCAGTGCATCCGCTTCGCGGGGATCCGGATCCAGATCGAACTTGTTTGCCAGGATCAGTGCCGGCAGGACGATACGGAAAGGGTCGGAGTCCGGGTCGCCGACTCCGCTGTCCTGGCCGCCCGCCGCGGGCCACTCCGGGTTGAGGTGGATTTTCCGTTCCGACAACCAGTCCAGAACGTATTGGGTCTGCTCCGCGCAGGCGGGTTCCGACAAGTCGACGACGAGCAGTGCCGAATCTGCGCTCTGCAAGGGCGTGGCGTACCAGGGGATCGTGAACTCCTCGGCCAGCGGTGGCAGGTCCACAAGCTGGAAGTGGGTATCCTCGAAGGGCAGCATGCCCGGCACCGGCAGCTGTGTCGTAAACGGCCACGCGCCGATCTCGCTGCGCGAGTGAGTGAGCTTCTGGTGCAGCGACGACTTGCCGGAGTTCGGCGGGCCTATCAATGCGACCTGGGCGGCACCCTCCGGTCTCACCGAGTAGCTCGGGCCCGAGCGTTTGCCGCCTTTCTTCGGTCCCGATAACTCCTCCGTGAGTTGCTTGATGCGGCTCTTGATGTCCGCCTGCAGGTGCTCCGTTCCCTTGTGCTTGGGGATGGTGCGAAGCATCTCCTTGAGGCAGTCGAGCCTGTCACGCGGTTCGCGGGCGGCGCGGTAGGCTTCCTCGGCTTTCTTGTATTCGGGTGTGACGTTTGTGGGCATGTTGCCGCCAGAAGTCTCCGGGTACCTAGAACATGGCGCGATCCGCGGCCCGAGTAAAGCCCTCTGGCCCTCAGGATCGGTCCCGCCTGCCTATCGGGCCCAGCGGCCCAGCACGGCCTCCAACAGCCGATGACTGTCCCGATAGCGGTCGGCAGGGGCGCCGGTGATCTCTTCGGCCGTCTGCACGTACGCCGCCGGTACCAGTTCATGGACGTCCCGGCGGGCCAGCCGTTCGGCCCACTGCGGCGTCGCTTCTAGATGGAATTGCAGCGCCAGATGCGGACCGTGGACGAAACCCTGGATTTCATGGGCGGCGCTGCGTGCTACCGGGACAGCGCCTTTCGGCAGGTCGAAATAGTCGCCATGCCAGAAGAAGGTCTCGAAGCGCTCGGGCAGCGCGTCCCCCAGCCATGTAGCCGTGATGTCGGCATGCGTCTGGACCGGGAACCAGCCGATCTCTTTCAGCTCACCGGGCCGGACGGATGCCCCCAGGTGTTCCGCTAGCAGCTGGGCACCCAGACAGATGCCCAGCACGGGGACACCCGCGTCCACCAGCGAGGCCAGGTAGCGTTTCTCATCGGACAGCCAGTGGTGACGATCGGTCTCCCACACGCTCATGGGTCCGCCGATGATGATCACCCGATCGAATTGCCCTGCCGGCGGCAGCCCGGTCTCCGGCACCAGGAATTCGTCCAGGGTGTGACCGTGGCGTGCGGCCCAGTCCGGCAGATAGGCGGGGCCTTCGTAGGTAACGTGTTTCAGACAGGCGATCTTCATGGATGACCCGGTCATCACTCGTTACGCAGGATGGGCGGCGACGCGGTCATCGATGCGCTCAAGACGGATTGCCGCCGAAGACATCCTCAACAAGCTTTTCGAGGCGGTCCCGCTTGGCGACGAAGTCTCGATAGGCCACCAGTTGCCCCTCGGCCCTGACCCGATTGTGTTCGCTGCGGCTCGGAAAACGGTTCGGGTTCCAGCCGAAGTAGGACTCGTTGAGCGCATCCGCGCAGAAGCGGGCCGCCAATTCCACCAGGATGGTCATCGTGCCGAGTCCGAAGGCGCTCGTCTCGGCATCCGTCAACCAGTCGCCCGACGCATCGCGATAACCCTCCAGCGCGGCCTGGAAAAGTTCGGCGGAGAAGCCGGTGCGCACCGCGTCCTCGCCCGCCGGGTTGCACCACGAACGCAGGGCGTCCCCCATCTCCAGCGGCAGCGGCATGCGGTTCAGCGTGTCCAGGTCGACGATGCAGACGCCCTTGCCCGAATCCGGGTCGAATATGAAGTTGGTGATCTTCGGATCCCCATGCACGATCCGCGCCGGGGTGTCGGGCAATGGATCGAGGCCTGCTGCGGCCTCGAGGATGGATGTCGCGAGCGGCTCGATATGGTCGAAGGCGGGGTGATTCCGGTGCTTTTCCAAGGCGGATTCCAGGTTGCGCAGATGACGAGGCGTATCGTGGATACCGCCACGCGCGTGCGGGAAGTCATGGTCGAGGTCCGCCAGCGCCAGGTGGAAACGGCCGAGCAGGGCGCCGGCTTCCCTGGCGAGGTCCCCGGACGCTATGCGCTCCACGCAAATCCCGGCCATGTAAGTCATGATGCGCCAGACGTGGCCGTCCTCCTCCAGCCACAATTCTCCGCCCGTCGTTCTGACCAGTCTCGAGGTCTGCAGACCCCTGTCAGCCAGATGCGCCGTGACGATCTCGATGTCCAGATTGATCCCGGGAGGGAAAATGTCGTGGAGTCGCTGCAGGACAAACCGGTCACCGTCCTGGCTGGTCACGAGGAACGTCTGGTTGATCAGGCCAGCGCCCAGCGGCTCGATGGTCCGCGCATCGATCCCGAAGCGGCTCCGGATAATTGACGGTGACAAGGGGTCGACTGGCAGGCTCACTCGCGGGCTCCCCGGACATCGGTGTCCGATCGCGCAGGATGAGGCTTTCACGCAGACGATTCAACGCCCACCCTCGGGCGCATCCGCAACTCATCCCCCGGGTCGGGCGCTGGCAGTCAATCCGGTGAATCCGCCAGCAATCCCGTCAGGCTGGTTTATTGCTTTGGATCATGGTCATGCAGGCGTCAATTCATACACTAGAGACATCCGATAGACGGCTCACCGGAGTGCTGCAGGTGCCCGCAGAGCGGCCGCCCGACCATTGAAGTCAGTGAACAGGGATCAGACAAACCCCGATTCGGGCCTTACGTTGCCCCTGGCGCGCCCGGGCACCTGGATCCTGATCGCCAGTGTCCTGACGTTCGGTTTGTTCGGGCTACTCACCTATCACGTCAACGTCACCCTGCGGGTTGGCAGCGAACTCGCCCGGGCGTATCTTCAAGGCGAGGCCTTGCGTGATCTGGTCGTGGAGCGGGAGCAGCAGCTTGCGTTCGCGGCGACCATGCTGGTCGCGACCGGTGACCAGGAGTGGCTGGGGCGGTACGAGAGCGTCGAGCGAAATCTCATCGCCTCTCTGGATGCCGCCATAGGTGCTCCGCAGCCGGGCTACGATACCGGTGCCCTCACCGATACCCGGGATGCCGTCACGGACCTCCGCCGCAACCAGTCGGAGGCGATTCAACTGGCCGCCGCGGGACAGGTCCCCGAGGCCCTGGCGCTGTTGTCAGGCAGCGACCAGGGGGTTCTTGCGGATCGCTTCGAGGATGCCTCAGGGCGTTTCATCGAGGCGTATCGAGTGCACCTGCAGGCGCAACTCGTAGGCCATCGTCGCCACGAGTTGCGTTCGCTCGGCGTCGGCATGGCTATCGTCGGCATCTGTGTCCTCATGTGGCTGGCCCTGGCGCGGCGAGTACGCAGACGCAGCGCGGCGTTCGAACAGGAGCTGGTGGAAAAGAGCCGGCTGGAGGCCGAACTACTCCAGGCTCAGAAGATGGAGGCAGTCGGGCGTCTGGCGAGCGGGATCGCCCATGATTTCAGCAACCTGATCACGGCGATCCGCGGTTTCGCGACCCTGGCCAGGGAACGGCTGCCACCCGAGCATCCGGCCCGCCAGTCCCTCGCCCGGGTAGAGGAGGCCGCGGATCAGGCCCAGGGAGTCACCCGCGGCCTGCTGACGTTCAGTCGTAAGAGCGCGACCGAGAAGAAGCCCATCGAGCTGGTCGCGCAGATCCAGGAAGACGCCCGCTGGTTTCGCAGGGTGCTGCCCGGGACCATACGACTGAACCTGGATCCGGGATCACAACCCAAGGTATGGGTCTTCGGTGACCGGGGTCAGCTCCAGCAGGTACTACTGAACCTGGTGGTCAACGCCCGGGACGCGATGCCGGACGGTGGCGAGGTCACCATCAAACTGGAGGCAGAAGCGGACCCGGATCACGACCATGGCCGACAGCTTGCGCTCAGCGTCGCGGACACGGGCATTGGCATGGACCCGGCGGTCTTGCAGCGGGCCATTGAGCCGTTCTTCACGACCAAAGACACTGAGCACGGCACCGGGCTGGGTCTCTCGGTCGTCCACGGTATCGTCAAGGACCATGGCGGGATGCTCCGTATCGACTCCCACCCCGGCGAGGGCACGGTGGTGACGCTGACCCTCCCGATCGTGCCGGCGCCCGCCGCGACGGACGAGGTCGTGGCAGAGGAGGGCATAGAGGTGAGTGGCTCGGGGAGCGTCTTCCTGGCTCAGGGCCATGCCTATGTACGCGACATCCTGGTGACCGCCCTGGAGGACGCCGGGTTCAGCGTCTCTCCGGTGACCAGTTGTCCTGCATTCAGGTCGTTGTACAGGGACGGCGAGCTGTGCGCGGACCTGGTCGTCCTCGACTACGATCTGCCCGGCGGATGCGGCGTGGAATGTCTCGAAAAGATCCGCGAGTACGGTTACCTCGGGCCGGCCATCATTCTCACTCATGAACTGTCTCCGGAGATGGAGCAGGGCCTGGATGCCGACGTCATGCTGCTGCGCAAGCCAGTGCGAGTCGGCGATCTGCGCCGACTGGCCGTGGCGTTGACACGGTCCAGATCCGGCGGCGAGGAAGCGCCATGACGGAGCACATCCGGGTCATGGTGGTCGATGATCACGCGCTGGTGCGGGACGTGCTGGCGGAGCGGCTGGCTGCTCAGCCGGACATCGAAGTGGTCGCCACGGCGTCGGACGCGGGCGCTGCGATACACGAGGCGCGCGAGCATGCCCCGCACATCATCCTGATGGACATCGACATGCCCGGCATATCGTCCTTCGATGCCGCCAGGACGATCCGCCAAGCGGCGCCGGACGTCGGATTCGTCTTCCTCAGTGCCTACGTCAACGATCAGTACATCGATCAGGCGCTGGAGATCGAGGCACTGGGCTATCTGTCCAAGGAAGAACCGGCGGAAGTCGTCATAGATGCCGTGCGTCGTGCGTCCCGTGGCGCGACGCGATTCTCCAAGTCCGTCAGCGACAGGATCGTACTGGAGCCCGGCGGAGTCAGCCTGGCAGCCAGCGGCAGCAGCCGGTTGAACCTGCTGACGCCGCGTGAGCGGGAGATCCTCGGATACCTGGCCGCCGGAATGCCGAAGAAACAGATAGCCAAGCTGCTGGGGATCTCTCCCAAGACCGTCGAGAAACACTGCGACCATCTCATGGACAAGCTGGATATTCACGATCGGGTGAAGCTGGCCCGCTATGCGATCCGGGAGGGGCTGACCCAGCCCTGAGGCTGTCGAGGGGTGCCGCGCCTGCCGGTCAGGCCCGTATGTTGTCCCGCAGCATCCGATCCCTTAGGCTTCCATCTTTCGTCCCCTAACCGGATCAGAGCGAGAGAGCAGACAGATGAACCCCCGGTGGACAGTCCACAAGTTCGGCGGCGCGAGCCTGGCCGGCGCCGACGAATTCCGTCGCGTGGCCGACATTCTGACCGGCAGCCGAAACGGGCGTTGCGCCGCCGTGGTCTCCGCGTCTTTCGGTATCACGGACCGCCTGCTCTCCCTGTTGGAGTTGGCCGTTGCCCGGCCGACTGCCCTGGCGGCGCAGATCGAGGATATCCGGGTCCATCACGAGGGGCTGGCGCACGACCTGTTAGGCGGAACGGCCGGCCCTGAGTACATCAGGGCTTTCGGTGAGGACCTGGAGACTATCGCCTCGGTGCTGGAAGCGATCGAGTTGCTGCGCAGCGCGCCGTCCGAGGCGGAGAGCCTGGTTTCCGGTTATGGCGAGATCTGGTCGGCGCGGCTTCTATCGGGCCTGATCGCGGAGAAGGGTGTCCCGTCGGGCTGGCTCAACGCGCGCGACGTTCTGACGATAGAGCAGGCCGAACTCGGTCCGGTGGTGGACTGGCAGGATTCGAGCCAGCGACTCAAAAAGGCGCTCGCAGATCATCGCGACGAGTTGCTCATCATCACCGGATACGTCGCCCGTACGGCTGCAGGCATCCCGACGACCCTCGGACGCAACGGCAGTGACTTCTCCGCGTCGATCTTCGGTTCGCTGCTCGAGGCGGAAACCGTCGTGATCTGGACCGATGTCGACGGCGTGATGAGTGGCGACCCACGGGTCGTCAAAGAGGCCGCGGTGATCCCCCAGCTGACCTACAACGAGGCCATGGAACTCGCCTACTTCGGGGCCCGCGTAATCCACCCCGGCACGATGGCGCCGCTGATCGAACGCGGCATACCGCTGTATATCCGCAATAGCTTCCGGCCCGAGCAGCCCGGGACCTGCATCGCGCCGGGCGACGGCGAGGGCAACCAGGTCAAGGGCATTACGATCATCGACAGCATGGCGCTGGTGAATCTCGAGGGCGCCGGGATGATCGGCGTGCCCGGCACGGCGGACCGGTTGTTCGGCGCACTGCGCGAGGCGGGTATCTCCGTGGTTATGATCTCTCAGGGCAGCTCCGAACACTCCATCTGTTTCGCGGTGCCGGAGAAGCACGCCGATAGCGCTCGCGAGATCGTCTGCCGCGCCTTCGCGCTGGAGATGGACCAGGGCCAGATCCAGGGTGTGGGAATCCAGCGTAGCTGCAGCATCCTTGCGGTCGTCGGTGACGGCATGCGCGGCGTGCCCGGTGTCGCCGCCACGCTGTTCAGTGCTCTCGGTCGCGCCGGCGTCAACGTGCGCGCCATCGCCCAGGGCGCTTCGGAGCGCAATATCTCGGCCGTCATCGATGGTGAAGAGTCCGAACGGGCCCTGCGCGCCGTGCATTCCGGTTTCTACCTGTCACCGCAGACGGTCTCCGTGGGACTGGCCGGCGCCGGCAGTGTCGGCGGTGCGTTGCTGGACCAGGTCGCCGCCGAACTCGAGCGACTCGGCCGGGACTCGAGCATCGACATCCGCGTGCGTGGCATCGCCACCTCGCGCCGCATGCTGACGGATGACTCGCGCCTGTCGCTTGCGGACTGGCGCGCCCAGCTGGACAGCGGCGGCCGCGACACGGACCTGGACGATTTTCTCAGCCACATCCACGCCGAGCACCTGCCGCACTCGGTCATGATCGACTGCTCGGCCAGCCAGGAGGTCGCAGACCACTACGCAGACTGGTTGGCCGAAGGCATCCACGTGATCACCGCCAACAAGAAAGCCAGTACGGGCTCGATGGACTACTATCGGGCGATGGCGCGCGCTCGTCGCGTCGGCAACTCCCGCTATCTGTACGAGACCACGGTGGGCGCCGGTTTACCCATCCTTTCGACCCTGCAGGACCTGCGCGAGACCGGCGACGAGATCCTGGCCGTGGAGGGCGTGCTGTCCGGCACGCTCGCCTACCTGTTCAACATCTTCGACGGCGAGCAGCCGTTCTCCGACATCGTCAAGGACGCCCGCGAGAAGGGCTATACGGAGCCAGATCCCCGCGACGACCTGTCCGGCATGGACGTGGCTCGCAAGATCGTCATCCTCGGCCGCGAGATGGGGTTGGAACTGGAGCTCGATGACGTGGAGGTCGGGTCGCTGGTGCCTCCGTGCCTGACCGACGGGGACGTGGATGCGTTCCTGGACGGCCTGTCTGAATTCGATGACGAGATGCTGTCGACCTACCGCGAGGCGCAGAGCGCCGGCGAGGTGCTCCGCTATGTGGGCAGACTCGATGCCCAGGGCAGGGCAACGGTGGGGCTGGAGCGACTGTCCCTGGATCACCCGTTCGCGCGCAGCAACCTGACCGACAACGTCGTGCAGTTCGTGACCCGCCGTTATCGCGACAATCCATTGATCGTGCGCGGTCCGGGAGCCGGTCCGGCGGTGACTGCGGCCGGGGTGTTCGCCGACCTGTTGCGCCTGTGCTCCTACCTGGGCGCCAACATCTGAGCCGCGATGCGTTTCCAGAGCACACGCCAGCAGGAGCGAGAGGGCGGCATCGCCTTCAGTGAGGCGGCCACCCGCGGACCGGCGCCGGACGGCGGCCTGTATGTCCCCGAATCCCTGCCCGTCCTGCGCCCGGAGGATTTCGACGACTGCGCGACCTTGCCGGAGACGGCGGCGCGGCTGCTGGCGCCGTTCTTCGCCGGCGACCAACTGGCGGACGCGTTGCCTGAGATCTGTGCCGAGGCGCTGGACTTCCCCACGCCGGTGGTCGACCTGCCGGGCGCCGGCGCGCCGGCCGTGCTCGAACTGTTCCACGGCCCGACCTGCGCCTTCAAGGACGTCGGCGCGCGCTTCCTGGCGGCTTGCCTGGGCCGCCTGCGCCGGCCGGACGACAAGACCGCCACGATCCTGGTCGCCACCTCCGGGGACACCGGTGGCGCGGTGGCGGCGGCCTTCCATCGCCGGTCCGGATTCCGTGTCGTCGTGCTCTATCCGCAGGGCCTGGTCTCGCCGCGCCAGGCCCACCAGCTGTCCTGCTGGGACGACAACGTATTCACCTACTCGGTGGACGGCAACTTCGACGACTGCCAGGCGCTGGTCAAAGCGGTCTTCGCAGATGCTCAGCTGAGCGGCGAACTGGCGCTGAATTCCGCCAACAGCATCAATCTCGGCCGCCTGCTGCCGCAGATGGCCTACTACGCGCAGGCTTCGCTGGATCGCTGGCGTATCGACGGCCTCGCGCCCGGGTTCGTGATCCCGACCGGCAACCTCGGCAACGCCTTCGCCTGTATCACCGCCCGCGAGCTGGGTCTGCCCATCGGCGACATCGTGCTGGCCACCAACGCCAACCGGCCGGTCCCGGACTTCCTGGAGACCGGTGCCTGGCAGCCGCGGGCCTCGCTGGCGACGCTTGCCTCCGCCATGGACGTGGGCAACCCGAGCAACATGGAACGGCTGCGCTGGATGTTCCCGGACGTGGAGTCGCTGCGTTCCAGGGTGAGCTCGGTGTCCGTCACCGATGCGGAGATCCGCGAGACGATCAAGGC
>CALDWW010000016.1 GCA_937924335.1 uncultured Gammaproteobacteria bacterium
GTCGAGCTATTTTGCCTATCTGACGACCGAGGATCCGCGCAACCCGGCCGGGCATTTTTTGAGCGTCGGCACGGCTCCGGACCCTCGTTGCCCGGCGGAACTGGGGACGGATCCGGACTTCCCCTGGTCTCGGGAAGAACCTGGATGGTTCGGCGATCCCGTTTGCAAATATGCCTATTGGGGTGAAGCCGCCAGTGAAGCCGCCAACGACACGAAGAGCTTCTTCGTGGATGCAAGCTACCAGATCAGCGACAGGGTCGAGTTCTTCACGCGCGGCATCTTCAGCTCCAACGAGGTGTCCGGCCGTTATGCTCCGGCACCCCTTTTCCCGTCGATGTTCATGTCCCAGGATGCGCCGCAGAATCCGACCAATCCGGACAACCCGACCAACTATCGCGGTGATGCCTTCGCGAGACAGTCCATAGAGGTCGACACCGATGGTGACGGGGTGCCGGATACGACCGTGGAAGGCCCGTTCGATCTCTCCGTGTTTTACCGCAACGTTCCCGGCGGTAACCGTGATACCGACTGGGATGACAACCTGCTGGACTATGTGGCCGGCTTACGTGGATCAGTGGACTGGCTGGGCGGCGCGGATTGGGAACTGGCGGCCCAGTGGAGCGAGCAGACATCGAACCCACGCAGCAACGGACAGGCGCTGTTCCCGGCCTTGGAGGCCGAGATCGACAACGGTTCGTTCGACATTTTCGGCGTGTTCGGTCCTTACGGCGATGACGAACGAGCCGCGGCTCAGCGTGCTACCGCGACAGCCTCCAGTGATTCCAGGCATCGAATCACCGGTGGCGACGGACAGCTCACTTTCGACGCGTTTCAGCTCGAGAACGGCGCGGTACCGGTCGCGCTTGGATTCGAATATCGGGATGAGGACTTCGAACTCAATCTGGACGAGCAGACGGCCGCCGGCGCGATCGGAGGTGGCGGAGGTCAAATAAAGGGCTACTCCGGTGCGCGCGTGGTGAAGTCCCTCTTCGCGGAGGGTCTCATCCCGGTGTTCCCGCAACTGGAAGTTAGTATTGCGGGCCGCTACGACGATTACAACGACTTCGGTACCACCGTCAATCCCAAGGTGAGTGTCGCCTATCGTCCCCTGGACACCATGCTCCTGCGGGCCAGTTACGGGACGGGGTTCCTCGCCCCCGACATGAGCACGCTCTATCAGCCAACTGTCGTCAGCGGTGACGAATTCATCGATACCTGGCGTTGCTCGCAGACGGACGAAGACATTGACGGCGACGGACGTGCCGATGTGCCTGAAGACGAGCTTCCCGGTTACCACCCTTGCGTGTTCAAGTGGTACGACGGCCAGGTCCGTTTCGGCGGTAATACGGATCTTCAACCGGAGACATCGGACAACTGGTCCGCGGGCCTCGTCTGGAGCCCCACAAATGACCTGTCGGTGATCCTGGATTACTACAACATAAAGATCGACGAGCAGATCTGGGGTGAAGAGGCTCAGCCCCTGCTGGACGAGGAGTTCCGCCTGCGTCAGGCCGGTGAGACCGGCGCCACGGTGGGCAGGGTCACTCGGGATTCGCTTTCGAGAATCAACAATGTCTTTGCGACGTACGAAAACATCGACACGGTCGAAACCGACGGCCTCGATGCAGAAGTAACAGGTTCCTTCTCCGTTGGCAGAATCGGGGATTTCTCCACCACACTGCGCTGGACGCATGTCCTGAACTATGAGAAAGACTACAACGATGGCAATGGCGTGCAGGACTGGGCCGGCTACGTCGGACACCCACAGGACCGGGGCACGCTCACCATCAACTGGAGCCTGGGCGACTACACTGCGACGATTGTCGGCAACTACATCTCCGACCAGGACGGACGGCGCCCCTGGGACGAGGACGACGACCACTTGGCGTCCTTCACCACCTGGGACGTGCAGGCGAGTTATTCCACTCCGTGGAATGGTCAGGTGACGGTGGGCGCCAGGAACGTGTTCGACAGGGACCCGCCCCAGTATGAAGACGGCACCGACTACGACATCACCCAGCATGAGATCTACGGCCGCGTGCCGTATTTGAGGCTGGAGCAGGACTTCTGAGCTACGGAGCCAGGCCGGCAATCTGTGCGGCCCCGCTCCCCCGGGCCGCACAACTCACGACGGAAAACGAGCGCCGGCCTGGTTCCATCCCTCCGCAGCGATGACCGGTTTCAACCGGCCTTCAAAAAAGGGCCTGACCGGGTGGGTTGCCCCGCGATCCGGTCCATGGATCGCGGGGCTCTGTTAATAACCGGCCCCCGGCCTGACCCCGACAGGACAGAGCGTCCTGTAAATAAGTACGCTTTCGGAGGCCGGATGTTGGTGTGAGAGCCGGATTTCCGGCCACGTTTCTCGAGAGACAAATTCGGGGGAAAGACAGTCGCGAACCGACCGCTAAGGCTGCTCAAAAAGATACGGCCCGCCGGGGGCGGGCCGCAGAGCTGCGCTGAACGTCTGTCGCTCTCTAGAAGACGACCCGCGCAGTGTTCGAACACACTGAGGTGCCGGCATCGCAGACCTCGTAGTCATAGGTGCCGCCGCCCTTGGCGCCGATGTTGTCGGTGTAGCTACCCGACCCGTCACCGGCCGAACTGCTGGTTCCGACCTGGCTGCCGTTGCGGAAGATCTCCACGTTGCCGGCGGCTCCGATCCAGGACAGGTCCGCGTTCTGCCTGCCCTTCAACTTGTAACCGCTGGCGTTCAGTGACGGTCCGGCCGGTGCGGCGGGCGTGGTGACGGCATTGCTCGAGGCCCAGCCGGAGTTGCCGGCGCCATTGAAGGCGGCGACCCGGTAATAGTAGGTTGCCGAGGCGGACAATCCGTCGCTGTCGTCGTAGCTTGTCTGTCCTGCAGCCGCGGTCCCGACCGCAGACCAGTTACTGCCGTCGGTGGAACGCTCGACACGGAAACCGGACTCGTCGCCGGCGTTGTCCGTCCAGTCGAGCCGGACCAGAGAGTGGCTCGCCGCCGTGGCGTTCACCCCGCTCGGCGCGGCCGGCGGCGTGGCGCTGGGGTCGGACTCGGTGCGGATCATCAGCTGGTCCACATGCAGCGTCTCCAGCGACCGGGCACCCTGGCCCCGGTCGGTATCCGTCGCCCTGACGCTGACGGTGCCGGAAGTCGACGCCGGCAGGCTGGCCATGTAGGTGGCCGTGCTGTCGCCGCTGTCCACCATGAACAATGGTGTGTATCCCGAGCCGTTGACCGAGTACTCGAAGTCGAAGCTGTCTTCGCCGAGGTCGCCGGTGACCCAGGCGTTGGCGTGCAGGCTCATCGTCATGCCGGGGCTGACGCTGAACTGCCAGGTAGCCTGGGCGCGGCTGGTGCGTCTGGATGGCTTGCCGCCGGACTCCGCTTCCGTCAGGCGATGGGTCGAGCCATCGTCGTCCCGGGTGTTGGAGACGCTGCCGGCCATCGAGCCCTGGCTGACGCTGGACGACTGGGCATAGGCGTCGCTGAACGTCAGTGTCCGGGCGGACACCGGTCCCGCAGCGTCAGAGTTACCGCTGCCGTTATAGGCAAACAGGCGATAGTGGTACTCGACGCCCAACTCGAGCGAAGAGTCGCTGTAGCTGGTCGCACCAGACGGCAGGTCGGCGATCTCATCAAAAGGCCCACCCGCCTCGTCGGCCCGTTCAAGCCGGTAGCCGGCTTCGTCCGCTACGTCACTCCAGCCCAGGTCGATGCGCGAACCCGACACGGCGCTGGCCGAGAAACTGCCCGGTGTGGCCGGAGGTGGCGGCGGCGCCTGGGTCGTGGCCGAGGCCACGTTGCTGTAGCCGGAATTGCCGGCGCCGTTGTAGGCCCGTACCCGGTAGTAGTAGAGGGTGCTGGCGGCGCGGCCGGTGTCGCTGTATGAGCTGGCGTTGGCGCCGAGAGTGGCGATCTGGCTGAAGCTCGAACCATCCGTGGAGCGTTCGATGCGGAAGCCGGTCTCGTCGCCGGCGTTATCCGACCAGCTCAGGTCCACCCGGTCATGAGTCGGCGCGCTGGCGCCCAGGCTGGATGGATCTGCCGGCGGCGTGGACGCCGCCGATGCGCGGAACGCAGCGACGGTCGGCGCTGTAATCGCCATCGAGCGCACCGCGTCCGCGGAGTTGGCCGGATCGACGTCATGATCGATACCGGTGGCGAAGCCGTTGTAGGTGACATCCGGGTTGGAGAAGTGGTTCACCCGGGTGCCGCCGCTGCAGCTGTAGGACATGACGGTGCGGAAGCCGGTGCCGTCCGTCAGACAGCGCCGGAATCCGTAGGAATAGGCGAACACGCCCGAGTTGCTGGAGTTGGGGCGGTCGTGCATGTTGCCCTGGTTGTGGCCGATCTCGTGGGCCAGGGTCTGGTTGGTCAGGCAGGACGAATAGGTCACACCGACGGCCCAGGGCGCGAACGAGGTGCTGTCGCTGGTCATCACATAGGCGATGCCGCAGTAGTTGCTGTCCTCGGTGATCAGCGCAACCAGGTCGGCGCCGTACTGATCCCGCAGCGTGTGGGCGCTGTCGAGGTTACCGTCCGAGGTCAGTCGCAGGTGATCGAGGCTGACGCCCATGTCGCCGGACTCGGTGTAGGCGATCTCGTCCAGGTAGACGATGTTGAGCTGCAGATCCAGCGCGCTGTTCTGGTAGGCCTGGTTGGCGGCCTCGACAGCACTGATGATGCGGTTCTCCACCGGGGTCGGGTCGCTGCCGCCCCAGCGATTGCGCGAAGCGGGCGTGTAGACGACCAGCAGGTCCTGGACGATGCTGGCGGCCGCTGCCGGTGGCGCGGAGCCGCCGGTATCACCGCCACCGACTTCCTCAGGCAGGGGCGGGTGACCGAAGTCTGGCAGGGCATCGGCGTCGATCTCATAGACGCTGTGGAAGCCGGCGCCGTCCCAGGTCACTTCGTAGATCCGTTCGCCATCGTCGAGGAAGCCGCCGACGATGCCGTTACGCACCGTCAGAGAGACGACGGTGCCCGGCTGGCCGTCGAATTCGCCGACCCAGGTGAGACGGTTGTCCGCCTGCACGTGACGCAGCTGCCTGGCCACCGCGCTGCGGCCGCCCGGTAGCGTCACCATCAGCCGGCTGCGAGCCAGGGCGCCGGGGTTGAGCCGGCCACGCAGGCCCGGTGCGTTCATCGCGTGTTCTGGCAGGCTGTTTCTCGGTTGATCGTTCAGCCCGGAGAACAGGCGCGCGGGCGGATCGGCCAGGGCAACAGGCTGGAAAATGAATAGGCTCGCTGTGGCGAGGACGAGGGCGCGGAGCGCACGGAGAGATGTGTTGTTCATGGACCTTCCTCTCGACAAGCGACGTCCGGACACGGGGAGTTGAACCGGACGCCAGGGGGGACTGAGGCGTCGGCTGAGAGGATGTCTTGAGGGACCCGGCGGGTCGGTGACGCTCGTCACAAAGCGCACCATGCGGTGGCTTATGTTAAAGAAAATATTTTAGCTAATTCAGGGGGTTATGCGCGTCGGGCGCGCACAGGATGTGCCCCTACCAACCCTCTGTACCGGGTGCGCCTTTCCAGGGGCCGACGATATCGTCCGTCACCCAGCCGCCATAGAATCCGCCCTCCTGCGGCCGCACGATCTCACCGTCGACGAGGCAGCGATCCACCCGCGCGGGATAGAAAGACAGATAACCGGCGAGCTCCGCGTAACGCTGTTCGGGCGCCAGGTAACTCCATGCGGAGTTGGCCGCGACACGGTCGCCCACACGCACACTCCAGTAGCGCGCGCGACCCTTCCACTCGCACCAGCTGGAACCCGCTGCCGGGACGATCAGATTCGGATCCACGTCCGTCGGCGGCAGGTAGAACGTCGGCGGGGAGGCGGTCTCCAGGCAGCGGAGGGCGTTGCGGGTCTCGGCGATGACGACACCGGCAAACTCGACCCGGACCCGTCGCTGATCTGGCACCAGCTCTGGCGGACGCGGGTAGTCCCAGACCGATTCATGGCCAGGGCTTACTGCAAACGGCCTCGGGCGGGGTTTACGCAACACATGATCTGATTCGTCCGCCCCGGGGCGGCGGATGCGTGCCGACGGCAAACACCAGTAGACTTGCTCCCGACAGACGGACACCGGGGGAAGATCATGTCGAACTCAAATCAGGCAAATGCACAGGCTCTGAATCCACCGACGCACGGATACACCGTCCTCTTCGCCGCGTTGATGGCGCTGTGGATTCTGGCGCCGTTCGCGCGCGCGGCGGGTCTGGGCGATGCCGTCGAACTGGTCCTGCTGACCATACTCATGCTGGCCGCCGGATACGCGACCTCTGATCAGGGCAAGAGATTCAAAGTCATCGTCACGCTGGGCATCATCATGGGGCTTCTCATCTGGATCAATTTCAGCCCCTGGTTCGACATTTATCCCTTCGTGCCGGCCAAGATCGCGGGGATCGCGTTTTTCCTGCTGGTGGCCTACGAGCTGCTCGTCGATATCCTCGCCAAGCAGGGCCGGGTCGACATGTCGCTGATCTACGGGGCGCTGTCCGTCTATCTTCTCATCGGCATCGCCTTCGCGTGGCTCTACGAGGCGATCTACGTGATCGATCCGGGCGCGTTCAAGGGCATTGAAATAAATCCGCTGGGCGAACTTGACGAATTCCAGTACTTCAGTTTCGTAACGCTGACGACGCTGGGCTATGGGGACATCTCGCCCACGTCCAGAATCGCCGGTTCTTTCGCGACCCTGGAGGCGATCATCGGCCAGGTGTATCTGACCGTATTGGTGGCACGGCTGGTCGGCATGCAGATATCCCAGCCCTCGCAAGAGTGACGACGCCAACCTGTTTCTGACCAGAGGACTGAACATGAGAATCTTTGACCTGGCGCGACTCGTGCGAGTCGTGCTCGTCATCATGTGTCTTTTGCCGCATCGGCAGTCACTGCTCGCTGCGCCGTCGGATCCCGACGAGATGCGGCCCACGGTGGGGCTCGTGCTCAGCGGTGGCGGCGCCCGGGGCGCCGCCCATGTGGGCGTGTTGAAGGTGCTGGAGGAATCCAGGGTACCGGTCGACTACATCGCCGGCACCAGCATGGGCGCTATCGTCGGCGGCCTGTATGCCTCCGGCATGTCCGCGGCCGAGATCGACGCAGCGATAGACGCCATGGACTGGGACCGGATGTTTCGCGACGACCTCGAGCGTCAGGACCGGAGCTTCCGCCGCAAACGCGATGACGACCTGTTGCTGGTGCAGGCACAGCCTGGTTTCGATATAGAGACCGGCACGCTGAAGCTGCCGCTGGGATTGATCGAGGGTCAGAGGGTCACGCTGGCCCTGAAGGAGTTCACCGTCCCGGTCGCGGAGATACGAGACTTCGACGAACTGCCCACTGCCTTCCGTGCCGTGGCGACCGACATCGGTACTGGACAGATGGCGGTTCTCGGCGAGGGCGACCTGGCGCTGGCGATCTCAGGCAGCATGGCCATCCCCGGGATCTTCTCGCCCACTGTGTTCGACGACCGGCTGCTGGTGGATGGCGGCATCACCAACAATCTCCCTGTCGACGTGGCTCGCGCCATGGGCGCCGACATCGTTATCGTCGTCGACATCAGCACGCAGCTGCACGCGCCGGAAGACCTCACCGATATCGTGGTCCTCACCGACCAGCTGACCTCGATCATGACCCGCGCCAACACGGAGCGGAACCTGAAGACACTGGGTCCGGGAGACATAGCCATCGTGCCCGAGCTGGGGAACATCAGGACGGGTGACTTCGATCGCGCCGACGAGGCGGTCGAGATCGGATACATGGCCGCAGCATCGGTGCGCTCCGCTCTAAAAACCTATGCGGTGAACGGCGAAGAGTATCGAGCCTGGCAGTCAGCCAGGCTGGCGCGCCGGTCACCGCCACCGCTCGTCGACTTCGTCGAGATCGAGACGGATGCATCCCTGGATCCGGAAGTATTGCAGAACAAGATCGAACAGTCCCTCGGCGAACCGCTGCAGACCCGGCAGATGAACCGCAACCTCGAATCTATATACGGGCTCGAGTTGTTCGAGAAGGTCAGTTACGAGGTCACCGACCGGGACGGTGAGAGCGGGGTCGTCGTAGACGCGCGCGCCAAGCGCTGGGGTCCCGACTACCTGCAGTTCGGCCTCGATCTCGAGGACGATTTCGAGGGCAACACGTTATTCAATCTGCGGGTGGCGTATCTGAAGACTGCCATGAATGAACTCGGCGGCGAGTGGCGCACACAGCTGACGGTCGGCGAGGAGCCGGGTGTGTTCAGCGAGTGGTATCAGCCGCTGGACACGAGAATGCGCTATTTCGTCAATCCGTCAGTCTTCTACGGCAAGCGCAACGTCAACTTCTTCGAGGGCGGTGACAAGGTCGCGGAGTACCGGGTGACCGAAGGCGGCTTCCAGCTGGCCGGCGGCCGCGAACTCGGCAACTGGGGCGAGATCAGGGCCGGATACGAGTTCACCAGCGTGGGCTCAAGCCTGCAGATCGGCGAGCCCGCGGATATCGAGAAAGACTACGACGACGCCCGACTGTTTCTGCGCTTCGAAGTCGACGAACTGGACAACGTGAATTTCCCGCGGCGAGGTCACGCTTTCTCGCTCAATTACGATTGGCACAGCGACGCACTGGGCGACGAGAATGATTTCGAGCAGGCGAACTTCGGTGCCGGTGTGGCGATGACCTGGGGCCGCTATTCAGTGTTTCCCAACGTAACCGGGGGCAAGACGCGCAATGGCGACGCACCAATTTCCAGGCTGTTCCAGCTCGGCGGATTCCTGAAGCTATCGGGATTCGAAGCCAACGAACTCAGTGGCGAGGAATACGTTCTCGGTGAGGTCGTATTCTTCAGAAAGATGAACGACATCGAGCTCCTGCCGGTCTACGTCGGTGCATCGGTCGAGTACGGCGCCATCGGTGATGACATCGATCTGCAGGATGACGGCAAGGCGGCCGGTAGCCTGTTCCTCGGGATCGACTCCTTCGTCGGCCCGCTTTACCTTGGCGCCGGTTTCGCGGAAGGCGGTAACAGGACCGGCTTCCTGTTCCTGGGTCGCCGATTCTAGAAGTGCGAAGGGCCGCCTCAGGGCGGCCCTTCATCGGCGCAAAACGAAGTGAGCTCAGGCGCGTTTCTTCTTCGAGACTCGCTTCTTGCTCGCGGTCTTCCGTCTCACCGGCTTCCGCTTGGCGGCCGCTTTCTTGCGAGTCGCCGTCTTCTTGCGGGAAGCCACCTTCTTCTTCGACGCGGGCTTCTTCTTCGCAGTGGCCTTCTTTCTTGCCGCGGGCTTCTTCTTCGCGGCGGGTTTCTTCCTGGCGACCGCCTTCTTCTTCGCGGCCGGTTTCTTCCGGCTCGGCCGCTTGGCGGCAGCCTTCTTCTTCGCGGCAGCCTTCTTCTTCGCCGGACGCTTCTTCGCTTTCTTCTTGCCTCCGAATGCCTTCTCGATCTCGGACTCGAGTCGGGTGACGGCCTTGTCCAGGAACTCACTCTTCTTCAAGTGTTTCCTGGCCTCGTTGTACATCTGGCGGACGCGCCGCTTGTCTTCTTCCGTGATGCGTAGCTCATCACGGGCATCGGCGAGCATCTGCTCGAGTTTCTTGACGCGTTCCTGGGCAGCCTTGGTGCCGCTCCTGGCCGCCTTCTCTGCCTGGGCCTGCAACCGTTTGCGCAGGCTCTTTACGCGATCAGCGGTGCGATTGCCCCGACGGACCAGCGTGTCCAGCTCCCGCTTGAGTCGCTTGTAGGTTTTTTCTGCGGTCTTGGAGAATTGATTTCGGGCGTCGTGAAACGCCTTCTCGAGATCGGCGAGCTGATTCGTCATTGGCGATGTTCCCCCGGGGTTTGTGCGGCGATCCCGTCTCGATCGCGAGTCGGGCTCTCTCCGGCAATATAGTACAAAGCCTGTACAGCCGCCATGAAACCCTGCCGACGACACGTTCGAATCATTCCCGCATTAGAATAGGACGCCATGTCATCTGGTCTCGGACCACGATGCCAAAGACCGGCGCGGCAATTCGCGCCTCCAGGTTCAACATCCATGAGCAACACATTTTACGCTGCCGCCTGCCAGACGGACTTTCCGGCCGCAAGCACGCGCCAGGAGATCCCCGTTCGAGTGCAGAGGATGTGCGAGATGGTGGAGCAGACCATCACCGGCTACGAACCGTTCTTCGACGTGCGGCTGCTGGCGTTTCCCGAGTTCGCCCACACGGTCCCCGCGTATACGACCGTGGATGAACTGCGCAAGCATCTTGCGGTACCGGTACCCAACGAACACACCGACGTCTATGAGAGACTGGCCAGGCAATACGGGTGTTATATACAGACAGGATCGTTCCTGGAGTGCGATGCGGAGTTCCCGGATGTCGTGTTCAATACGACGGTGCTGATAGGGCCGGACGGCATCCTGAGCAAGTACCGGAAAGTGAACCCGTGGATCCCGTGGGAGGTGCATGCGAGCCCGCACGACTTCGACGACTATCCCCTTGATCCTTTCCCCGTGGCCGACACCGAACTCGGCAAGATCGCCGTGGCTACCTGTTACGACTGGCTCTTCCCGGAGACCATCAGGGAACTCAGCTTCAGGGGCGCCGAGATCATGGTAAGGATTTCCGCCTACATGGATCCCTGGGGTACGGCCGAGCCGATGAACTGGTGGTCCCTGGTCAACCGGACCCGGGCGCTGGAGAATACCGCCTATGTCGTGGCCGCGAACCAGGGAGCGGCCATGAACAACTATCCTCCGTTCAGCTGGCCCGGCGGCAGCATGATCGTGGACTTCGACGGCCGCATCCTGGCCCAGGCGGATCCCGGGCCGGGAGAGAAAGTGGTCGTTGCGCCTCTTGATGTTCAGTCGATGCGTGCCGAACGATCGCGCCGCAGAGGTCATGACATGAGGGCTCATCTGCGCCCCGAGCTATATACCTACCTGTCGCAGCCGGGCTTGCCACGCGCCGCTTCCCACCCGATCTCGATCGACAGCCTTAACAGCCGCATCGAATCTGCCAAGGATCGCCTGGAGGGTGAAGACGAGTGACACGATCTGACGGCCGCGTTGTCCTGCTCCTGTGTTGCATGCTGATAGCCGCATGCGGCAAATCCGGCGGACTCTCCGCAGACGATATCGCGCTCAACAATCGCGGCGTCGCTCTGATGGGTTACTTCGACTACTCCGGTGCGCGCGAGACCTTCGTGGAGCTGACCGAGCGGCGGCCCGAGTGGCTGGATGCGAAGGTCAACCTGGCGATCTCCACCCTCAACCGTCAGGAGGAGGGAGACGAACAGCGCGCCCTTGAGATTCTCGATGACGTGCTCCAGCGCCAGCCCGATCACCTCCGGGCGAATTACGTCAGCGGACTGTTGCGCTTGTACCTGGGAGAGACTGAAGCATCGCTCCAGCACCTGCGGCTGGTCGCCGATGCGGACCCGGAGGATGCCTATGCGGCTTACTTCATCGCCCAGAACCTGCTGCAACAGGGTGAACTCGAGCAAACGCTGGAGTGGTACCGGCGCGCGATCGAACTCGATCCCTATCTGCGCAGCGCCTATTACGGGGCTGGCCTGATCCTGCGACGCCTCGGTGAGGCCGACGAGGCTCGCGGCATGCTGTCGGTGTATCAGCGATTCGCCGACAATCCGCGGGCCCGGCTGGCCGAGTTCAAGTACACCCGCATGGGCGCCAAGGCGGAGACCCTGGCCGTCGGACGGCCGCAACCGCAAAGAACTTCCCGGCCCCGCGGCGACATATTCGCGGAGCCGCTGGATCTGTCTATCGGGCAGGGCGCCGGCGCTGCGCGCTTAACCGTCGCCGACGTCGATGGTGACGGCAGGCTCGATCTGTATCGGGTCTCCACCAGCGACTCCATGTTGCTGCTGGCGGGCGCAGGTGGCAGCTATGAGCCGCGGCCGGAGCATGCGCTCTCGCGAGTCGAAGGCATCGTGGCGAGCCTCTGGGGCGATGTCGATAACGATGGCGATCTGGACCTTTATCTCTGCCGCATCGGCGTCAATCAACTGTGGCTCGGCGATGCCGACGGCGGCTGGCGGGAGGCCGCCAACAGTACCGGCACCGATGACGACGGTTACTGTACGGATGCGGGCCTGCTGGACGCCGACCATGATGGCGACCTCGATATCTTCGTGGTCAATTCGAACCGCCCGAATGAGTTGTTCAACAACAATGGGGACGGCAGCTTCAGACGCCTGGCTGAATCGCAGGGCATAGGCGGCAGCGATGGCGGCGGGCAATTCCTGGCCGCGGATCTCGACGGTGATCGTGACGTGGATCTGCTCGTGATCCGGCCCGGCGGCAGTGAAGTCTGGCTGAACGATCGGCTCTGGCAATACAGCGCGGCGAGCGGATTCGAGGAGTTTACCGATGCCCGCCTGATCTCGGCGGTGGCCGGTGACCGGGATGCCGACGGTCGGGTCGAGATCTATTCGGTGGATGATGCTGGCGTGCTGTCGATGTGGAGTCGCGGCCA
>CALDWW010000017.1 GCA_937924335.1 uncultured Gammaproteobacteria bacterium
TGCGGAGGCGTGACGCCTCCCGGACAATGTCATCCCGCGACATCCACAGTGCACCACAGATGCCTTCATCGAGGCCGCGCCATGGTTCGTGTGTCACAGACTTCCCGGCAAAAGTGACCCGGAGGAACGACCGGCCGTTGACCGGGTTCTGCCAGAGGTAGACTCCGACGACCGATTCGGTGTGAATGTTCCAGGCGGTCTCTTCCAGCGTCTCCCGCACAGCGGCTTCTTGCAGAGTCTCCCCGCGTTCCAGGTGCCCGGCGGGCTGATTGATGACTGTGAGGCCCGAGGCGATCTCCTCGACCATGAGAAAGCGGCCGTCCCGCTCAATGATCGAGGCGACGGTGATGTCGGGGTGGAAGGTCATTTCGCGGTGGATTCTATACTAGAGATAAAATTAAGAAAGTAAGTGAAATAATTGAAAGTTAAGATATATTGAGTTGACGAAATTCGTTTGCAGGAGTGCTGTGTGCCCAGATCTCGTCAAACAGGCTCAGGTAGCGACGCGCGATAGTCGGCTCGCTCGTGTCCGATATGCCTTCCCAGCGATCAGTGTCGGCCCGGAACACGAGCGCACTTTCATCTGCGATGAGAAAGGCTTCGTTGTGGTCCCTGTATTTCTGGTGGACATGGCGGAACTCGATGAACGTGCTCAGACGCCGGCCGAGATAAACGAAGCGGTTGCCGTCACGCAGGGTCCGGTAGGGATTCGTCACCAATACGCGTATCCGCGCATAACTCTTCGACAGGCAGAGTCGTTTAACGGTCTGGATGAAATCCGGATTGTCGTAGAGTCCGGTCTCCAGGTCGCGGGTCATGATAGAGATGCCGCGAACGGCGATGCCGGCCACCGATATCATGGCGTCCCGTACATCTTCCTTGCTGGACAGGACCTGTCTTGTTGCGGCCATGTCCTCTCTGGCTGTGTTATCCAATGTCCACTCCGCCTACAGTCTAGCGCAGCCCGCGCTTCATCAAGCTATGCGGTATCCCCGCTTCCTGGAATTCATCGCCTTCGCAGATGAATCCGTGCCGGGCGTAAAAGTCGACGGCGTGTGTCTGTGAATGCAGGAAGACTCTCTTCAATCCTGTCTCCCGAGCTGCTTCTACCAGGCACTCTAGTATCGCGGTTCCTACGCCGTGGCCTCTCCAGGGTTGGAGCACCGCCATGCGACCGATTTTCCCCGATAACTGCAGACGGCCCGTACCGATTACGTCACGGTTTCGGTCTTCGGCGATCGCCTGGATGCAATCAGCATCCTGACCGTCCCACTCGATCTCTGGGTCGACCGACTGTTCGTCGACGAAAACGGTTTCCCGGATCACCCGGATTGCCCGGCGATCCGATTTCCAGTCAGCGATGCGGACCTCGAAGTCCATCACGACGTCGTCTCGTCATCTGCCCAGGTCAGAGCGCCGCGTGCCAACAGATCACAAAGAATATCGAGATGATGACTCTCCAGCGGCGAGATCCTTAGCGGACCCGCGGTTCGCAAACCCTCGATCGACCGGCAGAAATGCTGTTCTCCGGCCGGGAGAGACCAGCTTTCGCCATCGACGAAAATCAGTGTCCCGGTTTCGCTTGCATGCCATGCCAGTCGCGATCCCTCATGCAGTCTCAGCCTTTCGGCGGCACTCAGGCGTTCCTCCAGGCCGGCCCTTGATGTCGGGAATTCGGGCTGTTCTGGCAAGAGCCAGGGCTTGTTGCCTGTTACTGCTCGCCCGAGCAGCTGGGTGACGCGAGCATCCGACTTCTCGGCTGCATCTGTCAGCAGTCTTCTTGCCCGTTCGACAGCTGCCGCGGATATCCGCGAGTCGTCGACCTCTGCGTCTGCAAGACCGGCGTCAGAATAAAACGTCTCGTCGCCGCTTTCGGTAAGGAGCCGGGCGGCCTGGGAGAGGAGGTCACCGTCGCTTGGAGCGCGGAATCCGACTGAGAAAGACAGGCAGGGGACTTCGCCCCGGCCGTAATGCGGAGTTCCGGGTGGGATGTAAAGCATGTCTCCGGGGTCGAGCCAGAGTGACGAACTCGGCTCGAAAGACTTCAGTACGCGAATCTCGCAGTCGTCGCGCCACGCCGTCTCATCTGTCTCTGAGGCCAGCTGCCAGCGTCTGCGCCCCTCCATCTGAATCAGGAAGACATCGTAATTGTCGACATGGGGCCCTACGCTGCCCCCGGGGCTCGAATAGCTGACCATCAGATCTTCGAGCCTCCAGGAGGGGAGGAACGAAAACAGCCCCAGCGCAGGGGCCAGGTCCGGGACGAACTTGTCGACGTCCTGGACCAGAAGTATCCAATCGCTGTCCGGAAGGGTGCTGAACTCATCCTCCGCGAACGGACCATGACGGACCGTCCATCCAGAGGCCTCACCGCCGGAAACGATACGGCTCTCGACGTCCGCCTCGCAGGCGAGCCCGGCGAGATCATCCGGACTCACCGGGTTGTCCAGTCCGCGGATGGCGCCGCGGACTAGCAGTGGTCGTTTCTGCCAGTAAGAATCCAGAAAGCCGGTCGAGTCGAGACCGTCGGGCCAGTGAATCATGACTCGGGCGGGAGTTCACCCACTTGCTGTGCCGCGGTGCCCGTGTAATTGGCGGGGGTCAGGGCGAGCAGGTCGCGTCGTGCCTGCTCCGGCAGGTCGAGCTCTGCGACGAACTCGCGGATAGTGTCCTGGCCCACCCGACGGCCACGCGTGAGTGCCTTCAGCTTCTCGTACGGATTCTCTATCCCATAACGGCGCATCACGGTCTGAATGGGCTCAGCCAGCACTTCCCAGTTGTCATCGAGATCTTCAGCAAGCCGTTTCGGATCGGGCTCGAGTTTGGACAGCCCCTTGAGCGCCGATTCGTAGGCGATGCTCGAATGGGCCAGGGCGACACCCAGATTACGCAGCACGGTGGAATCGGTGAGGTCTCGCTGCCAACGGGAAACTGGCAATTTGGCAGCAAAATGGTCCAGTAAGGCATTCGCGACGCCGAGGTTACCCTCGGCGTTCTCGAAATCGATCGGGTTGACCTTGTGCGGCATGGTCGAGGAACCGATCTCGCCCTCGACGAGTTTCTGTCGGAAATATCCGACAGAGATATAGCCCCAGGCATCGCGGCATAGATCCATCAGGACGGTGTTGAATCTAGCCAGCGCGTGGCAATACTCCGCGACCCAGTCATGGGGTTCGATCTGCGTGGTGAACGGGTTCGACTGCAGGCCGAGAGACTCGACGAACTGGCGGCTGAGCTCACCCCAGACGACATCCGGATAGGCCACCAGATGAGCATTGAAGTTGCCGACGGCTCCATTGATCTTACCCATGGCCTCAATCGCGTCCAGCTGGTCACGCTGGCGTCGCAGACGGTAGCTGAAATTGGCCATTTCCTTGCCAAGCGTCGTCGGTGAGGCGGGCTGTCCGTGGGTCCGCGACAGCATCGGCAGTTCTGCGTAGGCCTGTGCAGTCTGCGTCAGGCTGCTGATCAGGCGTGAATGTAGCGGTATCAGGACATCATGGCGGGCCTCATGCAACATCAGAGCGTAGGCGAGATTGTTAATGTCCTCCGATGTGCAGGCGAAGTGGACGAACTCCAGCGTCCGTTCGCTGGCGCCGGCTTCGGCGAGTTGCTCCTTGATGAAGTACTCGACCGCCTTGACATCGTGATTGGTACCCGACTCGATCTCCTTGATGCGATCCGCGTCGGTTTCGCTGAAATCCTCGACCAGTCGTCGCAAGACCGCGGCCGGCCGCTCGGTCAAGGGCTCGAGCTCCACAATCCGCGGCTCCGCAGCGATGGCCTGTAGCCACTGGACCTCGACTCTCACCCGCATGCGGATCAGGCCGAATTCACTGAAGATCGGGCGCAGTGCGTCCGTCTTTCCGGCATAACGGCCGTCGGCCGGCGACAGGGCGGTCAGAGGGGTCAATTGCATGCCAGGGAATGGTCAAAAATGGTACGATTCCGAATCATACAACAGTTGCCCTATCGGGGGTGTGCGAGGGACCCGCGGCTGCGTCCAGCAGGCCGTTTTTTACTTTCTGGAAAGGCCTGCCGGGCCGTGCAAGGGCTCGCCGGTCTGACTGGTTCGGGAGCTCAGAATGAATGACAAGACCTACCGGATTGAACACGACAGCATGGGTGAGCTCAAGGTGCCCGACGGCGCGTTGTGGGGCGCACAGACACAGCGTGCTGTAGACAATTTCCCCGTCAGTGGCCTCAGCCTGCCCAGGGGGTTCATCCGTGCGCTCGGCCTGGTCAAGTGGTCCGCCGCCAAGGCCAACGAAGAACTCGGGATGCTGGAGCCGGACGTGGCCCAGGTCGTCCGGGACGCCTCCGAGCGAGTCGCGAGCGGGAGTTGTGACGAGCATTTCCCTATAGATGTGTTCCAGACCGGGTCGGGCACCAGTTCCAACATGAATGCCAACGAGGTGATCGCCCATCTCGCATCGGACAAACTGGGTCGCCAGGTCCATCCCAATGACCACGTCAATATGGGCCAGAGCAGCAACGACGTTATCCCGACCGCCATACACGTCAGTGCCGCGCTGGGCGTCAGTGAGACACTTGTACCTGCACTGGAGCATCTGGCGGCTGCTATCGACATCAAGATCAGTCAATGCGGCGAGGTCGTGAAAACCGGCCGCACGCATCTCATGGATGCGATGCCGGTGACCTTTGCCCAGGAAATGGGCGGCTGGGCCGCGCAGGTCCGCGGTGGTGTGGACAGGTTACAGAGCACGTTGCCGCGCCTGACCAGGCTTGCCCAGGGTGGCACCGCCGTCGGTACGGGAATCAACGCCCACCCGGAGTTCGGATTCGGATTCGCGGAGGCACTTTCCGGCAAGACACACCTCGATTTCAAACCCAACGGCGACTACTTCGAGAGTCTCAGCTGCCAGGACACAGCCGTCGAGCTATCCGGTCAGTTGAAGACTATTGCTGTCAGCATCATGAAGATCGCCAATGATCTGCGCTGGATGAATAGCGGTCCGTTGGCCGGGTTGGCCGAGATCGCCCTCCCGGCATTGCAGCCCGGCAGCAGCATCATGCCCGGCAAGGTCAATCCCGTCATTCCGGAGTCCGCGGCGATGGTAGCCGCCCAGGTTATCGGCAACGACTCGACCATCACCATTGCAGGTCAATCAGGCAACTTCCAGCTCAACGTGATGTTGCCTGTGATCGCGCACAACCTGATCCAGAGCATAGAGATTCTTGCCGCGACTGCACGGCTCCTCGCCGACAAGGCCATCTCGGGCTTCGAGATCAACGAGGACCGTCTCCAGCAGGCCCTGGACCGCAACCCGATACTGGTCACGGCGCTGAACCCGGTGATCGGGTACGAGAAGGGAGCGGCGACTGCCAAGAAGGCATATGCGGAGGGCAGGCCGATCCGCGAGGTGGCAAAGGAGATGACCGATCTCAGCGAGGAAGAACTCATGCGATTGCTGGATCCGGTTGCGCTCACTCGCGGAGGCATCCAGAAGTAAGTCGTGCAGAGATCGCTCGATGAAGACCTCGGCGTGCTGTTGCGGCGAAAACTGGAGACAACGCAACCGCCCGCAGAGGATCGATTCGACATGCCGGGCATCCCCGGCGACCTGCCTCGCCTGATCCGCCATCTGCGAATCCGGAAAGTCGTACCGGCGGCGGTTCTGGTCGCCGTGATGCAGCGATCGGAGGGCTTGTCCATCCTGCTGACCCGGCGTGCCGAACATCTCAAGCATCATGCGGGGCAGATAAGTTTTCCCGGCGGCCGCCTGGAGGCCGGCGACAGCGGACCGGCCGAAGCGGCCATGCGTGAGGCAGAAGAAGAGGTCGGCCTTCCGCCGGCGCATGTCGAGATCATCGGTTACCTCGACAACTATCTGACCATCACAGGCTATCGTGTCACGCCGGTTGTCGCCTTCGTCCGTCCGGACTTCGAGATCAGGCTGGACCGGACCGAGGTTGCGGAGGCTTTCGAAGTCCCGTTGCATCACGTACTCGATCCTGAGCGCGTTCACATTCGCCAGAAACGTCTCTTCGGACTGCCGTTGTCTTACTACGAGATACCCTATCTGCACTACAACATCTGGGGCGCAACCGCCGGCATGCTTGTCAGCTTGCGGCAGAGGGTGTTTGAGGAACAGGCCGATGACTGACACAGCACGATTACTGGAGATCATGGCGCGGCTTCGCGATCCCGAGTCCGGTTGCCCATGGGATGTCGAGCAGGACTTCCGATCGATCGCCCCGTATACGGTGGAGGAAGCGTTCGAGGTCGCGGACGCGATCGCGCGGGGCGATATGCAGGACTTGCGCGATGAACTGGGCGACTTGTTGTTCCAGGTCGTTTATCACGCACAGATGGCGACCGAACAGGGTCTGTTTGACTTTGACGAGGTGCTCGAGGGTATCTGCGACAAGATGGTGCGCCGCCACCCACACGTGTTCGGCGATGCGGAAGTGGAGGACGCAGCGGCCCAGAGCCGGGCCTGGGAAAGGCACAAGTCGGCGGAGCGGGAGTCGTCTGGCAAGCAAAGAGGCAGCGCACTGGATGCAGTGCCGACGGGCATGCCCGCTCTTGCGCGAGCACAGAAATTGGGTAGCAGGGCAGCACGACACGGCTTCGACTGGAAGGACGCCAGCGGCGTCCTGGAAAAGTTGCGTGAGGAGATGGCGGAGGTGGAACAGGCCCGGCACGGCCAGGGCGATCTGGACGAGGAAATCGGTGATCTCCTTTTCACGGTGGTCAACCTCTGCCGCCACGAAGGAATCGATGCGGAGGGCGCTCTGCGTCACGCCAATGCGAAGTTCGAGAGACGGTTTCGTGCCGTAGAGACGCGTCTGTCAGGTGAAGATCGATCAATGGCGTCAACCGAAGCGGGACAGCTGGAGCAATTGTGGGACGACGTGAAGAGAGCGGAGTCCTCGTCCTGAATGCCGGAGCATCCGGGCTCGGGTCGTCATGAACAAGAGCCTTGACCGCATGTTCGCGGAACTCGATGCGCTGCTGACGCGAGCGAGGCTGGCAGAGGTTGCTTCCTTGAGTCGCCGATTGCGGGCGGCGCGTGAATCGCCGGACTCCGAACGGGCAGGGGTATTCGAGGCGATCCGCAGCGATATCGACGCGTCGATTGCCTGGGTAGACGCGCGCAGCGAAGCCGGTGTCCGCATCACATATCCTGAAGAGCTACCGATCGTCGAGCGGCGTGAGGAGATTGCCGAGGCTATCCGTGAGCATCCTGTCGTTGTGGTGTGTGGTGAAACGGGCTCTGGCAAGACCACCCAGCTACCGAAGATCTGCCTGGAGTGTGGCCTGGGCACCCGTGGCCTGATCGGTCACACACAACCGCGCCGCATCGCCGCTCGTTCCATTGCCCGCAGGGTGGCAGAGGAACTGGGCGAGCCGCTGGGGGAGACGGTCGGCTTCAAAGTGCGCTTCACCGACCGGACCGGACCCGGCTGCCGTATCAAACTCATGACAGACGGCATCCTGCTGGCGGAGGTACCGGGCGATCGATCGCTGAATCAGTACGACGCGATCATCATCGACGAGGCTCACGAACGTAGCCTCAATGTGGACTTCCTCCTCGGCTATCTGAGCCGCGTTCGAAAACGACGCCCGGATCTGAAGGTCATCGTGACGTCGGCGACTATAGATCCACAGCGGTTCTCCGATCACTTCGGATCTGCCCCCGTCATCCAGGTGTCGGGGCGTACTTACCCGGTCGAAGTCAGGTATCGACCGGTCGAACCTGACAGTGACAGGTCATCGATGACTGACGGTCTTCCGGCCGCGGTAGAGGAGCTGACCTCTGATGACGGCGGGCGGGGCGATGTACTGGTGTTCCTGCCAGGTGAACGGGAAATCCGTGAAGCGGCTGAGGCGCTGAGGAAGCGACATCCCGAGAATATCGAGATCCTTCCCCTGTTTTCCAGGTTATCCGCGGTGGAGCAGGACCGGGTGTTCCGGCCAGGGCATCGCAGACGCATCATCCTGGCAACCAACATCGCCGAGACATCGTTGACGGTACCGGGCATCCGCTATGTCGTAGATCCCGGGACAGCGCGGATCAGTCGCTACGGATACCGCAGCAAGATCCAGCGATTGAGAGTCGAACCGGTGTCACGGGCGAGCGCGGATCAGCGCAAGGGCCGTTGTGGACGCCAGCGAGATGGCGTCTGCATCCGCCTGTATGGCGAGGACGACTTCCAGGCCAGGCCTGAATTTACGGATCCGGAAATCCTCAGGACCAGTCTTGCCAGCGTGATACTGCAGATGGCGTCCATGGGACTGGGGCACATCGAGAAGTTTCCATTCATCGATCCCCCCGATTCCCGATATGTCAGCGATGGCTACCGATTGCTCCGCGAGATCGGCGCCATGGATGACAGTGGCCAGGTCACACGTCTGGGGCGGAGCATTGCGCGTTTCCCTCTCGATCCCCGTCTGGGGCGGATGGTCGTCGAGGCCCGTCGAAGGGACTGCCTGCGTCAGATCGTGCCCGTCGTCGCGTATATGAGTATCCAGGACCCCAGGGAACGGCCCATCGACGCCCGGGCAGCAGCAGACGAGCGCCACCGTCAGTGGCAGGTAGACGGGTCGGACTTCATGGGGGTTCTGAATCTCTGGGGCGATTATCTGGAGCAACGTCGCCACCTGTCGGTGAACAAGCAACGTGGCTGGTGTCGGGAGAACTTTCTCTCCTTCATGAGGATGCGTGAGTGGTTCGACGTGCATCAGCAAATCTGCGCCCAGATCCATGACATGGGCTGGCGCCTGAATCCCAAGGAAGCGCCCTACGAGGTCATCCATCGAGCACTCCTTGCTGGATTGGTAGGTCAGATCGGCTGTCGGGACGAGAGCGAATACGCCGGGCCCCGCGGGAGCCGGTTCGTCGTCTTCCCCGGTTCCGTTATGCGCCGTTCGGGGTCCCGCTGGGTGATGGCTGCGAGCCTGATCCAGACTTCCCGGGTGTTCGCTCACACGGTGGCTCGCGTAGAACCCGAGTGGATCGAGGACGCGGCAGAACGGCTGGTCCGGCGAGAGTACGCCACCCCTGTCTGGGATGTTCGCCGTGGTCATGTCACTGCCAGAGAGCGGGTCTCGCTGTATGGCCTCCTGCTCATCGCAAACAGGCGACTCGATTATGGGCGGGTCAATCCTGCAGCCGCACGCGAAATTTTCATCAGGCAGGCGCTGGTCGTGGGGGACCATGGGATCGACGCACCATTCGTCGTCCACAACGAGGCGCTGACCTCAGATGTCGAATCGCTGGAAGCACGTCTCAGGCGACGTGACCTGGTGGCAGACGAGGAGACGCTGGCCGCATTCTTTGAGGCCCGGCTTCCGGGGCATGTGTACGATCGTCGAACTTTCGAGCGCTGGCGGAAGAAAGCGGAGAAGAAGGATCCTCAGGTACTTTTCATGGGCCCGGAAGACGTTCGTGCGTCGGACCTTACCCTCGCCGATGAGTCGGAATTTCCGGACCACCTGGATGTCGAGGGAAACCGCCTGCAGATCGAGTACCGGTTCGAGCCAGGTGATCCGGCCGATGGCGTGACCCTGCTGGTGCCCCGTCGGCTCCTGCCGATGCTGTCGAGTGATTCGCTCGAGTGGATTGTTCCGGGCCTTCTCGAGGAGAAGGTGACCGCGATGATCAGGGCGTTACCCAAACCCTTACGCAGGAAGCTGGTTCCGGCGCCGGACGTCGCCCGCCGGTGCCTCACCAACTTGGACAGCAAGCATGGCAGCCTGCATGGTGCGCTTGCCCGCGAGCTGCAGCGGGAGTCGGGCGTTCCCGTGTCACCCGCCGAATGGTTGCCCGCCCAGCTGCCCGCCCATCTCATGATGAACATCCGGCTCATGGATGACAGTGGCGAGAGTCTCGCTGAGGGGCGGGATCTGGAGGATCTCTTGCGGCGCTACGGCAGTGGCGGCAGGGTCCTCGAGCCAACAGAGGGGCGCCAGTTCCAGCGGATGGCAACCTGGGAGTGCGGTGAGATAGGTGGTTCCGTTCCGGTAGATCAGGGCGGGCGCACCACCTTTCTTTTCCCTGCGCTCAGCGACGATGGAGACACGGTTTCCCTGGCCTACTTTGCATCGCGGGCGGAAGCTGCCATCTGCCACCGAGAAGGCGTCTTGAGGCTGTTCAAGCTCGCCTGTCCGCAACAGATGAAGTATCTGGGACGTGAGTTCCGGAATTCCCCACTGGCTGCCCGGCTGGTAGGGCTGGGTGGAGACGGGAGCGATCCGATCGCGGACCTTACCCGAATGACGTTGCTTGAGACTTTTCTGGATGGCGGTAACGTCACGGTACGCGGGCCCGACGAGTTCGCCTCGCGGCTGGAGGAGGGGCGGGGCAGGTTGGTAGCGGTCGGAAGCGAGATCAGGGAGCTGGTCGATCCGATCATGCAGGACTGGCGTGAGCTGCGGTCCATGATCGAGGTCGGGCTCAGTGGTGCAAGCGGCGCGGTTGCGACGGCGGACCTATCCGAACAACTGGACGGCCTCGTATTCCCGGGTTGGTTGCGCAGTACCCCGCTCCAGTGGGTGCGGCACTATCCCCGTTATCTCAGGGCGATCCGTACGCGGGTCGAGAAGCTTGCTACGGGGGACGGCAAGCTTATGGCGAGAGCAGAGCTATTGGAACCGCATCTGGACCACCTGCGGCGCTGGATGGCCGACCGGGAACCTGCAGACTTCGGCGACGCGGAGATCTATCGCTGGATGATAGAGGAATTTCGCGTCTCGCTTTTCGACCAGACGCTGGGGACCGCGATCAAGGTCTCGCCCCAACGATTGTCGCGGGAATGGGACCGCATCATGGCCGGGAACCCGGGCAGGTCATGATGTCGGCATCATTGACGCTGTCGTGAAGGTTCACCAGAATCCAGCTTGCCCAATGCCCGCAGTCCTGTCTGCAGGTCGTGGCAGGAAGCGAGAGTCAATTCAACGGAGGTGACGATGAAGATCGGCGTAGTAGTCGACGCGAGTTGCGACCTCCCTCGATCCTATATCGACGAGCATCGTCTCATCGTTCTTCCGAGCATACTGGAATTCGGTGAGAAGGAGATCATCGACAGTCGCGACGCGCGGGATACGCTGGCAATGTATCGGCGCTATGTCGCGGACAAGTCACTCGAGGCACGCAGCCGGGCGCCGGAAGTGGACGCGATCCGCGATCTGTTCCTGGACGATCTGGTGCTCCGCTACGATCGTGTCCTGGTGTTGTGTGTCAGCGCTAATCGCGGCAGCGTTTTCGACAAGGCGACCCAGGCTTCCTACGCCATTCTACAGGGTTACAGGCAACGACGGGACGAGGCCGGTCTGGTTGAGCCATTTGCGTTGCGGGTTCTCGACACCGAAACGGTGGGGCCCGGCGAGGCTGTACTGGCAGCGGAAGCCGTTCGGATGCTCGATGAGGAAACACCGCCGTTCGAAAAGCTGCGCCGGACGATAAAGGATCTCAGCCGCAGGGTGACTTGTCTCCTGGTGCCGAATGACCTGTTCTATCTGCACCATAGGGCGCGGCAACGGGGTGAGGACAGTCTAGGGCCGCTGGCCTATCGGATCGGGTCTGCCTTGGGCATAAAACCGGTCCTCGAGATGCATCGCGGGAAGTCGCAGGTCGTGGCTCGCTCGAGGGGCTTCGAGAGGGGCGTGGGCTACGTCCTGCAGCGAGCCCGTTCAGCGATCTCTCGCGGGCACGCACGGCCCATCGTGGCGATGAGCTTTGGCGGAGATCCCAGACGTGTGCGGGAACTCGCGGCCTATCAGGAGTTCGAGGCCTTTGCCGCCATCAATCGCTGCGATCTGCACTTGTCCGTCATGAGCGCAACCATGGCGCTCAACATCGGCCCCGGAGCGTTTTCCCTGGCCTTCATCGACAACTGAGTCTTCAGTCTGACGAGACCTCCTGTCTGCTCTTGAGTAGTGGCTCAATGAGATCGAGCGGAAGCGGGAAGATGACCGTATTGGTCTTGTCGGTACTGATCTCTGTCAGCGTCTGCAGATAGCGCAATTGGAGACTCTGCGGTTGCTGCGCCAGCGTCTTGGCGGCCTGCAAAAGATGCTCAGAGGCCTGCATTTCGCCCTCGGCATGGATCACCTTGGCGCGCCGGGAGCGCTCGGCCTCTGCCTGGGCGGCGATTGCCCGGATCATGCTCTCGTCCAGGTCCACATGCTTGATTTCGACATTGGACACCTTGATGCCCCATGCGTCGGTCGAACGGTCGAGGATCGACTGGATGTCGGTGTTGAGCTTCTCTCGCTCCGACAGCATCTCATCCAGTTCATGCTGACCGAGTACTGACCGCAGGGTCGTCTGGGCCAGCTGGCTGGTGGCCTCGAACACATTCTCCACCTGGATGACCGCTTTCTCGGGGTCGACGATCCTGAAGTAGACGACGGCATTGACCTTGACCGAGACGTTGTCCCTCGAGATAACGTCCTGCGTGGGCACATCCATCACGATCACCCGCAGGTCGCGTTTTACCATCTGCTGGATGCCGGGGATCACGATGATGATGCCGGGCCCCTTGACCTTCTGGAACCGTCCCAGCAGGAAAATCACGCCGCGCTCGTACTCCTTCAGGATCTTGATCGAGCTGAAAAGGAACAGGACGACTAATGCAACGAGGAAAGTGGCAAATTGTTCGAACATCTCGAATTCTCCTAAGAGTCGAGTGGCTCGACGAATAGGTCGAGGCCCCTGGCGTCTGTAATGCGAAGTTTCTGTCCTTTGCGGACCGGGCTGGCCGAGGTCGCCTGCCAGATCTCACCATGGACCAGTACGTGGCCGGTCTTATCGAAATCTGAACTCGCTACAGCAATCGCGCCGACCATCTGCTCCATCCCGCTGACCACCGGGCGTCTCCGTGCTCTCACCGCGAGCCAGACGATTGCCATCACGATGCCCCCGCCGACCAGCCCGATACTTCCGATCAGGGTTCGCGAGATACCGAATCCCGGCACGTCGGTGTCCATCAGTATGATCGATCCGGAAACGAAGGCGATAATGCCGCCGATTCCGAGCGCGCCGAAGCTGGGGACGAATATTTCGGAGATCATCAGGATGACCCCCAGGATGATCAATCCGAGTCCGGCGAAATTGACCGGCAGAATCTGGAAGGCATAGGCTGCGAGCAAAAGGCAGATGGCGCCGGCAACACCCGGAAGTATAGCGCCCGGGTTATAGCCTTCGAAAAGCAGGCCGTAGATGCCCACCAGCAGCAGTAGATAGGCCACGGTCGGATTGGTGATCGTGGCGAGGAGTCGGGTCCGCCAGTCCGGGTCGATGCGCTCCAGAGTCAGCCCTTGCGTGTCCAGCGTCACCATCTCGCCGGCCACCTCTATCTCTCTGCCATCAATCATCCGCAGAAGTTCGTCCAGATCCGACGCGACCAGGTCGATCACGCCCAGCTCCAGAGCCTTTTCAGCGGACAGGCTGGCGGCCTCGCGCACGGCTTTTTCGGCCCAGTCTGCGTTGCGGCCGCGACGTTCGGCCAGGCTGCGGATATAAGCGATGGCATCGTTGACCGCCTTGGCGCTGGCAGCGTCCGCCGGGGTGCTCTTTCCGGCCTCGGCATCATCGGCTTCATCTGCCTTTCCAGGTGCCTCGTCCCTGCCCTTGTCGCCGCCCGGCAACGGCGAGGTTCCGCCCACCGGGATCGGCGTTGCCGCGCCCAGGTTAGTAGCCGGCGCCATGGCGGCGACGTGACTGGCATAGAGGATATAGGTGCCCGCGCTGGCCGCTCGTGAACCCTGGGGAGATACATAAGTCACCACCGGTACCGGCGATGCAAGGATCGCCTTGATGATGTCTCTCATGGAACTGTCGAGCCCGCCGGGGGTGTCCATCTCGATGACGACGAGGCGGCCATGCCGTTCGGCGGCGGTGGTCAGTCCTTCCTGGATGTAATCGCTGGTGGCGGGTCCTATCGGTCCCCCGATTCGGAGAAGGAAACCGGTGCCGTCCTGTGCACGAACATGGCCCCCCGCCAACAGGAGGATGACCGCCGACAGGGCGTAGATGACGAACCTGGATAATCCTGATCGCATAGGTACCTCTCTCCTGATGTTAGCGGTGGCCCGATCCCGGCGCCAGAGACTTGCGAGTTGACGACTCCCGGTCCGCTATACTCGCTCACTTGTTTTGGCTCCGGAACCGTGTCATGAAAATCGCATTCATCACCACTGGCGGGACCATCGACAAGGTCTACTTCGACGCCAAGAGCGCGTTCGAGGTCGGTGAGTCGGTGCTGGAGCATGTGCTGAGACAGGGCCAGGTGAGTTTCGAATATGTGGTGATGCCGTTATTGAGGAAGGACAGCCTGGAACTGACCGACGAGGATCGATCCGCGATCCGCCAGGCCGTGCAGGCCACTGATTGCGATCACATTGTCATCACTCATGGCACCGACACCATGGTGGAATCCGCAGCAGCCCTGTCGGACATTGTCGGCAAGACGATCGTGCTCACGGGCTCCCTGAGTCCGGCTCGATTTCAGTCCAGCGACGCGGATTTCAATATCGGGCTGGCCGTCGGTGCCGTTCAGGCGAGGCCACCGGGCATCTATATCGCCATGAATGGCCTGATTTTCGATGCCGCCCGCGTCTGGAAAAACCGCGAACGGAATCGGTTCGAACCCACTCTCAGCGAGAGCGACTAAACGGAGAGACAGATGCGACAGATCAAATCATTGGCCGCCGCACTGGTGACCGCGTTACTGCTTGCCGGCGTGGCCGGCGCTGAAACCGACAGTGAGTCTGTATCCGCGGATGCTTCGGTCGGTGAACGGGAGGTCACCGTCAGGGCCGAGAAAGTCGCCCCGGGGCTGTTCTTCATCACCGGCGCCGGAGGCAATATGGGATTGTCGATCGGTGAGGATGGCGTCTTTCTGGTGGACGACCAATATGCACCCCTGACGGATGCGATCCGCCAGGTGATCGCTCAACTCACGGATCAGCCGGTGAAATTCGTCCTCAATACCCATTGGCATGGGGACCATACCGGCGGCAATGAGAGCCTGGGTGCAACCGGCACTGTCATCATCGCCCACGACAATGTCCGCAGCCGGATGTCTTCCGAGCAGTTTTCGACATTCTGGGACAGGAAGACGGCCGCGTCGTCACCGGCGGCGTTGCCAGTCGTGACTTTCAGCGACGCTCTGACTTTCCACATGAATGGAATGACCATCCGGGCGTTCCACGTAGCGGCCGCGCATACGGACGGGGATACCATCGTTCACTTTCCGGAGGCCAACGTCATCCACATGGGGGACGTACTCTTCCACCACTGGTATCCCTATATCGACGTCAGCGCCGGCGGCTCCGTCAGGGGCAATATTGCGGCGGTCGACGCCGTGTTGCCGCTGATCGATGACGAGACCATCGTGATGCCCGGACACGGCGCCACGGTGACCGACAGGGCTGGACTGGTGAACTACCGTGACATGCTGGAGGATATTGCCGATCGCATCCAGTCGATGATCGCCGCCGGAAAATCGCTCGAAGAGGTGCAGGCCGCCCGCCCGACGGCCGCCTGGGACGAGGTATGGGGGCAGAACTTCATGACGCCTGAGCGCTTCACCAGGCTGGTCTATGGAGACCTTAGCGATAGTCTCTAGTGAAGTGGGCCGCCCGCCAGGCGGCGGCGGGCGGCAGCCATGTGAGTACCGTCGATCGGGTCTTCAGCCACCCACGCCAAATCGGATGCCCTGGGCCAGGGGCAGCTCCGGAGAGTAGTTGATCGTGGTCGTCTGCCTGCGCATGTAGGCTTTCCAGCTGTCCGAGCCGGCTTCGCGGCCCCCTCCGGTCTCTTTCTCGCCGCCGAATGCGCCACCGATCTCGGCGCCGGATGTTCCGATATTGACGTTGGCGATGCCGCAGTCGCTACCCGCCGCCGACAGGAATTTCTCGGCATGCTGGAGTCTGTCGGTGAAGATGGCTGAAGACAGGCCCTGACGGACTGCGTTCTGCATCGAGATGGCCTCATCGAGATGATGGAACGGGATCAGGTACAGGATGGGGGCGAAAGTCTCATCCTGGACGACCTGCCATTCGTTCATCGCCTTGACGATCGTCGGTTGTACGTA
>CALDWW010000018.1 GCA_937924335.1 uncultured Gammaproteobacteria bacterium
ACCGCCGTATCTCCCAACATGGTCTCCGGGCGTGTCGTGGCGACCACCAGGTAGTCCTTGCCGTCGGCGGTGGTTGCGCCGTTGGCGAGAGGGTAGCGGAAGTGCCACAGATGTCCGCTTTCTTCCTGTGACAGAACTTCAAGGTCTGACAACGCAGTGTGTAGCACCGGGTCCCAGTTAACCAGACGCTTCCCGCGGTAGATCAACCCTTCCCGATAAAGCCTGACGAACACCTCGGTGACGGCATGGGATAGCCCCTCGTCCATCGTGAATCGTTCGCGTGACCAATCGACCGAAGAGCCGAGGCGGCGCAACTGTCGACCGATCGTGTTGCCGGAATGGTCCTTCCACTCCCAAACTTTTTCCACGAACGCATCGCGGCCGATGCCGGTCCGGGTCAGCCCTTCTGCGTTGAGCTGCCGTTCGACCACCATCTGGGTGGCGATACCGGCGTGATCCATTCCCGGCTGCCAGAGCGTGTCCCGCCCCAGCATCCGGTGAAATCGGATCAAAGCGTCCATGATCGTGTCCTGGAACGCATGGCCCATGTGTAGTGTGCCCGTCACGTTCGGAGGCGGGATCATGATGCAGTAAGGAGGGCCCTCGCCCGACGGCGAGAACAGCCCTTCCTGCTCCCAGAACGCGTAGAGCCGTTTCTCTATCTGTTCCGGATCATAGGTCTTGTCCATTGGGATCCTTCAAGCCTGCGGGGTTTCGGCAGGCGATTATATCGGAGGCCCGGGCCCGGTTTCGTCAGTCCCCGGTATTCAGATGCGCGCGGAGCACCTGCTCGATTAACTGTGGCAACTCGTCCCGAAGCTTGTTCGACACTTGTTCGAACAAGGTGGCCTCCATTTCGCGGAATGCGCCATTGAGCAGTCGATCCGCCAGGTCTCTGGTCAGGGCAGTGAGTTCTGCCTCGACCGTCGCGAGTTGTTGGTCGCTGACAATAGCCGGTGCCGGGCATTCAACGCTGGTCAGGAGCGGCAGCTCCACATCATCGCGTGCGACAGGGTCTGACAGTATTGGCAGGGGATAACGGGCGCTGTCTTGCGGGCTCGCCACGGCAGTCGTCTCAGAGCTTGTGGGTATTCAATGTATAACCCCGATCGCGGTAGAAGCGAAATCGATCGCGGGCACGTTCGCGCTCACTCTTGTCGTCGCCCACGATTTCCGCCACCCGATCGAATCGGCTGAAGAACAGGGGGACGTCCTCACCAATGTTGATCAGCAGGCCGTCGGTTGGTCCTGATGATTCGCCATGTCCGACATGGACCCTGGTGATGTCCTGCGGGTCAGCTTGGGCCGCCTCGTCGACAGTCAGATGAGGCAGAAAACTGCCATCACGGAAGGTCCACAGAAGCTTGTCCAGGCTGGCCGTAGCGGCAGGGCCCCTGGTGTGGATATGGATACTCAGCCCATGGCGGTGAGCCTTCTCTGCGAGCCTGCAGGCGAACACCGCGCGCTGCTGCTCCGCGCCAGCCTGCAGAACGTAGAAGTCAACCCGGGTCATGCAAACGATTACCGGTGGCCGGCTCAGGCGTTGTCAAGCAGGTACTGCACCAGCAGCGGTACAGGCCGGCCGGTAGCGCCTTTCTTCGATCCGCTTTTCCAGGCGGTGCCCGCTACATCGAGATGGGCCCAATCCATCCCCTCGGTGAATCGGGCGAGGAAACATCCGGCCACGACCGCGCCGCCTTCCCGGCCCCCGACATTGGCGAAGTCTGCAAAATTACTCTTCAAGCCCTGGTCGTAGTCCTGACCAAGCGGGAGGCGCCAGGCACGATCTTCCGCTGTCTCTCCCGCGGCCAGGAGAGACTCTGCGAGCTTGTCGCTGGTGCTCATGAGGCCCGTCAGGTGATGACCGAGAGCAATCACGCAGGCACCGGTCAGCGTCGCGACGTCGATGATCGCGTCCGGCTTGAATCGGCGGGCGTAAGTCAGCGCGTCGCAGAGGATGAGGCGACCCTCCGCATCTGTATTGAGGATTTCGACGGTCTTTCCGGACATGGATTTGACGACATCCCCTGGCCGGGTCGCGCGTCCGCTCGGCATGTTCTCACACGCCGGAACAACGGCCACGATGTTGGCGGCCAGTTTCAGCCTGGCGACGGCTGCCATCGTGCCGATCACGCCGGCAGCGCCGCCCATGTCAAATTTCATCTCGTCCATCCCCGGTGGCGGCTTGAGGCTGACGCCTCCGGAATCGAACGTCACGCCCTTGCCTACCAGGGCAGTCGTCCTGCCGCCCGGGTTGCCTCGATAATTGAGTACGATCAATTTAGCCGGTTCCTCGGTGCCCGCGGTGACCGACAACAGTGCTCCCATGCCTAGCCGCTTCATCTGGGTCTCGTTGAGAATGTCGGCCTTCATCTTTGGCGTATCGGCCGCGAGCTTACGTGCGAATCTGGCCAGATAAGAAGGCGTGCATCGATTGGCCGGCATGTTCGCCAATCGTTTCGCCACAGAGTTCCCTTCGGCAATGGCCTGGCCGTGTTCGATTCCCCGGCTGGCACGGGATCGTCCCCTGCCGTCCGCCAGATAGAGCCCCAATCGTTTCAGCCTGACCCTGGCTTGCTTGCCGGTGCTCTTCAGCTCATCAAACCGGTAGAGAGCCTCGTGAGTGGCCTCCACTGAGTGCCTCGCCCTGTCATATTCATCGGCCCCGGCCGGGGCCAGCATCACGACGGCGTCAGCCGTGCCGATCCGTTGAAGGTTGCGGACTGCCGTGACGATAGCTTTCCGGAAAGCCTTCATGTCAAACGAACTCGCCTTCCCGCAACCAACCAACAGAAGCCGACGCGGGCCGATGCCGTTCGTCTCCGGGACTATCAGTACTTCGCCGGGTCGCTTCGGCAAGTCTCCCGCCCGCCGCAGTCGCGCGATCAGGCCGTCGGTGGCTGCATCGATGTCACTGGTCGGGCCGGCGAATTTGCCGTTCTCGAACACGCCGAGTACCGCACAGCCCGTCTTGACCCGAGGGGCGTCGCCGCTGCGCGTAAAAAATTCCATCGTGTCTCGTCCTCCCGGTCTTCCCTGGGTCGTCGCCCGCGATCGGGCGTCAAAACTTACGCAAATGTCGGACCGGCGATATCCAAACGGACTCTTCGCCGATCGAAGATCGTTATTCGAACTGTAGGATGTGACCGATTCACAAAGTAAACTAGTGTATCTGATAACTCTCAACCGGCGAAGAAAAACGGCGCTGAAACCTTGAGTCGCATCCTCGATCGATATGTCGTGAGGGAGATCGTCCGCACGATGTCAGGCGTTACTCCGGTATTGCTTGTGATCCTCGTGGGCACCCAGTTTGCCCGGGTCCTGGCACGGGCCGCCTCGGACCGATTGCCGCGTGACGCCATGTTCGAGCTGATGGGGCTCAAGACCATCGAGTATCTGACGGTGCTCCTGCCTCTCGCCATGTTTTTCTCGATTGTGTTGGCCCTCGGTCGTCTGTATCGGGACAGCGAGATGACGGTCATGGCGGCCTGCGGGATCGGCCCGAGCCGACTCTATCGTCCGGTGATGTTGATCACGGGGCTGGTTGCCGCCATCCTCGCCTGGCTCGCGTTTGATGCCCGGCCTCTGGTCGCTCACCGGTCTCATGTAGTCAAGGTGGAAGCTCAGCGTCAGCTTCAGTCGGAGCTGATCGTGCCCAATCGCTTCCGCAGTACGCCGGACGGTCGGCTGGTGTTCTATGCTCGATCAATGGATGACGATGGAACACTGAATGACATCTTCATCCAGCGACGACGAGGAGAGCAGATAGAGCTGGCGATCGCGGCGCGAGCGGTTCAGCGTTCCATCGCGGGGGGGGATGGCCGTGAACTCGTGCTGTTGGACGGACGACGATTCATCGGTGCGCCGGGTACCAACGACATGAAAATCGTCACCTTCGAGGAGCACGGTATCCCGGTGATCCTGCCTCCGGCCGATACGAGTCCGGACGACCCGGAGATGTTGCCCACGCTCGACCTCTTGCTCGTTGGCGGTCCCGAGGACTGGGCAGAGATTCACTGGCGGCTGGCGTCGCCAGTCTCTCTTGTCATCCTGGCGCTACTCGCGGTGCCGCTGGCGCGCAGTGGTACGCGTTCAAGTCGCTACGATCGACTCGGGTTTGCGGTATTACTCTATCTCATCTACAGCAATCTGTTGGGCGTGGCGTACTCACTTGTGGAGAAGGAATCAACGCCGCCATGGTTGGGGTATTGGTGGGTGCACTTGCCATTTGTCCTGTTGGCCTTCTTCATGATGATCTGGCAGTCGGGGTGGAGACCATTCCGTCGGCGGGCGGGCAAAGCGTGAGTACGATCGACCGCTACTTCTTCAGGACCATCGCCAGGAGCAGCCTGATGATGCTGCTTGTGCTGCTCGCGCTCTCCGGGTTCATCAATCTGGTGGATCAGCTTGAGGACGTTGGTGTCGGGCGTTTTCAGACCATGGACGCGGTTTTCATGGTGCTTTTCCAGTGGCCCCGGCACGGATTCGATCTGTTCCCCATGGCGGTATTGCTCGGTGCCATGTTCGGTCTCGGTGGTCTTGCCGGCCATAGTGAGTTGATCGCCGTACGTGCGATTGGCATCAGCCTCGCGCGTCTGTCCTGGGCGACCTTGCTGACCGGGATTGTATTGGCCACTTTTGCGGCAGTGATCGGCGAGTTCGTCGTTCCACCGGCGGAGCGCTTCGCCCAGACTTACAAGTCCGAGTTGCTGGAGGACAAGACGACGGTGAGTCGTCTTGCGGGTGCCTGGTTCCGCGACGGCAGCCGTATCGTCAACATACTGCAGGTCGAGGACCAGGCGCAGCTCGCCGGTGTCTACACCTATGAATTCGAACCGGATGGCAGCCTGCTACAGGTAGGCAGAGCCGCATCCGCGGAACTGGCGGGCGATAGCATGCTGAGACTGCGGGACTATCGGATCACCCGCGTAGACGGAGATGTTGCTATTGCGGAGCAGATCGGCCGGCTGGAGATCAGTACGGAGCTGGCGAGTGACCTTCTCGACAGCTCCGTGGTCCCGCCGGAGTCCATGGACGCGGCGAGCTTGCTGGAGTATGTCGACTATCTCAAGTCGAATGACCTGCAATCCGTACGCTACGAGCTTGCTTTCTGGTCGCGCATGGCAAACGTCGCCGCAGTAGCGCTAATGGCGCTTTTGGCTCTACCTTTCGTTTTCGGGACGCTGAGGAGCGGAGGACAAGGGGTCCGGTTGTTGGCAGGGGTCTTGATCGGTGTGGTCTTCTTCCTTGCCGGCGGCGCGCTTGCTGACAGCGCTACGGTCTATGGCATCTCACCCGTACTTGCCGCCTGGATCCCGGCGATATTGCTGCTTGTCGCCGCGATGGTAGGTTTGGTGCGGGTTCGCTAGCGGGATTTCGGCCGAAGCAGCATGCGGGTCCCACAGATGCGATCGTGCCAGGTGAGCCGGTCACGGTCGATCAACGCCCAGAAGAAACCTGCGCCAAGCGCAGCAGCAGAAACACAGGCGCACAGGAAACGCATAACGGCGACGCTGCGGGTTACCGACGCTCCTTCTTCCGTGGTCAGCTGAAGACGCCAGGCGCGCATGCCCAGCGTCTGGCCACCGCGACTCCAGAACATCGCGAAGAACGCCGCCGTCAGGGTGAACAGGATGATCTGGAACCAAAACGTGCCTGACGGAACGGCTTCACCACCGCTGAGCCCAATGACCACGAGGCCGACCAGCATCCACAGCCCAGCGATCACTAGTGCGTCATAGAAAGCCGCCGCGAGTCTTCGCAGCAGGTATGGCCGACGTTGTTTCCCGACACTGGCTTGCATGCGTCGTCAGGTTAGCGGGTGCGATCGACCCCTGCCAGCCGCGGCGACGCCGGCACAATGCGATCAGGGTCGCGAGCGGCAACATCCACAGCAGGGCGCCGCCGCCGCCATTGGTGGGACTCGGCGGCGGCGGTGGTGGCTGAGGTGGCGCAGCGGCCGTTCGGCAGGATTCGTCGCCCGAGGGTGGTGCGGACCCCGGGTCGTTGGCGACGAAGATGACAAAATTGCAGTCCGTTCCACCGTTTTCGCTGTTTGTGCCGGTCGTATTCTCGTAGCCGGTCCAGCGTCCACTTTGCCAGTCGACCCGGGTAGACGGATCGGCATCAAGGCCGTAGTTGGTCATGTCCTTCGCGGCGATAGAAAAGACAGCGGCGATGGGCGCCTCCGCCGAAAGCGACGCGGGCAAGCTGAATTCGGTTGTGAGCGCGTCATCCCGATAGCGAAGCAGGCCGTCTTCCGCCGGTTGCGATCGCCATGCCCCGGCGTCGCCGCTTATGCTCATGTCGCGCTCGGCGGGGAGCGCGGGAAACTGCAGTTCGATGGTGGGGAATGCGGCGACAGATTGGCCCGGATAGTTGGAGATTTCGCCCATACTGTTGCGCCAGCGCATCGGCTTGTTGAATGCCAGCCAGAGACGGTAGCGGGCGCCCGGTATCAGTGCCTGATTGACGGTGACTGACAGGTTGCGGCCCGAGCCCGAGCCTTGCCACTGTCCTTCAAAGCGCACGTCTCCTGTTTCTGCATCGCGGATACGGATGGCTTCGAGGCGAGGCTTGTCTGCCTGCGAATACAGACCGGCCAGTAGCATGGTGGCCACTTCGTCGCGCATACGGGCGACCTGGCTGGCCGGCATTATGAATCCACTATGCCCATGGCTGGTGCCGCCATAGTCAATGCCACCGCGGAGCGGTTCAGTCTCGAGAGTCCAGGCGGGGATCCTCAGGCTGCGGGCGAAGTAGTCTGAAGTCAGCCCGATGCCTGAACCGCTGTCGGGTCCATAGCGGTACCTGTTGGCGGTCACCGCTCGCATGCGTGCTACGAGGCCGCTGGTAATCCGGTCGCGTGATACGTCGCCGGTCAGGGGCGTAAAGAAGATCTGCGAAAATGAGTGTACGTCGGAGTACATCCTCAGTCGCGCGGCAGGGCCCAGGTCCGCAGCTGCGAGCAGAGTCTGGATCTCGGGCTCCGTCTGTGGTGCGCTGGCCCTGTAGACGAGGCTGATCGGGTTGCTGCTTGAGGCGCCGTTCTGGCCGAAACCGTTCGGGTTGTTTCGATTGAGGTCGACCCCGTAGAAATTGTCCGAGGTCTGGTCGATGTCCTCATCGATGGCCGCTCCGGTGGTCGGGTCCCTCATGTTCTTGCGGCGCATACGCCCATCACGGGGTTGCTGCTCGTCGGCGGTCGTCCGATCAGGGAATCGCTGAGTCTGAAGAAACCCGTCTACGTTGAGTACCGGAACGATAACGACGCCAAGATTTTCGCTCAGATACTGGCCCAGACCGCCGTCGCCTGCGACTTCAGTAAGCTGTTCGAAAAGCTCGGTGACTGCCTCGGGAGACTGCCACTCGCGCGCGTGGATAGTGCCGTTGATCAGGGCCACGCCTTCTGGACCTCCATCGGGCTGTTCGCTGTCCGGATCGCCGATGCGGTAGGCCCAGATGTCCCGGCCCGAGATCGTCCGTCCCACGATCTCCCCCGAGACCAGAGAAGATGTTGCGTCCAAGGACTGGTGTTGTTCGAACAGGCTCTGATAGGTGCGGTAACCGTCGACTCCAGTCAGGGAGTCGACCGGGAAGGGAACGTCATAGCCCAGGGCGATGTTGTTGCCTGAGTCGTCGTCACGGGTATAGCGGAGCTGAACGTCACGGCAGCTGGGGTCGTTGGGATTTGTAATGTCGCCAGCCGAATTGAACTGGCAGGCAGAGTAGGAGGGTGTCGCCCACAGGGCAGCCGCGATGAACAGGCTTGCGCCTCTCAGTCGCGCAGCCATGACGGCACCTCCGCGGCAAGACCAGGACTCGTGGTCGGCCGATTGGCAAACTCGGCAAGAACGGCATTTGCCGAAGACGAACGCGAGAGCCTGAGTGCGAGCAGGGCGTGCCGTACCCTGATCTCGTCAGTTTCCAGCAAGAGAACGTCCCGGAGTCGCGCATAGACCCGATCGCTGTCGAGTCGCGCCAGGGCGGCAGCCGCGCTGGCGCCATCAGGACTCCCCAATTTTTCCATCAGGATGTCCCTGGCGGCCATGTCGCTGATTGCCAGTTTTCCGAGACCCAGCAGTGCCGCAGATGCGATCTCGGGACGTTGTGCCGCTGTCAGGAACAGTCCGGTCGCTGCCCCCGGCCACGAGTGTGCGTCGATGCCATGCAGACTCCGCAGCGCCACCGGCACCGATGCGTCTCTAAGGACAGCTGTCATGAGCTCAGCGTCCCCCGTCCTCTGGGCCGTGATAGACGCCAGCGCGCCCACTGGCTCCTCTGTAACCAATCCGTCCTTCAGATGCTGCCGCTGAGTTGCGAGTTGTCCCGGCGTGGCCTGGCGGAAAGCCGTTTCGATTCCCCGGCGATCGGGCTCGGGAGCCCCTTTGTATCGGTCGACCAGGCTGGAGTCATGTTGTTCGAGCGCGCGCAGAGCATGTCTGCGTGCGTCGCCTTCGCTCCAGACGAGTAGCACATGCCGGGATGCTGCGCCGACGTCATAGGCGATGCGTCGCTCGGTGTGGCCGTGTTCATTCCAGAGTATTTCAGTCTGGCTCTCGTACGCGGTCAGCTCCTCCACCTCGCGACGCAATTCGGAGACCGCCTCCAGCTTGGCCGCCGCTCTGACGGTTTGATGCAGCAGCCGTTCCTTCTCGGAGATTGACAGATCCTGTTTCGACTTGAGGCTTGAAAGATGCCCGGCGAGTCCCGCCGCATCTCCGCTACGGGCGAGGCTCGCTGTCTTCTCCGCAAGTTGCCCGAACCCGGCGTCCATGCCGGCCGCGGGAGCCTGGCCGGTGCGGTTCGCGTCCGGCAGGTCTGCTAAAGCGGCCGCGCCGCAAACGCCGCAGACAATGGCGACGCTAGTCACAATAGATGAAGGTCTGCGCATAAGGTCCCTGAGAACAATTGCCTGGTGTAAATCCAGGCGGATCTAAGTAGCGCGGGCAACTGGACGGTCCGGGTCCAGAATTCCGCACAGTATTTCTGACACTTCCAGCAGAATCGAGTTCAGCAGCAGAGCGCAGATTACCCTTGATCCGGGCGGCATGGCGAGGCACAAATTCTGGTCATCCATTCAGTTAGGCCGGGCGCCTGGACTATTATTGTCGAGTGGCTGCGGAGATTCGCCCGGCACACACCAACTTGAGCACCCAAGACGAAAGCGCGTGACGCAGAGTCCGGAACTGAGCCCCGACGCAATGGAGGTCCTGCCATTGTTCCCGACGCTGATCTGGAAGTTCCGGTTGCCGGAAGATGCGGTGTCCATGATCAACGATGCAGTCGTAGGCAAGGCCGACGAAGTCATGGGGCATCTGGTTCCGGACCGGCCGCGACAATTCATGCAAAGCCACCAGAAGCTGCATCAGGACCCGCAGCTGGCGGAATTGGCGGGTTTCGTCCAGGCGGGCGCTGAGGGCGTGCTGAAGTTCCTCGCGTTGGGACGCTGTCCGATCGAGATCACCGGCCTCCGGGTCAACATCGGACGACCGGGTGCGGTACACAAGAGCCACAGGCATCCGAACAATTTCTTCAGCGGAACATGCTATGCCCGGATTCCTCAGGGCGCTGGTGCGATCCAGTTTTCGGATCCCCGATCGCAAAGCGGCTTGTTATCACCGCAGCCCGAGCAACTCAGTCAGCACAATGCGGGCAAAATTACACTGCCGGTCGCAGAAGGGGGCCTCATGCTGTGGCTCTCCTGGTTCGAGCACGGCGTGCCGGTTAATTCAAGCTGAGAGGACCGCTACACGGCGAGTTTCAATCTCATGTTCTCGAACTTCACCGAGCAGCACACTTCCCCGATCGTCCAACAGGTCGTCGATTCCCTTTGATATTCCCGAGCGCCGTCGGGCCGTCGCGTACGCTGGTCATGACCGGCTGGCATGCGAAGGCCCCGGGGGGGTACAACTACTCTGGCCTGCTCCAGGCGCTGGGGGCCATGACGATTAATTCCCGTCCTGAATCTGCACGGATGCCCGGGGATGGAGTGGCGCTCCCTAGGGGATTCGAACCCCTGTTGCCGGCGTGAGAGGCCGGAGTCCTTACCACTAGACGAAGGGAGCGTGCGCCTGGTCCGACGAACCCACCTGGAGCCCAAAATGCAGGGCTGATCCGTGGGAGGCGTGGTATTATACGCGGCCCAAAACAAGGTACAAGCGGAACACGAGCTGTTTGAACGACTCAGCTGATACCGATCGCGAAGTCCCGGTCATCATCCCCAGGCCCGAGCACAATATCTCTCGAGCCAACATCTCCAAAAACGCGCTCAAGGTCCTGTACCGGCTGAAGGATGCCGGCTATCAGTCCTTTATCGTCGGTGGCGGAGTAAGAGACCTGCTACTCGGTCGTGAACCGAAGGACTTCGATATTGCAACGGACGCCCACCCTGAAGAGGTGCGGCGGCTGTTCCGCAATTGCCGGCTCATCGGTCGGCGGTTCCGCCTGGCGCATGTCCATTTCGGGCGTGACATCATCGAGGTGGCGACCTTCAGAGCCGCGCCGATAGACCAGGTCGGAGATGATCACGATCATGCGACGTCCGAAGAAGGTCGCATTCTCCGCGACAATATCTACGGCGGCATCGACGACGATGTCTGGCGCCGTGACTTTACGGCCAACGGCCTCTACTACAACGTCGCCGATTTCTCGATCTGGGACTATGTGGGTGGCGTGGAGGATGTCCGAAACGGCGTGATGCGGCTGATCGGCGAGCCTGCAGCTCGTTATCGGGAAGACCCGGTGCGGATGCTGCGCGCCGTGCGTTTTGCAGCCAAGCTCGGATTTCGCATTGAAACTGCCACCGAAGCGCCGCTATTCGAACTCGGTGAGTTGTTGCGGGACGTCCCCGCGGCGCGACTGTTTGACGAGTGCCTGAAGTTGTTCCTCTCGGGACATGCACTCCAGTCGTTCGAAATGCTCCGTCACTATGACATGTTCAGACATCTCTTCCCGTCTGCAGATGGTGAGTTGGAGGGGCTGGACGGAGAGACTGTCAGGACTCTGGTGCTGAACTCACTGGAGAATACGGATCGACGTGTTGCCGAAGGCAAGACAGTAACGCCTACTTTTCTGTTCGCAGTCTTCTTGTGGGGCTCTGTGAGTCGCCTCGCTGCGAAATTGCGTGACGCGGGTGACGCTCCTATGCAGGCGATGCTCGAGGCGGCGGATACGGTCCTGCGAAATCAGCAGTCGCATGTCTCGATTCCACGGCGTTATGGAGTGCCGCTGAAAGACATCATGGCGTTGCAGGTACGCTTCAAGAATCAGCATGGGCGTCGTGCGCTTCGGGTGCTGGAGCACCCCTCATTCAGAGCCGCCTACGATTTCATGCGGCTGCGTGCCCTCAGCGGAGAGGAGAGCGCGGAGAACGTAGAGTTCTGGACCCAACTGCAGGAGATGGATCCCGAGCACCGGCGGTCGAAGGTGGAGCCCGTCCGTGGTCGCCGACGTAAGCGGCGCAGGCCGCGCCGGAAGAAACCCAATGCCTGATCGAGTCCTGCACCGACTGCCGAATCCCGTGATCGCCTACGTGGGCCTCGGCAGCAATCTCGACAGGCCGGTTGACCATGTGGAACGGGCTGTAATTCAGCTGGATGCGCTGACCGGGTGTCTTGTTCTGGATCGTTCGCCGCTCTACTGGTCTGCGCCCATGGGCCCCCCCGACCAGCCGGACTTCGTCAACGCCGTCGCGCGACTGCAGGTCACGCTCGAACCAGGGGATCTGTTGCGAGAACTCCTGACCATCGAGTCCGATCATGGCCGGGTTCGCGACGGGTCCCGGTGGGGGCCGCGTACGCTGGACATGGATCTCCTCCTGTATTCCGATCTGACGATTGACGAGCCCGGGTTAAAGGTTCCTCACCCGGGGCTGACAAGCAGGAACTTCGTCGTCTACCCTCTGCTAAGTATCGCGCCGGGCCTGAGCATGCCTGGCGGAGAGAAACTCGCGGACATCGCTGCCGGACTGAGTCTTGATGGTCTTGGAGAACTGGAAAACGCAATGGCATCCGAGGCACCAACCTCGTGAATGAGACTTCCCTGGGGTTCATCGCATTCGAGGGGCCGATAGGCGTCGGCAAGACCAGCCTTGCGCAGAAAGTTGCGGCCAGCCTCGAGTGTGAGCTGGTGCTGGAACGGGCAGAGGAGAATCCTTTCCTGGAGCGTTTTTATAGTGACCCGGTCAACGCGGCGCTACCAACGCAGCTCTACTTTCTTTTCCAGAGAGCCAGGCAGATACAGGAGATGCGACAGAGTGACCTCTTCGCCCCGGTCAGGGTGTCCGACTTCCTGCTGGAGAAAGACAAACTCTTCGCCCAGCTGACCCTGGGCAATGATGAGTACAGGCTCTATGAGCAGGTTTACGAACAACTCTCGATAGACGCTCCGGTGCCCGACCTCGTGGTCTATCTGCAGGCACCGGTCGAAGTCCTGGTAGAACGAGTACGCCGTCGTGGCATCGACTATGAGCAGAAGATCGAGCCGGACTATCTGCAGAGCCTGAACGATGCCTACATGCAGTTCTTCTATCGATACGATCGTTCGCCCCTGCTGATCGTAAATGCGGAGTCGATAGACCCGGTGAACAGTAACCAGGACTACCAGCAGTTACTGGATCGGATTCTCAGTGCCGGGGCGGGTCGGGAATTTTTTAATCCGGTGCCCTTCCAGGCGTCCTGACGCATGCTTTCGGTCGTATTGATGTTTGCGGGGCCGTGGTCCATGCTGGCCATGCATCGCCACCGGGGGTAGGGCATGAGCCTGTACGGACACCTGCAGGAACGCGGGCCACATGAGAGGCCGGTCACCGTAACGACCCTGTCCCGAATGCGGGGAGAGGGCGAGAAGATCGCGTGCATCACCGCTTACGATGCGAGTTTTGCGACCCTCGTCGACCTGGCCGGAGCAGATCTGGTGCTGGTGGGGGATTCGCTCGGCATGGTGATCCAGGGACACGATACGACCGTCCCGGTGACGATCGACCACATGGTCTATCACACCCGTTGCGTATCTCGTGGCCTTAGACGTGCGCTTCTGGTCGCGGACATGCCCTTCGCCAGCTACGCGCTGCCTGAGCTGGCATTCAGGAATGCCGCCCGACTGATGCAGGAAGGCGGCGCCCAGATGGTCAAACTCGAAGGCGGCATGCTTCAGGTCAGGACGGTGGAATTCCTGAGTGGGCGAGATATACCGGTCTGTGCCCACATCGGTCTGACTCCCCAGTCCGTACACAAGATCGGTGGCTACAAGGTCCAGGGACGAGACAAGTCAGCGGCGAAACGAATGATCCAGGATGCCAAGGCGCTGGAGTCTGCGGGCGCAGACATCGTGCTGCTGGAGTGCGTGCCGTCAGAACTCGGAGACGCGGTTCGTCAGGAAGTCGGTGTGCCCGTAATCGGCATCGGCGCCGGACCTGGAGTGGATGGGCAGATCCTCGTGCTCTACGACATCATCGGCCTGACTTCGGGTCGACGACCCCGGTTCGTGCGCGACTACTCTGTCGAAACCCGCAATCCACTGGAGGCGGTCCAGGCCTACGTCAGCTCGGTGAAGGACGGGAGCTATCCCGCTGCTGAGCATTGCTTCAGCTAGCTGCGGCGATTGCCCGGAGCGCGAGACGCCGTGGATATCTACCAGAACATCAGTGAGTTGCGGACCTCTGTCAGGTCATGGCGGAGGGAGGGCCAGGTCATTGGATTCGTTCCGACCATGGGCAACCTGCACGATGGGCACCTGTCGCTGATACGCAAGGCGCGGGAACGCTCTGATCGAGTCGTTGCGAGTATCTTCGTCAATCCGCTCCAGTTCGGGGAGGGCGAAGACTTCGATGGCTATCCGCGCACAGAGAGTCGTGACCAGAGCCTGTTGATCGAGAACGGCTGTGACGCTCTTTTTGCGCCGGCGGTCACGGAACTGTACCCGGAGGGCGGCATGCCGGTGACCATCGTGGAGGTTCCGCAGCTTTCAAACATACTGTGTGGCGCTCATCGCCCGGGCCATTTCCGCGGCGTGGCCACGGTGGTCGCCAAGCTGTTCAACCTGGTCGAGCCTGACCTGGCGGTATTCGGTGAGAAGGATTACCAGCAGCTGGTCGTTATCCGCCGGATGGTCGAGGATCTGTGCTTCCCGGTCGAGATCGTTCCGGCCACGACCGGGCGCGAGCCAGACGGGCTGGCCATGAGTTCACGCAACCAGTATCTGACCGATAATGAGCGCGCCATCGCACCAGTGCTCTTCGCCGAGCTTCGCAAGGCAGTCGAAGCGCTGGGGTCAGGAAAACAGACGCCGGAGGAGCTCTGCCGCGCCGGCCTTGCCGCTTTGGAGGAGGCCGGTTTCCGCCCGGACTATTTCGAGATTCGCCGTGCGTCCGACCTGGCACAGGTGGGAGAGGATGACCTGCGCGTTGTCATCATGGCTGCGGCCTGGCTGGGACGGGCCCGCCTGATCGACAACATCCAGGTCGACCTGGAATACACATCAGGCTGACACTATTCGAGCGTCAATCGCCTTGGTCCGTACGGACTGGCGACACGTTCCACCATAGACCTGCTGACGGCCAACGTTGTCGCGACAGGTCTGCGGCACAAAGGACGACGTGGAGCGGTCAGCACAGGTCACTCGGACTCAATCGTCGCGATTGGCGTGTTGCGCAATAGCCCATTCCACATGCTCCCTGACGATGGCTGATCCGTGTGATAGGCGTGACTCGAGTGCGCCGATTACGGCCGGTGTCGTCGATGCGTTGCCGAGCCCGATGGCCAGATTTCTCAACCAGCGGACGTGTCCTATGCGTCGAATCGCGCTGCCCGCCGTATTGTCGAGGAACTCCTGCTCGCTCCAGGCGAACAGCGCGACCAGGTCCGGCGCATCCAGACCGTGACGAGCGCGAAATTCCGGCTCCGCGGTGAGCGTCGCGAACTTGTTCCACGGGCATACAATCTGGCAGTCGTCGCAGCCGTAGATGCGGTTGCCCATGGGCGCGCGGAACTCTTCCGGGATGCTGCCCGGAAGCTCGATAGTGAGATACGAGATGCAGCGACGTGCGTCCAGTTCCCATGGACCCGTGATCGCCTGCGTGGGACAGATGTCGATACAGGCGCGACAGCTACCGCAGTGCTCCATGGCAGGCGTGTCCGCGGGCAGGGGCACGTCGGTGTAGATCTCGCCCAGGAAGAACCAGGATCCGGCGTTCCGGTTGATGAGGTTGGTGTGCTTGCCGATCCAGCCGATACCGGCGTCTCTGGCCAGCGCCTTCTCGAGCACCGGCGCGCTGTCCACGAAGACGCGGTATCCGAAGTCGCCAATCTCGCGCGAAATCCGGTCGGCGAGCCGCTGCAGCCGCTGGCGCAGCACCTTGTGATAGTCGCGACCGAGAGCGTAGCGGGAGATGAAGGCCAGGGAGCCGTCCGCCATCACGGCTTCCGGGTCGGCGCTGTCCGGCGGCAGGTAGTCCATGCGGGCCGAGATTACGCTGACGGTTCCGTGAACCAGCTCTGCGGGCCGCGTCCGCTTGCGTCCGTGCCGCCGCATCCAGCCCATCTCACCGTGCCGCCCTTGCTCGAGCCAGGCTTCCAGCCTCGCCTCGTCCCCGGGCAAGTCGATCCCGGCGAAACCGATCTGCTGAAAGCCCAGTTTTTCGCCCCAGGACCGGATGCGGTCGGCGAGCTTGTCGATGTTGGCGCTGTAAACCGGTGTTCGGGCGTTCACTTCAGGAGACATGTTCGTGCTGTGCGCCAAGTATAATCTGGATATGAGTGCACTCCCCGAATGCTTGTACGCTCCTGTCGACGTCAGAGAACTCGACCGCCGGGCGATCGATGATCACGGCATCCCCGGATATACGCTGATGAACCGCGCAGGGCAGTTCGCTTTCAGTGCCATCCGCGAGCGCTGGCCGGACCGGTCTCTCGTGGTCGTCTGCGGCGCGGGTAACAATGCGGGGGACGGGTACGTGATTGCGCGTCTGGCGCTAAATGCCGGTATTCCGGCCGAGGTTATCTACGTCGTCGAGCCGCACAATCTTGGCGGCGACGCAGCGCAGGCCGTCGCTGACTTCATGGACAAGGGCGGCCAGGCACGGCTGTTCGAAGGCATGCTGCCAGACGGTGACATCGTACTTGTGGATGCGTTACTCGGAACGGGACTGGATCGCGAGGTCGGCGGCCGTTTCGCCGAGGTGGTCACCGCGATCAACGAGCATCCGGCACCGGTGTTAGCGGTCGACGTGCCCAGCGGGCTCAATGCCGAGACGGGGCAGGTGATGGGTGTGGCTGTCGAGGCCCGGATGACGGCCACCTTCGTCGGCATGAAGTGCGGCTTGCTGACCGGCCGAGGGCCGGCGTTGTGCGGCGAGGTGATTTATCACTCCCTGGGTGTGCCCGAGGCGGTATTCGACGGGGTTCCGGTGAAGGCGCGATTGATTGGCGGTGCAACGTTGCGGGAGCTTTTGCGGCCGAGGCCACGCGATGCCCACAAGGGACTGTCAGGGCACGTGCTCGTCGTCGGCGGTGGCGAGGGCATGCCCGGGGCCGCGCGCCTGGCGGGCGAGGCAGCCCTGCGTGCCGGTGCAGGACTGGTAAGCGTCGCAACTCACCCACAACACGTCGCCGCCGTGTCGGCAGATCGACCGGAGTTGATGTGCAAGGGTGTGGAGACAGCTGTGGACCTGGCTTCCCTGATAGAGAGGGCCACCGTCATCGCGGTCGGTCCCGGACTGGGCCAGACGGACTGGGCGAGGGAAATGCTCGACGCCGTGCTGGCTACCGATCTGCCGCTGATCGTGGATGCCGACGCCCTGAACCTGTTGGCGGTTAAGCCGACAGCACGCCGTCAATGGGTGCTGACGCCCCACCCCGGCGAGGCATCGCGGCTGCTCGATCAGGACACCACCGCGATCCAGCAGGATCGATTCGCCGCCGCGGCGGCCCTGGCGGAGCGCTACGAAGCTACAGTCGTTCTCAAGGGTGCGGGGACCCTGGTCGCCAACAGGCAGGGCGACATCGCTCTTTGTAATGCTGGCAATCCCGGTATGGCCGTGGCGGGCATGGGCGATGTTTTGACCGGTGTACTCGCCGGGCTCACCGCCCAGTTCGATGATCTGTGGCTGGCGGCCAGGTGCGGTGTCCTGGTACACGCCCGCGCCGGCGACATGGCTGCTGTCACCGGCGGCGAGCGGGGCATGCTGGCCTCTGACCTTTTCGCCGCCGTTCGCGAGCAGGTCAATCCCGGGTGATGAGCGTCGACCTGCCTGATGCAGAGGCGACCGAGTCCCTCGGTGCGCGGCTGGCGGGGCTCATGGCGTCCGCTCCGGGCGCCTGGTTGATAACGCTCGGCGGGAGCCTCGGAGCAGGCAAGACCACGCTGGCGAGAGGATTCCTGAAAGCACTCGGGCACGAGGGTCGCGTCCCGAGTCCGACCTACACTCTGCTGGAGCCGTATGAGATTGGCGGACGCAGGGTATTGCACGCTGATCTCTACCGGCTGGCGCATCCGGAGGAGCTCGAGTACCTCGGATTTCATGACGCCTTCACCGATGACGTAGTGGCTCTGATTGAGTGGCCGGAACGAGCCGGGCAAACATTGCGTGACCCGGACGTGACCGTCAGTCTCGAGATCATGTCCGCAGGTCGGAAGGCAACAATCACTGCCGGATCCCGGCGAGGCCGCGAGCTTCTCGGATCACTGGCCGGCTGACCCCGGGTCGCTCCGAAACACCGCGAGACGGGTCTGGCATCTACGAATGTCATCTGATCCTCGGGTTCCGTTGCAGTCGTAACATTGCAAAAATTGGTCAAAATTGGTTAAAGTTGGCCCGAGGAATCCTCAAGAACTGTCGGAAATGCAAAGAAAAATATCCAGATTGGTGATTCTGGCGACCGGCTTTCTGGCTTTTGCCGCATCGGCTGGGCCGAGGTCCGAGCTCTTCGGTCTGCATCTGTCCGGCGATGCCGCGAACCCGCGGCTTGTCATGGACCTGAATACGCCCGCCAGCCACACCCTGTTCGCCCTTGAGAATCCACCGAGGATCGTGGTGGACCTGCATGACACCCACGTGAACATGGGTGCTGTGCGAATGCCGGGCAGTCAGGGCCCCGTTGCGCGTATACGTACGGCGAATCGCGACAATGGCGATGCGCGCGTTGTTCTGGACCTTTCGGCCCCGGCGAAAGCCCGGAGCTTTCTGGTGCCAGCGGATGGGAATGCCGGGCACCGTCTGATCGTCGATATCGGCAGCGGCAAGAAGAAGGCGCCGATCGTGAGCGCGACGCCCGCCGCAATCCGAGGGCGTGATCTGGTGATCGCGATCGACGCCGGCCACGGTGGCAAGGATCCCGGTGCGACCGGCCGTTCCGGCACGCGGGAAAAAGACGTTGCACTCCAGATAGCCAGGCGACTGGCCAAGCAGATCGATGCGGAACCCGGGATGCGTTCCTACCTGACCAGAGATGGCGACTATTTCCTGAGCTTGCGCCAGCGGATCCAGAGGGCGCGTCAGAACAGGGCAGACCTGTTCGTATCCATACATGCGGATGCTTTCAAGAACAGGAAGGCCCGGGGTTCATCCGTCTATGTGCTGTCGCCGCGAGGGGCTACTGACGAAGCGGCGCGCTGGCTCGCAGAGCGCGAGAACTCAGCTGACCTGGTGGGTGGTGTCAGTCTGGATGACAAGGATGCCATGCTGGCCTCGGTACTGCTGGACCTGTCTCAATCCGCCGCAATCGACGCCAGCACTCACGTAGCGGATCAGGTCCTAACGCACCTGTCCGGCCTGGGGCGGGTACACAGAAAGAGTGTCCAGAAAGCGGGTTTCGTCGTGTTGAAGTCACCGGACATTCCATCGATCCTGATCGAGACTGCTTTCATCTCGAATCCCTCCGAAGAGAAGCTACTTCGCAACCGTAAGCACCAGGAACGGCTTGCGTCCGCGATCACCCGCGGGGTTCGCAATTACTTCATCACCAATCCGCCGCCGGGGACCTTGCTGGCGTCGGGGCAGACCGGGAGCGGAGGCCCCGTGGAGCATGTGATCGTTCGTGGCGACACGCTCTCCGACATCGCAAGTCGTTATAGCGTCTCACTTCGCGCGCTGCGGCGGCACAATGGCATCAAGGGCGACAGAATCCGCATCGGGCAGGTCCTTCAGATCCCGCGGTCTGCGGGCTCCTGAGGCCTCCACCGGCGCGGCGTCTGGCCGCCATTTCCGGTATGCTCCGGTTCGACACCATGTCGATCCGCAGACTACCCGCTCAACTCGTCAATCAGATCGCTGCCGGCGAGGTGGTCGAGCGACCCGCGTCCGTGATCAAGGAACTGCTCGAGAACAGTCTCGATGCCGGGGCCAGGCGGGTTGAGATCGAGGCGGAGGGCGGTGGCCTGCGCCTTTGCCGCATTCGAGACGACGGATGCGGAATAGTGCCGGATGAAACGGAACTTGCACTCGCCCGGCATGCGACCAGCAAGATCGAGTCCCTGGATGACCTGGAGCACGTTGGCACTCTCGGTTTCCGCGGTGAGGCTTTACCCAGCATTGCCTCGGTATCGCGGCTGACACTGACCAGTCGGACAGTTGCGTCTGATCATGGCTGGCGGGTCCGGATAGAAGGAGGGCGAGCCTCGCCCGGACAGCCGGCGTCTCACCCTCCCGGGACTACCGTCGAGGTGCGTGATCTGTTCTACAACACACCCGCAAGACGCAAGTTCATGCGTACCGAGAGGACAGAATTCGGACACCTCGAACGCGTCGCCCGCAGGGTCGCGCTCAGCCGATTCGACGTAGCTTTCCGGCTGGTGCACAACCAGCGACCTGTCTTCGATTTGCGATCTGCACAGGATCGCGAGGCGATGGATCAGCGGGTCAAGGAGATGTGCGGGCGCGGCTTTATCGAGGAAGCCATGTTCATTGACCACTCGGCTTCAGGGATGCGCCTGTGGGGTTGGCTCGGCCTGCCAACATTCTCACGCGCCCAGGCGGACCTGCAGCACTTCTTCCTCAATGGGCGCATGGTGCGGGACAAGGTCGTCACGCACGCGATTCGCTCTGCCTATGCAGATGTCCTTTATCACGGCAGGCAACCGGCTTACCTGCTTTATCTGGAGATGGACCCGGCCGGCGTCGATGTTAATGCGCACCCGACCAAGCACGAGGTGCGTTTCCGCGATTCCCGCAGTGTCCATGGGTTCCTTTACAGCACCGTTGACAGAGCCATCTCGCAGACACGTCCTGGCGGAGATCACTCTGCCGCTGAGAGAGTACCTGCGGCCCTGATCGGGGAGACTGCCACCGGCCAGAGATCTATCAGCTTCGGGGTCGCTGAGCCAGGAGCGCTGGCCGCGTTCAGGCAGCTGGCGGGGCCGCCGGCCGGCGTGACCACGGACGCCGAGACCGACGAGGATTTGGATGACTGGCCAATGGGGACTGCGCTGGCGCAACTCCATGGCGTCTATATCCTCGCCCAGAACCGGAAAGGACTGGTTCTCGTGGACATGCACGCCGCGCACGAGCGAATCGTCTACGAGCGTCTGAAAGCGTCGATCGGCGAGGGCGCGGTGCGATCCCAGCCTCTCCTGGTGCCGCCCACATTGCATGTGAGCGCGACCGAGGCCGACCTGGCCGAATCGCGCGCGGAGGACCTTACTCAACTAGGATTCGAAATCCGGCGTACAGGTCCAGACACGCTTTCTGTCCGACAGGCCCCGGGGTTACTGCGGGACGCCGACATCGAGTCGCTCGTGCGGGACGTCTTGTCGGATTTCACGACCCTTGGCTCAAGCCGGCGGGTCGAGGAGACAGTGAACGAACTACTTTCTACGATGGCCTGCCATGGGTCTGTCCGCGCCAACCGTCGATTAACCGTGCCAGAGATGAATGCGCTTCTCAGGGATATGGAAGAAACCGAGCGCAGCGACCAGTGCAATCATGGCCGCCCGACCTGGACCCAGCTGCCGCTGGACGAGCTCGATCGGCTTTTTCTGAGAGGCCGCTAGGGGATGAGCGGAGTCAGGCACCCCGTCATTCTCCTGATGGGGCCAACGGCATGTGGCAAGACCGATCTGGCTATCCGGCTGTGCGCGGATCTGCCTTGCGATGTGGTCAGCGTCGACTCCGCGATGGTTTACCGAGGCATGGATATCGGTACGGCCAAACCGTCGCCTGAAGTACTGTCCAGGTGCCCCCATCGCCTGGTAGACATCTGTGAGCCGGAAGACGCGTACTCCGCCGGCAGGTTCGTCGATGACGCCACGCGGGAGATCGACTCCATCATCCAGCGTGGCCGTGTACCCCTGCTCGTGGGCGGCACGATGCTTTATTTCCGCACTTTGCAGCGGGGGATGGCCAGTCTGCCGGGTGCCGATCCTGTGATCCGTCGTGCTATTGACGAAGAGGCCGGGCGTCTCGGTTGGCCGGCGATGCATCACGAACTCGAAAGGCTCGACCCCGAGGCGGCCGCCAGGATTCGGCCAAACGACCGGCAGCGGATACAGCGCGCCCTGGAGGTAATCAGGATCAGCGGGAGGCCCATCAGTCAGCTACATGCGGAGGCCGCAGGGCAGCAAAGGCCCTGGCGGTTCGTCAAAGTCGGCCTGTGGCCATCGGACCGGGCCGAATTGAGAGAGCGCATAGCGCAGAGGTTTCGGGCGATGATGGCGTCAGGCCTGGACCGGGAGGTGGAGGCGCTGATGGGAAGGCCCGAACTGACTCGCGAACACGCTTCGATGCGCGCCGTGGGTTACCGGCAGGTCTGGGCGTGGTTGGCGGGGGACTACAACCGCGACGAGGCCATATCGCGATCGGTGACGGCCACCGCCCAGCTGGCCAAGCGGCAATTGACCTGGCTGCGGCGTGAAGAGTGTCTGCCGCGGTTCGATCCGACCCGCGGAAACCTGGCTGCCGTGGTTCTGGAACACATCATGAAAACCGGTCTTGTCAGCCGTAGCCTATGTTAAACTCGATTCAGGTTTCGACTTCCCGGCTCCATCCGGGGTCGGTTTGGCGTATTCCAATAACACGAACAGCCCACCTATAGGAGACCCCAGATGGCCAGAGGGCAATCGCTCCAGGACCCGTTCCTCAATACGCTGCGAAAGGAGAGGGTGCCGGTGTCCATCTATCTGGTGAATGGTATCAAGCTGCAAGGCCAGGTCGAGTCGTTCGACCAGTTCGTGGTCTTGCTGAAGAATAGCGTCAGCCAGATGGTCTACAAGCATGCCATTTCGACGGTGGTCCCGGCCCGCAACGTTAAGGTTCCTGCGGCCGACGAAGGGCGGCCGGACGAAGAGGACTGACGGGGCCGGTCCCCGGAGGGCTACTTGTTCGAACGTCCCAAGCTCGGTGAGCGCGCTATCCTGGTCCAGGTCTCTGTCGGAGAGCCTGTCAGCGCAGAACAGGTCAATGAGTTCAGGGAGCTGGCGCGATCGGCAGGTGCCGACATCCGAGGTTCCGTCAGCGGCAGTCGGCTGGCTCCAAACCCGCGTCTATTCATCGGATCTGGCAAGGTCGCACAGATCAACGCACTGGTAGAGGAACAGCAGGCAGATCTCGTACTTTTCGATCACGATCTGTCTCCCAGCCAGGAGCGCAATCTGGAGAAGGAACTCCGCTGCCGCGTGCTGGACCGAAGTGGCCTGATCCTCGACATATTTGCGCAGCGGGCCCGAAGCTTCGAAGGCAAGCTGCAAGTTGAGCTAGCCCAGTTGGAGCATCTGTCCACCCGCCTGGTGAGAGGCTGGACCCATCTGGAGAGGCAGAAAGGCGGAATCGGATTGCGCGGTCCTGGCGAAACCCAGCTAGAGACGGATCGCCGTCTGCTCGCGCAACGGATCAAACAGCTGAACCGGAAACTGGAGCGGGTCCGCCGTCAGCGTGAGCAGGGAAGGCGTACGAGAAGAAGGGCCGAGATCCAGACGGTTTCGCTTGTCGGATACACCAACGCAGGCAAGTCGACGCTGTTCAATATTGTGACGGAATCCGGTGTCTATGTGGCGGATCAACTGTTCGCGACGCTGGATCCGACGCTGAGACGGGTAGACCTCGGGCAGGGCCAGCGGATGATACTGGCCGATACAGTGGGATTTGTAAGGCAACTACCGCACGAACTGGTCGAAGCCTTCCGGTCGACCTTACAGGAGACTCGGGAAGCCGACCTTCTTTTGCACGTCATCGATGCGTCCGACCAGAACCGGCGCGACAGGATAAGCCAGGTGAATCAGGTTATCGCGGAGATAGGGGCGGCCGATGTCCGGCAGATCGAGATCTTCAACAAGATCGATCTGATCAATGAGGCACCCAGGATTCAGCGTGACGAAGAGGGCAGGATCGTTCGGGTATGGCTGTCCGCTGCTGATGGGCAGGGTCTGGAATTGCTGGTCGAAGCGCTGCGTGAGTCCCTGTCAGACGGCGATGTGGCACATGGGCGTATCCGCTTGCGGCCGTCCGAGGCGAGATTCAGAGCCTCGCTGTATCAGGAAGACGCGGTCATGGCTGACGAAGTGGATGAGACCGGCAGATGGATCCTGGATGTCGCGATGCCGCGTCGCCGATTCCTGTCGCTGTGTCGCAGAGACGGCGTTGACCCGCAACGACTGGATGTCCGGCCTTGTAGGGTTGGTGATGGCTACCTACAATCTCGCACCGTAGCATGACTCCTCGAAAGAACATATTGGGATTAATTAACTGATGGCCTGGAATGAAAAGGGCGGGGGCAACCCGTGGAAAGACGGCGGCCAGCAAGGACCGCCGGACCTCGACAAGATCGTTCGCGACATGCAACGCAAGCTGAGCGGTTTGTTTGGCGGGCGTGGCGGCGGCGATGGCGGCACCAGTACCGGCACCGGATCCGGTGGCGCAGGGGTCGGCGTCATCATAGCTGTCGCTGTCGTGATCTGGAGCCTGTCGGGCGTGTACAAGGTCGACGAGGCGGAACGTGGCGTCGTCCTGCAGTTCGGCAAATACCATTCGACCACCACCCCGGGCCTTCACTGGCATATCCCCTTTCCGATTCAGAATGTGGAGAAGGTCAACGTTGCCGGTGTGGAGCGATACAAGCACTCGACCCGCATGCTGACATCTGACGAGAACATAGTTGTCGTCGATACCGTGGTGCAGTTTCGGCGCGAGGATCCGAAGGCCTACCTGTTCAATGTGAGAGATCCCGAAGCCACACTCAGCGAGGTCAGCGAGAGCGCGATTCGGGAGATCGTCGGCAGTTCGACTCTGGACTTCGCCCTCACCGAAGGCCGGGCGGAGATCGCCCAGCGCACCCGCGAGCTGATCCAATCAACCTTGGATGACTATGGCACAGGGCTGGGCGTGACCTCTGTGAACCTTCAGGATGTGAATTTCCCGACCCAGGTGCAGGCCGCGGTCCAGGATGCCATCAAGGCCCGGGAAGATCGCGATCGCCTGGCCCTGGAGGCTCAGTCCTACGCCTATGACATCCTGCCGCGGGCCCGTGGTAACGCGGCCAGGCAGGTCCAGGATGCGGAGGCTTATCTGGCGAGAGTGGTCAACGACGCCCAGGGTGAGGCGGCGAGGTTCGAACTGCTCCTCGGCGAGTATCGCAGGGCGCCGGAGGTCGTCAGACAACGCCTCTATCTCGAATCCATGGAGCAGGTGCTGGGCACCACCAACAAGATCCTGTTGGACTCGGACGGAAGCGGAAATCTTATCTACCTGCCGGTGGACCAGTTGCTGAAGCAGCAACGCTCCGGCACGACGATCAGAGAAATGGCTGTTCCGGATGCGTCAACCGCCGAGCGTCAGTCCGCTGGCGATAGCTCGACAAGGCGCACCAGGGAAGACTTGCGATCCCGGGGAGGAAGACAATGAGCGGGCGGGGAAGCGTATTGGTCGTCATCCTGGCGGTCACAGTGGCCCTCCTGTCAGGAGCAGTTTTCACCGTGGACGAGCGTCAGCACGCAGTGAAGCTGCGGTTTGGCGAGATCATGCGAACTGAATTCGAACCGGGACTGCACTTCAAGGTCCCGTTTGTGAACAACGTGGTCAAGTACGACAACCGAATCCTGACCAGGAACAATCCGACTGAGGAGTTCCTGACCAAGGAGAAGAAAAACCTCAAGGTGGACTTTTACGTAAAGTGGCAGATCACCGAGCCGGGTCAGTACTATCAGGCTGTGGGTGGCGACGAGCTGATCGCGACCAACCGACTGATCGAGATCATCAAGGATGGCATCCGGGCGGAGTTTGCCAAACGCACGGTCCAGCAGGTGGTGACTGCGGATCGGCGCGAGATCATGGATGACATGATGGCAAGTGCCAACGAGACGGCTCGCGAACTTGGGCTCCAAGTGATCGATGTGCGTGTCAAGCGTCTGGATCTTCCTGACGAGGTTAGTGATTCAGTCTTCAACCGGATGCGCCAGGAGCGGGCCAGGATCGCCGCGCAGCTGCGCGCAGAAGGAGCCGAGACGGCGGAGAGGATCCGCTCCGAGGCAGACCGGGAGCGCACGGTGATCCTCGCCGAGGCCTACCGCGAGGCCGAGGAGATCCGGGGTAACGGCGACGCCCAGTCAGCCAATATCTACGCTGCTGCTCACGAGCAGGATCCGGAATTCTTCACGTTCTACAGAAGCCTGCAGGCCTATCGTCGGTCATTGGGGTCGGAGGGTGACATTTTTGTCCTCGGGCCGAAGAGCGATTTCTTCAGATTCTTCAAGGATCCGGCTGGCGGTACCTCGGAGTAGTGAGTTGAATGGCCCCGCTACGGGGATGAGCTGGATTCCGGATGGACTGGACCGATTTGCTTTCGGCGCTGGCCCTCGTGCTGGTCATCGAGGGCGTCATGCCGTTCGTGAACCCGGCCGGTACGAGGCGCACGATGGCCGTCATTTCCCAACTCGGAGATCGCCCGTTGCGGACCATCGGATTGATTAGCATGGTGGCAGGGCTTCTTCTGCTATACATAGTGAGGCTTTGATCCACCAGATTTCGGGACCCAGCAGACATGTCGAGAAACGTTGTCGTTATCGGTACGCAGTGGGGAGACGAGGGCAAAGGCAAGGTCGTCGACCTGTTGACTGACCGCGCATCTGCGGTCGTGAGGTTCCAGGGTGGGCACAACGCCGGCCACACACTGGTCATCGGCGGAGAGAAGACCATCCTTCACCTGATCCCCTCCGGGATTCTCAGGGAGGGTGTCGAGTGTCTCATCGGCAACGGCGTCGTCCTCGCCATGGATGCCTTGCTGGACGAGATCGACCGGTTGACCGGGAAGGGAGTGCCGGTCGAGGAACGACTGCGGATCAGCCCTTCGTGTCCGTTGATACTCCCGGCCCACGTGGCGTTGGACAAGGCGCGGGAAGTCGCGCGGGGCGCCCAGGCGATCGGGACGACCGGCCGTGGCATCGGGCCAGCGTACGAGGACAAAGCAGCGCGACGGGCGCTGCGCGTTTCGGATCTCTTTCATCGCGAGCGTTTCGCCGCAAAGCTGGGCGAAGTGCTCGATTTCCACAATTTCACCCTGCGGCACTATTTCAAGGCCCCGACGGTCGACTTTCAGGAGATCCTGGAAGGATCGCTGGCGATGGCCGAGCGGGTCCGTCCCATGGTTGCGGACGTGACGCTCTTGCTCGAGCAGCATCATCGGGCCGGCAACAGTGTTCTTTTCGAGGGCGCGCAGGGTGCCTTGCTGGACATCGATCACGGGACCTATCCCTTCGTCACTTCCTCCAATACGACCGCAGGGGGTGCTGCGACCGGCACCGGGCTGGGGCCCAGGCACATCGATTATGTCCTCGGAATCGTCAAGGCATACACCACGCGCGTCGGTGCTGGCCCATTTCCGACAGAGCTATTCGATGAGATGGGTGAACACCTTGCCAGGGTGGGGCATGAGTTCGGGGCAACGACGGGCCGACCGCGGCGTTGCGGCTGGTTTGACGCTGTGGCCCTGAGGCGATCGATATGGCTGAACAGCGTCTCGGGACTGTGTGTCACCAAGCTGGATGTTCTGGACGGGCTCGATACCATCCGCATCTGCGTCGGGTATCAGACGGGATCCGGGGTGCGCGAGCTACCGCCATCGACCGTAGAAGGCTACGCAGACTGTCAGCCGGTCTACGAGGACATGCCCGGCTGGGGGACGTCGACAGTCGGCATCACCCGGTACGATGATCTGCCCGACAATGCGAAGCGCTATCTGAAGCGTATCGAAGCAATAGTCGAGACGCCTGTCGACATCATCTCCACCGGTCCGGATCGGGAGGAGACCATTGTGGTACGGCATCCGTTCGACTAATCGTATCCCAATCGTCTTGCCAGCGGCTCCAACATGCCGAGAATCGGCGCCAGCGGCTCTGCATAGCGCCGCCACCTGCCGATGGACGACCGATAGAGGGGCTGAGAGACCTGGCGGTAACTGGGTGTGTCGATATGACGTCCGGCAATGTCAGAGTGATAGTGTAAGACCTCGGCCCGCCATTCCAGGTCCAGGAACTTCAGCAGTCGGCGCAGTTGCGGTTCTGGCGCGCTCACTAATTCCTCATATCGAATCATGTGGGCGCGGACCGGGAGCTGGTCGAGACTGTCGAGTCCCAGGTCCATGACTGCCCGGTAATACCGGGCCGTTGTGTCAATATCGAGGAAATGTGCCATTGCGGCATTGAGGGTGAAACGCTGCATGAAGCAGCTCAGGCAGACATCGCGCGGATCCCGGACGGCAAAAATGATGCGCGCCTCGGGCATCAGATTGGCGATTAGCGGCAGAAACACCGTGTGCAGAGGAAGCTTGTCGACCACGATGCGGGCAGGCGATGGGGCACTGTCCGCCAACCGCCTCCGGTAGGCTGCGCCATAGATTGCCCGGTCACTGTCTGACAGCTTCTGCAGGCGTGCCAGGCCGTCGTCGGGCAGTATGAAGTCGCGGTGAGCATCGGTCAGCGTTTCTTTCTCCTCGACACTCTCGACATCTGGATGTGCGCACAGCATCCGGTCAAGCAATGTAGTCCCCGACCTGGGAAACCCAAGCAGGAACACGGGTCCGGGCGATTCCGTCGATCCAGCGTCCGGCGCGGATCTCGCCAACGCCCCCAGGGCGCGATGAATACGGCCTACAGTGGCCATCGAATAGGGTCCCGTGCCGCCTTCATCGGCAGATTTCATGGTCCGCGCCTGGATGCTGTTGGCGGTCGTGTATTGTTCGAAGGCTTCCAATGGTCGATCGAGACGATCGAGCGCGTCTCCCAGGCGCCCATGCACGATGGTCTCGTTAGTCGTGCTCAATCTACCGGTGACGAGTAGTGCCTCCAGCCGCTGGCGCGCTGCTTCATGGTCACCGCGTCTGGCGGCGACTTGTGCGGCCACGAGCTGTCCCATGATATTCTCAGGTGAAATGGCTACTGCCCGCGCGGCGGCGTTCGCCGCCGACTCCAGTTGATTCAGGCGCTCCCGGAGTTCGGCAAGATTGGCCCAGCCATCGGCGTGCCCGTCATCAATTGTCAGTAGCCTTTCGTAACACGCGATTGCGCCGTCCATGTCATTCAATCGACGCCGGGTGACGGCCAGGGCATACCAGGCCGGTGCAAACCCCGGGTGGCGGTTCAGGCAGCGTTTGAGGTACCTGTCCGCCGCGGCCAGATCTCCCGAGGTCTGGCATGCAAGCCCCAGGTTCGTGGCGAATTCCGGATTCTCAGGCCTGAGTTCTACGGCTCGCTGCAAGAGTTTGCGGGACTGGATTCCGTCACCCTGCCTTCCTGCGATAACGCCGAGCAAGCCGAGAGCGTCCGCCTGGTCGGGTATCTCATGCAACAGTGTCTGACAGGCTGATGTCGCGGCGGCCAGATCACCATCGCGATAATGCCTGGCCGCGACCCGAAGAATCGCCAGTTCTCTATCCCGGTTGTTCATCGGGCTGTCTGTGGGAGTGTCATACTCCGGGCGTGCTCGATGAGGTCGCGGGACGATGAGCGGAGGTAGGAAAGCATGCGATCAGTTCAGGGCCGGTCGATCAAGAAGCGGTGCATACCGGAGTGCTCCGGCAGGGTGACAGTAACCACCAAGGATGTAGTAAAATAAGTTAAGAATATTATATAAAATACTGTTATATATAATATTAATTTTGGTATCATTCAGCATCATCACTCGTTAGCCTGCGTCGGACTTTTCGTATCAGCCACCACACCGTCACGACGACGACAGGGACCGACAAGCCGGCGCCGATATCGGGATTCACCGGCCAGCCGGCGGCGGCCATGGCGTTCATGCCGAATTTCAGGAGACCGACCGAGTAATAACTGATGGCTGCAACCGACAATCCTTCCACGGTCTGTTGCATCCTGAGTTGCAGCTTACCTCGTCGGTTCATCTCACCCAGGAGTTGCTGATTCTGCGACTCGATGCCGACATCGACACGGGCGCCCAACAGGTCTGTTGCCCTGTCGATACGACGCGATACGCTCTCCAGCTGATCTTCGACTGCCTGACAGGTGCGGATGGCCGGTTCCAGGCGTCGTTCCAGAAATTTTCCGATCGATGACATCCCGGAAAACTTTATCTCCCGGAGGTCATCTTTCCTGCGGCCGACGAGGCTGTCATAGGCTCTTGTTGCGGCGAAGCGATAATTGGTAGCAGACCGATAGTGCTCCACTTCAGCAGCCAATGAGGTGAGTTCGTTCAGCAATCGCTGGTCCTCGTTGCCGTCGCTGACGCCCCCGAATTCATCCATGATCTCCGCCAGCTGGCGATCCAGGCGGGCAGCCCTCGGGCCGATGTCCCGTGCCTCAGGTAACCCCAGAAGGCACATGATCCGATAGGTCTCAAGTTCGAGGAGTCTTTGTAAGGTTCTGCCGGTCTGGTAGTCGCTCAGTTCCTTGTTGAAGAGAAGGATTCTGCCGAATCCGTCACTGTGCAAGCGAAGTGTCGTGAAAACGCGCGCTCTGTCATCGACGATGCGGCTGCCAAACAGTGTCTGCCCCTCGAACCAGTCCGCCAGTTCCGGTCCGAAGGGGTCGGGGGCCGGTGCGTCCGAAATAACACAATGGGCGGCGGCGATCATGAGGCCGGGTGTGGCTTCCAGCCAGTCTACGGGCAATACTGCAAGCGCGTTGTCTGAAAATGGCGGATCAGTGATGCCCCGCCGAAGGAACGTGTAAGAAGAGAACTCGGTATGTTTTTCCCACCGGATCTCGAAGCCTCCCAAGTCCTGGTAGTAACAGGTCGAATGGGCGTTGGGCAGATTTGCGCTATATCTGCGGGCAAGTCGACACACATGATCAAAGGCTTCTTCCTGGCTGTGCTCATCCGTAAGGAAGACCATGTGTGAAGCTCGCATCGGTGCCCGTAGCATGGGTGAGGGGCGTTCGTGCACTTCTTCATACAGTTCTTCCCTCAACGGATGGCTTTCCAGCCTCTGGATAGGGCTGGAGACGGGCAGCCGTTCTCCCAGGTGTCCGCGATCGTCGGCGCCAGAGTTCATCTTTGTCTCCATCACTGTCGGCATCGTAAGCATATTCCAACGGCGCCGAACCCGCTCGGGGTTCAGACGCAACTGACGTTGGCCAGGTTGGCAGCGGCGCTTTAGAATTCAGCCAATGAAACATCCCGGCGAAGCAAATGGTGTCCCGTCGCCGTCAGATCTCGAGGAGCGCCTCGCTCGTCGCTATCACGAGTCGTCTGGCGAGACCGGGCCGCCATGGGAGCAGCTCGGCGAGAGTGATCGGCGTGTCTTTCTGTCACGAGCCCGACAGACGATCCGCGACATCCGGGCCGCTGGGTATCTCATCCGGCGCGATGAGTCGGCGACTCCGGAGGCCATGGCAGACGAAGTCGGTCCAGCCATGGCCGGGTTCCTGGAAGACGCTGAGCGCTTTCTTCATGCCGGTGAGCCTCTCCTTGCATTCAATGCCGTGCAGCAAGGACTCGAAGGCTCGCCCGACCATGTACGTCTGCGCCAGCTTCAGGGTCTCGCATTGGCACGCAGTGGTGATGTCCGGCGCGCCAACCGGGTTCTTCAGCAGTTGCGGGATGAGGGCCTGAATGACGCTGAGACGCTCGGGATCCTGGCCAGAACATACAAGGATCTCGGCATGGCTGCCGGCTCGCAGGAAGAGAGACGACGGCAGCTAGCCAATGCCTACCGGATCTACGGAGAGGCCTACCTATTGTCGCGACGTGCCGGCCGATTGGACGACGCCTACTACACGGGTATCAATGCCGCGACGATCGCGCTCCTGCTGGACAGCACGGAGAGGGCCAGACAGATCGCTGGCGAGGTCCGTGAGATCTGTCTCGCCCGACTCGCAGGGGGCATATCAGCGGACATGGAGTATTGGGTGAAGGCCACCCTGGCCGAGGCGACGTTGGTCCTGGGAGACTACGAGTCCGCTCGTCGAAGCTACCAGGAGGCAGCGCGCATAGCAGGCGCGCGGTACGGAGATCTCGCGTCCACGCGCGGGCAGGCTCTTCTGCTGCTCGAACATCTCGGCGCGGACAGTAGCTGGGTGTCCGAGATTCTCGCTGCGCCACCTGTCCTGATCTATACCGGACACATGATCGATGGGCCAGGTCGCGCGACGCCGCGCTTCCCGAGTGACGCGGAGGCCGCGGTACGCGAGTTGATTCGAGACCGCATGGCCGGAATCAGACCCGTCGCCGCTTACGGGTCGGCCGCCTGTGGCACGGACATTCTATGTCTCGAGGCAGCCCTGGAGGCTGGTGCCGAAATACACATTGTTTTGCCGTTCCCTCCGGCTGAGTTTCGTCGGGTCAGCGTAGACCTTGTGCCCGGGAGCGACTGGGGCGCGCGATTCGAGCGGCTCATCGAGGTCGCGGATAGCCTCACAGTAGCGAGCGACCATCATGCCTCCGGCAGCACGTCGACCTTCGAGTACGCAAACCTCCTGCTCACAGGCAGTGGTCGACTGCGGGCCGACGTCCTGGGCACCTCAGTCGTCGGATTGGCGATCTGGGACGGCCACCCGGGGGACGGTGGAGGAGGGACCGCGTCCGCCGTCCAACTGTGGCGGGAGCAGAGCATTGACGTCGAGCACGTAGATCTGGCGGGTCTGGTGCCGCAAGCCGCCGCCGATACCGGGTTGCCGGTCGGGTCGGTCGCGGCAGAATCCAGCAGCGACTACGGCAAAGGATTCAGTCATGAGATCAAGGCCATGCTGTTTGCGGATGCGGTCGGTTACAGCAAGATGACAGAGGATCAGATACCCATATTCATCGAGGGTTGTCTGGGTGGGGTCGCTGCACTTAATGAGCAGTCGCCGCACCGCCCCATCCACACTGAGACAGCAGGCGACGGCCTGTACATGGTCTTTCGAAGCGTTGCCGATGCCGGCCTGTACGCGTTGGCGTTGAGCGATCTGATCCATACGGCGGACTGGGTAAGCCTTGGCCTGCCACCCGATCTGGACATCCGCATCGCGCTCCATTGCGGCCCCATATTCTGTGGCCGGGACCCCATCACAGGGCTGGAGATGTATACCGGGCCCCACACGAGTAGGACCGCGCGCATAGAGCCCATTACGCCACCCGGACAGGTGTACGCGAGCAGCGCGTTCGCCGCGGTTGCGGCAGCGATGGGCGTGTCCGGCATGTCGTACAGATACATCGGTCGTACGAATCTGGCCAAGAAATACGGTTCTGTCGCGCTGTTCCACATCCGCAGGAGCGTCACACCCGAATAGACGGCAATCCGCCGGGTCAATTACATAATCCGGAATCGGGTTCTGTCCGAGCCCCCGAGGGCGGTTACAATGCCGGCCGTCGTCGAGGTCTGTCACCTGGTCGGACGGCTTTCGGGGAGACACACTCCACCGGCGGCAGGGAGGCAGATCGAATGGGCCGGACAACCGGACGGCCTCGGGTTCCAGGCAGGAGAACTAACCGCTCGTCGCATGTCACGTCTAGTCGTCATAACTAATTACCAGGCCGGCAGGAACCGCAGTCGTCCAGAGACCATACGGGCGCTGACCGAGGGCACCGGGGCAGAGTGCCTGGAGGCCTCGGATCTGGCATCGATTCTCGCTGCGACCCGGGAGGCCGCAGCGCGACGTCCCGACATTCTCGCGGTCAATGGCGGCGACGGCACTGTCCATGCCGTGTTCTCGGAACTCATGCGGGGAGACGTTCGTCCGCAGGAACTGGCCGTCATTCCTGGCGGGACTACGAACATGACTGCCAACGACCTGAACGCGAATGCGCCGCTCGAAGATTCGATAAGAGATCTGGGCGTCCAGGCGGGAGTGGCGGCGGAACGCCGTCGCCGAGTCTACAGGCCATTCCTGCGAGTCATCGGCGCGAGTGGAGGCCCGCAGTTCGGATTTTTTCTCGGGGCCGGGGTCATCCTGGACGGGATGGAGCATTTCCGCAGCAAGGTCGGATCCCATGGACTGCGTGGTGAATTCGCTGCGGGCATCTCGCTACTCCAGGGACTGGCCAAGTTGTCGAGAGCCGAAGGGGCCTGGGCTGCGAGGCACGACATCTCGTTTCTGCCGGACGGATACGAGATTTCGCGCACCAACCAGATCCTTTTCATGGCGACATCGCTGGAACGTATGTTGCTGGGGCTGACTCCGTGGTGGGGGAAACAGGCGGCACCGATCCATGTAACGGCATTGCGCCGAAAGCCGAAAGCCCTGATACGAAGGTCACGGGCTCTGCTCAGAGGAAAGCCGCGTGGGCGGATGTCGGATGAGGACGGGTACTACTCGGAGAACGTCACCGGTTTCGAGCTAAAGGCAGATGGCGCATTCGCCCTCGATGGTGAAATATTCACTGTTCCCGCCGAGCAGCCAATTCGCGTGGACGCTACCGAACCCGTGCCATTCCTGCGGCTCGCCGATAACGAGTGACGCAACGGTCCGCGCCGAGGGCTGCGACTAGGTCAGCGACAGACGAAAGATCCGGGATCGACGCACGTTGACAATGGGGAAGCGGGACCAAATTCCGTGGACCGTAGTGTTGTCCTCGAGTTCATGATTGCCTTCCACGAACTTGACCCCCCTGGCGCGCAAAGTGTCGAACATGTCCGCCAGACCGATGGCAGTCAACAGGCTAGTTGGGTGGTCCGGGAGCGATCCCGCCAACAGGAAGTCGACGGTGTCGGGATGCCGGTAGCCGCGGAGAATGTGGAAGATGCCGAGTGGCAGTAACTTGCCGCGTGCCTTGCGAAACGCGTGGCTCAGATTCGGCATGCCGACGAGGAATGCGACCAACTCCCCGTCCCGGTGGAAAAGCAGCTTTACGAAATCCGGATCAAGGAACCCGAAGTACTTTTTCGCGTAGTATTCCGTCTGCTTCGGGGTCAGCGGCATGACACCGTACAGCGGCTCGAAGGCTGCGTGGAGTACTCGCCACAAGTCATCGAGATGGCCGCGTAACTCCTTGCTGTTGCGGCAGGTCACCACCTTGTACTCTTCCAGGTTCGCATATCGTTTCTTCATTCTCTCGAAGAATGGGATCTCGTCGGGAACTGCGAAACGATAGTCCAGGTAATCGACATCCTTCTCGAAACCGAAGTTCTCAAGCAGACCCGCATAGTATGGGTGGTTGTAGCTGCCACTGATCGTCGGTGTGCAGTCGAATCCGTCTACCAGTAGGCCTTCCAGATCGAGATCGGTAAAACCATGCGGCCCCGTCATCTGCACGCAGCCCTGCTCGATGAGCCACTCACGGGTACCGTTGAGCAAGAGATCCGCGACAGCCTGATCATCGATACTCTCGAACCAGCCGAATCGTCCGCGCTTATAACCCAGCTTTTCAGTTTCCAGCGAGTGGACGATGGCGCAGATACGCCCCACGAGACGATCACCGTCTAGGGCGAGGAAGAGTTTTACTTCTGCGACCTCAAAGGCCGGATTCTTGCTACGGTCGAAGTACGCCAACTCCTCCCTGAACAACTGCGGCACGAAGTGGGGATGCCCACGATAGTGTTCATAGGGGAAGCGGACCCATCGCTTGAGGTCCTGACGGCTTCTCACTTCCAGGAGACGCAGGCTCATGTGTGTGCGTCAGATGATAGCCACGCGGTCGATCTCATGAGCCGGCTACAGACACGTGGTGAAGCCATGCTGCGGTTCATGTCATGCCAGTCGTATGAACATCAGTAGAATTTGACCTTCTTGCCAATGACCTTGTCTCGTACTTTCCAGAACAGGGTGCGGGGGCTGACGACGATGATGAAGATCTTTCGGAGCCGGTCTTCCGGGCAGCGGATCTCGCGTACCGCGTGCCAAGCGTGGTCGGTGCGCTCGAATATCAGGCTGTTGTTGCCCAACGAATTGCATGCCGCCTCGCTCTTGAACTCATCGATACCCGGCGCTGCTTCAAAATCCAGTCGGCCGCCGTCGTCCAGTACGAGCGTCTCGCCACCCCAGGAAGGATCCCAATCGTCTTCGGTATTGAAGTAGAACAGTTGCGAGCCATGCTCACGCTTGGAGTCCACGTGAGGAGAAACCGAGCAGCCATTCGGGGTGAAATGCCAGTGGAACCGGAATTCGACCTTGCGGCCACCCATCAGCCTGGCCACCGCCTTGCGATAGCGGTCGCTGCGTAGCTCGGATATGAAATCCTCCCAGGGTTGCGGGACGCCGACCTCGGGGGTCCATTCCAGCGCGTAACGGTTGTGGGGTTCCTGACCACCCAGCCGGCGGTAGCCGAATATCTTTTCGAATTTTGAGATGTCCGGCAGGTTGGCCCGTAACTCTTCGTACCCCTCGTCCGTCAACAACCCCGCCGGATTGATGTGTGGAAAAGGCTTCGTTGACCGGAACGCCGTCACATCGATGGCTTCCAGCTTGGTGAAATCCAGATATTGGGTCATGTCACTCACGCTGCTAGGGAAGGGGTGCGCTCCACGAGCTGTAGCGCGTCGTGGCGCACGTGATTCTGTTTCATCTCGTCGCGGATGAGGTCTTCGCCGATGATGCCCTGCTCCAGACACTCGCGCAGGAGACCGAAGAAGAACTGCTCCTGTCTTGGGTCCGGGTGTGAACGGTATCGTCCGAGTAGGCCGTATTCACCGAAGACGCGGACACGGAAATCGTTGAGCTTGGCGAGAACCGGGTACTTGCGCAGCTTGTCAGCGGGAACGAAGTCAACCGGTAGTCCGGTCTTCCACGGTTGCGTCCTGCGCTTGGTGTTGTGAAGCAGCTTGGTTGCGTCAGTAAGGCGATCGAAGTCATTCCACTCATCTTCCAGGACCCCGACGTTCTCTGCGGGCTCCTGCCCCAGGACGATCCAATCCTTGTAGTCGCGTTCAAAGCGGAACAGTTCGTCAAACTCCGTCTCGGGGTCCCAGTGAGCAAGTCCGGCACAGTCCATTAACATGACACTGGTCGCGATCTGCCAGGACTTGTCCTTCTTATTGGATCGGTGCCTGCCCATCACGGCCTTGCCCTGCATGTTGCGTTCGAACAATTCACAGATGTCACCGACCGCGAAAATGTCCGGATCGATAACGACCGCCCGTCCCTCATGATTCATGAGTTTTGGGGGCATGAATCGCAGTGGCGTGAATGACTGCAGGTCATCCATCCGCCAGACGCGCGTCGTACCGCCGCGAAGGAACGGCTGTCCCTCTTTCTGATACAGGAATGGGAAGTCCCTGACGTGCATGATCTCTACGTCAAACGCATCCGGTGTCGATGAGTTTCGCTTCAACGAATACGCCGACACCAGCGCTCCAAGCCACTGCCTCTCGTTCGTCTGAATGAAAACTTTCATGCTCATTACGCAGCACTCCCTGTATCAGTGACGATCTCTGCGCGTGTCTCGGCATCGGTATATCCGAAGACCGGCAGCAGGTTCTCGTTAACGATGGCGTCAATATTGGCGATCTGTTCATCGTCAAAGTAATCACGATATCCACCGACCTTCGCCTTGCGCACCTTGTAAGAGTCCGGATTGCTCGTGTCTCTTGCCTGAACCCGGCTGCCGCTGCGCCAGAAGTAGTTTTGCGACTCCATCTTGCGCATGTTCTCCACCGATGCGAACTCTACCGCCCCCTTGACGGCGTCAATGCTGACGTCCTCGTCGAGGAACTCCATGATCCTGGCGAGTTGTTCCTCCGGATTGGTGCGCAAGTCCTCATACCGGACGACGAGGATATTGTCGAAATTGTCCAACTCCCGCGCCCACCCATTCAGAAACTTGACGACCCTTGAGACCCCCTGGTGCTCGTGCATGACGAAGTCGTAGACCGAGATGTCCGAGCCATCTTCCGGGTACTTGTTGAGCGCCTTTTTGTAGGGCCGCATGCGGAACTTCCACTGGAAGAACTGAGAAGCCGCCACGTCCTGGGGTTTCCTGACCAGCAGCACGGTCTTGTGACCGTAGAAGTCCTTGCGGGAATCTGGGTTTCCCAGATATGCCCTTAGGTAATTGTCATGGGTAAAGAAGACTTTCGGCACTCTGCGATTCAACTTGTGAAAGTTGTCGAAGCCCATGATGATCCGGTCCGGCAGGTCATAAGCGAGCTGGAAGTAGTGCGAAATCATCACGCGCACCCAGGTCCTTCCGCTCTTGCCATACGAGGCGAAAACGTAATTGCAGCGCCGGAACTTCCAGTGGTCTTCGCGACCACGCCTCCAACGCTCCAGGGCCAGCGACTTCTCCTCTGACAAGAACAGGGAGATGAAGCGCACCAGCCACTTTGTGATCCGCTTGGCGACGATATGCATCTGGCACCTCTTCCGGGAGCCGAAAAAGAGTATTTTATCAAGACTTGGGGTTCAAAAGCGCTTCCGGGCCGGGGAGCCGCGCGCGCGCCCATGCGGAGCCCGGTGCCAAGGGTATATCAGCTGTTGTCTGGATTTCAGAGATCTTGACATGATGCCGGGTCTTGGCGCGCGGGCGGGATGAGGGGCTGAAGGTTTCGATCTCTCAAACGCCTATAATCGTGGTCAGAGTGCATAGCAGTCAGGGCTTTTGAATGAAGAAGGTCGGTGAATTCTGGGTGCCCGACGTCGATCTGAGGCGGTGGGCCAAGTGGGGCAAGATGCGGCGCAAGACCCTGGAGTACTACGGGGAACGGGGAGGCGCCAAGACGGAGGATCTCTTCGAAGCGCTGTCCCTCTTCGAAGGGGGGCGCGTTGCGCTGGACGGCGGTGCCAATGTCGGTGCATACACGAAGATAATGCTCGACCGGTTCGAGACGATTTATGCCTTCGAGCCGGCTCCAGACACGTTCGAGGCGCTGAAGCGCAATATCCAGGAGTGGGAGGCCGGCGATCGGGTGCACGTGTATCAAGTCGCCCTGTCGGATCGCGAGGAGAAAGTCCGCATGAAGGGTAAGCCCGGTCATCGCTCAGTGACACGCCGGATAGTCGGGCAGGGCGACATTCCAGCCATGCCGATCGATGCGCTCGAACTCGCGGAACTCGACTTCGTCAAGCTCGACCTGGAGGGATACGAGGCGCGCGCCCTTCACGGGGCCAGCGAGACACTGTCGCGGCTGAAGCCTTACGTGCTTTTCGAGGACAAGGAGCACAAGGCAGGGCTTTATGGAGATCCGCAGGGCGCGCATGAATTCCTGAAGTCCCTCGGTGCCCGACTGATCGCGTGCGTCGGTAAGAACCAGTTCGACTGGTTGTACGGATTCCGCTAGCGGCTGCTGAGCAGATAGAAGGCAAGTCGGCTGGAATTGGCCGCGGTCATCAGACCGTCGGATCACTCATGACACTCGCGTGAGATGGTGCCGAGGACGCGTTACCCGCCTTATATCTACGCCCGATCCGGCTGCGGTGATCCCAGAGAGACCTAGTAACGATTAAAAACCAACAAGTTATACATATAACGTATGGTGAATAACCGCTTGAGGCGTGTATGGGTCCCATCCAGAAGGGGTGCCGGGGGCAAAATGAGCCTCATCCGAAGTCGTCATCACTCTGTCCCTCACGCTGCTACCAGACAAAATGTCTGCTTTCGGGCAGAAGCAGACACTCCTCCGACTGTGCGGCAGCTATTCAAATGACAGCATCATTATTAGGCCAAAGTTGAGTGGGGCCAGGAAGACAAACGATAGAAAGCTTGCCACCGCCCCGGTCAACAGTGCGCTGGGCAAGTCACTTTTTCGAAAGAAAATGGCGATGAGGCTCGGGACCGTCGCGACAAGGGCCCATCCCAGCCCGACTAGCAGAAAGTCATCGACTGAGGGTAGTGCGCGGTAGGCGTTTCTTATGTGATAAGCGTGACTCGTCACCCATAGCGACGCGCAATAAGCAAGAACCGCTATCGAGATTTTTCCCACCAAATTCCGCTTGCGCCTGGAGGAATAGAATTCCGCCGTACTCGCAAGGAGCGGGACTGCGGACGGCCCTGCAAGGAAGGCGACAAGAGATAGGTCAGGAATCTGCGAGCCCCTCAAGACAACTGATTCGAAGACTACCGCCTATAACTGTCTGACTCCAGGCTTCGTCGATTTGTCCCTGAGAACACCGCTTCGGGCGTCTGCTTTCGGCCAGTAGCGGCCACTAATTGCTGCGATGAGTCGGTGGATTCAAGCCAGAGACGACCGCTACGACTTCCGCATCAGTCGTCTCTGATCCCGTCGACCCAAGGACTAAGTTACTCCTGCCCCTTTTCCCGGGGTCTGAGTTGGCGCTGCAAGCATATCGGCAATTTCATGGTTGACGCTGCGATGGGCTGCCTCGTCATCGCGAATCGCCAACACGACGTCCCGCAGAAGTGCCTCCGGTTCCAGGTTCCAGTAGTCGATGGCGACCTGGGGGGCCGGAACATTCTCGTGCCCACCCGAATCGATTTCTTCCAGATAGTGGGAGTAACTGATGACCGCTTCTTCTTCGAAGTACCCGACGACTCGATGCGCTGTCTTGGGTGATATCAGGTACATGAGAAAGAAAAAATTATAAAAGACGCCTTGGCCAATCAGAATCAACCAACGCTCGAACCGGGTGGGTCTTGCTATCTGTACGAATGTCATGAGATGCATTCGCTCGTTTTCTGCTTCATCCAGCAGCTTACGAATCAAGCCTCCATCGTCCTCCAGACGCCGCAATGATCGCAAGTGCTGCAACGCGCCACCGACCATCCCCGGAACAGCAGCTACGGTTTCAAGAACGATGGCCCGGTGCCCGTAGCGTTTTGCAAAGAACGTATCCGCGCAAAAGCGCAAGAACTTCACGAACTTCAGCGCGAACTTGTCCGAGAAATTCTGCGGTTCATGGTGCCAGGAAAGGCTCTTCGTACTATCGGTTGAAGCAGACATCGCAGACCTCCGGACAGTGTTCCCCATGAGTATGAGTTACACCTTAGCACGTTGCAGAATGGATAATTCGAGCAAGCAGCAAACGCAAAGTACGTCTTGCCAAGGGAAATATGCCCGGTGCCTGGCGGTACGGTCGTCGGTTACGAGCTGTTGACGCCGATGGCGTTGCTGAAAACTATGGTGCGCCAGGGACCCCCCTGGATACTGATTGTCGACGGTGACAAGGTTGTGCGTTATATGCCGTCTGGGGCCCCGTCAATGGAACAGGCCGTGTCAGAAATGAAGGCTAAGCTGCGGGGCCGAGGCAACACTCCGAACCAATAGACCTATTCACTGGCGGTCGGACAGCCAAAGCACGCGGCGAAGATCAGATCATTGGTCAGCTCCTCGTGGTGAGCAGCCGGCTCATCGCTAAATTCGAAGTCCGCATACAGTTGCTCAAGATGAGTCCGCATGCCGATGCGCTCCCTCCGCTTGTCTTTCCATGCATCAGCCTGCGAACCGACGTGGGCGGCGCAGCGAGTACGACAACCAGAAAATCGACGCACACAGCAAACCAGTTCTGAGTACGAACGCGCCGGCTAGAACGCCACACCAGTTATTGGCAACCAGCAGAAACTAGGGTTCCGGCACATTCCAAAATTGACCTTCGACTATGTTTGCACCGGGTCGGAAGCGGACGGTCACAAGGCCCCGTCGGGAAGAGACCAAGGGGCTTGGCCGAACGGCTGCTTTCGGCCATAAACGGACATTGAGATCGCCAAAAGAAACGGCTCCACCAGATGACGGAGCCGCTGTTCTTGGGCCAGCGGTGCCAATCTAGGCATCGCAGCTTCATCTTCTTTGCTGGCAGCCATCATCAGACGCGGTCCCAGAACTGGTCCTTCAGTGTGCGGGGGTCTTCTATGAACTTGTGTTCGGCATTGCAGTGTGGGCAATCAAATTTCCAATCCATGAATGGCCTCATTCCCCTTCCGTGCCTTCTCTCTCGAGCTGAATCTCGGTGTTTTCTCAGTGCCCTGTATCGAATTGTAGAAAGATAGTCATATTGGATAGGTTCTCCGCAATTCGGACACACGTAGGTTTGCATGCGTTCGATCCGTCGCTTCCGGAGTATGCGGGCCTCCCATTTTGAATTGAGATAGAGCGCGACAATCGCAACAAGTACGCCATGCCAGACGGACGGCTCCCAATACTCCGTACTCCGCGCCCGATATGTTTACCGTTTACCTATGAAGGTAGTCGATGAGAGATCCTGATTCTGTAGTCTCCATCGATTGTGCTAGCGCCCGGGCGGCGCCGACGCTGAGAAGCGTTGGTCTCCGATCTGGAGAACCTGCGTGACTATGCGGAGCCTGACGAACTGGAGCAGGCGAGGCAGCTACTTCAAGAAATCATCGGTGAGGTCGAGGTCTGAGAGGAAGCGGACGGAGTATTCGCCTACACGAGGATCAACGCAGCAGGTGGGTATAAATGTGGTGCCGAGGAGAGGACTTGAACCTCCACGGGGTTACCCCCACTGGCACCTGAAGCCAGCGCGTCTACCAATTCCGCCACCTCGGCATGAGGCTGCGACGCACGAGGGCGCCGCGAAGAGGGCCGGAAGATTACTTGCCCCGTGAATCCCTGTCAATCGGATCGCTGACGCACAAAATCGAGAATTCCGATCTGCAGGCAGGACTATGCTGACTGCCCCGGGTGAAAGCTATTCTCGCGCCGACTCCGGGCCATCCGTGTCTGCTTGATGGGGCGCGGAGGTGAGTCTGATCGAGTCGAGAGAAAATGTGATTCGGCCGAAATAGTCGACCTTGCCGCGGAGCTGCAACAATGCTCTGCTCCTGGGGTCGATGAAGAGTTCGATGTCCCGCAAGCCCAGCAATTCAAATCTGTCGTCATCGCCCGGCAGGACAGGCCTTGATCTCAGGACAATTCTGATCGCCTTCTCTCGGACGGTCCGGCGTTTCGTACTGGCAGCCGACTTCTCTTTGTAGTCCAGATTGAGGGCGTCAAGCCTGCTGACCGTTGCCTCCACCCAGTGGAATTCATCGCTGGCCAGGGTGAGTATCTCCAGACTGTCGCCAGGCTGCTCGAGATGTGACGCGGCGATCAGGTAGATCAGGGCACCTGCTTCCGTGACGACACCTCGTGCATCGTCTGGATAATCGATCTGCTCTTCAGAGACACGGGACCACTCTGTCGCGGGGCGCGTCTCTTCGCCATCCTCGGGGCGCCGGGTCAGTCGTCGTACAGTTTCTTCGCCAAACAGGTACTGGCGGTACTTGTTTCGGCTGCCCGTTTCGAGACTTGTTCGGCGCAATGCCGCACCGCTACCTGGATCGATGAGCAACTCCACGTTGCTCTTCCTGCCAAGGCCATCTGTCACGTACCGGATGCCTAGCCCGCTCACGTCGCCATCGGCAGAACCGGACGGGTCCAGTGCTGTCAGGCCAATGCCATCACCAGATCCCGGTTCCCCGCCAAGCTCCATCGTGACACGCATTGATACGAAGAACTTCGATGCGCTCAGCTCCATGCGATCCCAGCCGAGACGAGCCCGATCCAACTGCTGGACAAGGCCGTGCCCGGTTGGCTGGCAAATAGCGCCGCCCGACAAGTACAGAGCAACCAGCATTGCAATGAATCGAAGCCGCATCATCAGATCTCCGGGGTCCTTTCGTAGCCTGCGATCAAGCTAGGCCCGCCCTTGCTTTGAGGCGATATGGCAGTGGAGGGCCGGGGCGCGGTCACTTGTCTGATAGTCCGACTGTCCTGTCACCTAATGGTTCGCTTCCGGGTTGCCTCGATCACGCCAGCCTGGTGTCGCCGCCAGCCCCTCTGGCAGACGAAACCGGGGTTGCCAACCATGCAATCCAGGCCCATCGCTTGCACGACACACCCAGTCAGGATGCCGAAGTTCCCTCAGCTTCCCCAAGCTAAACATGGGGGTGTAGGAAGTCAGCGTCCCGGCAAGAGAATTCAGACCGGCAGGTAAAGCAAGCAGAGCCTTGGGAAGAGGGATCCTGTGAATTGGCCGCTTTGTTATGGAGGTGACGATGTCGCATACATCGTCCCAGCCGTAGCCACCCGGTTTGCCATCGTCGAGCTCCAGGATTTCCCGGGGCGGATCTTCACAAGTCAGCCAGCTGATCGCGGCGCTGGCAAGATCGTCGACATGGATCAGGGAGAAGCGGGCGTCCCGTCGCCCGAGAACCGGGGCCAGGCCTCTGGCCATCAGCTGGAAGATCGGCAGCATCTCCTTGTCATCCGGGCCATAGACGGCGGGTGGGCGGAGTATTGTTACCTCGATATCAACCTCTGCGGTCGCTTCGAGGACCGCTTCCTCGCCGCCGCGCTTGCTGGCGGCATAGGCTGACAATTGAGGTTCGCGGGCTGCTAGCGAGGAAATCAGCAGGAAGCGTTCCACTCCGTGCCGTATCGCCGCACGCGAACAAGCCGCGGACCCGTCAACGTTGACGGCAGCGAACTGCGACTTCGTGACTCCCCGTACAGAGCCCGCGCAGTGGATAAACGCGTCGGCGCCGGCCGACAACCTGTCAAGCGCTGATTCGTCATCCAGCGCGCCGACGACGACGTCCTGATCCGCGAGTTTGGCAGGCAGTTTGTCCGGATTGCGGGCCAGAACCCTGACACGGTAATCGGCATTCGCCAGCTGGCGGAGAATGTGCCCGCCTACGAAACCGGTAGCTCCCGTCAATGCGACGACCCTGTTTCGTTTTACTCGTTCAGACATCTCAGTGATCCGGGGTTGAGTAGAAGGCTCCCCCTAAGACGAAACGGGGCACCATTTGGTGCCCCGTTATAGCAAACTTGGCTATCTGTCCGGTCAGCTGGCAGCTCTCTCGAGTATCGGCTCCACCGCCGACTCGTCGCCGGGTTGTGGGCAGCGACCGATGTAGTTCTGCCTTGCCTTGGAGCGCGACAGTTTGCCGGACGACGTCCGCGGCAGGAAGTGGGCCGGGACAAGCTGAACCTGGCACTGGATACCCAACTCCTCGCTGACGAGCTTCTCGAGCCTGTCGATGAGCGCGGCTCGACGGGTTTCATCCTGTATACGGCACTGGACCACAAGGACAGGAACCTCAGAGCCGTCGGGTCCAGGGGCCGAGAACGCGAGGGCGTCACCGGTTCTGACTTCCGGCTGCTGCTCTGCCAGATACTCCAGATCCTGCGGCCAGATGTTGCGGCCGTTAATGATGATAATGTCTTTCTGGCGGCCCGTAATGATCAGGCGACCGTCAACCCGGTAACCGACGTCGCCGGTGTTCAGCCAGCCATCGGCAGAAAGCGTCTGGGCTGTGATCTCCGGCTCGTTGAAGTACCCAGACATGACGCTGGGTCCGCGTACGAAGATCGTGCCAGCGCGGCGATCGGGCAGCGGCTGGTCTTCCGTATCCCGGATCTCGACCTCATAGCTTGGAAGTGGCACTCCGCAGTAGACGAAACCGCGCGCCCGGCCAGAGTCATCATCTTCATCAACCGGCAGGGCCTCGCCGGAATTCGACAGCCGCTCGCTGTCGATGACGTCAACTTCGAATGGCTTGTCGAGTGAAGAGAAGCTGATCGCCAGCGAGCACTCGGCCATGCCGTACGACGGCAGGAAGGCTTCTTCACGGAAACCGCTGGGCGCGAGCGCCTCTGCGAACGAATGCAGCACTTCTGCACGGATCATTTCGGCACCGACGCCGGCCATTCGCCAGTTGCTGAGGTCGTATCGGTCCACGTCCCCATCGCGCAGGCGCCGCGCGCACAACTCATAGCCGAACGGCGGGCCGAAGGATATGGTGCACTTGGTTCGCGTCAGAAGCTCCAGCCACAGTCTCGGGCGCATCGCGAATTCACGGGTGCCCAGATAGTCGACAGAGGTCTGACTGGCGATGGGCGTCAGTACGAGTCCGATCAGTCCCATGTCATGGTAGAACGGTAGCCACGAGAAGAATCGGTCGTCAGGCCTGACTTTGATGCCCTGCTTGATGATGCCCTGAAGGTTCTCCAGGACGGCTTCCTCGGTGATCAATACGCCACGCGGGAAGCGCGTGCTGCCGGACGTGTACTGGATATAAGCAATCTCGTCGTCCTTGAGCGGCTGGAGTTCGACGTCTGCTTCCGGCAGTTGCGCGAACTCTTCCGGGGTCCCGCAGAACTTGAGGCCAAGGCCCTCGGCCGCGCCAGAAAAGTAGGTCTCGTAACCTGACGGCGCAACCAGCATTGCCGCCGCACTGTTCTCCAGCAGGCCGTGCAGCTGTTCGACGTATGATCTGCGGCTGCCAAGAGTGATCGCTGCGGTCAGAGGCGCGGGCACCACGCCCGCGTACTGGCAGGCAAAGAAGAAAATAAGGAAGTCCGGGGTCGTCTCGGCGACCAGGCCGACTCTGTCGCCCCGGTTGAGACCGAGACCGATCATGCGCCGCGCAGTCGCAATGGCGCGCTCGCGGAGTTCGGAGTAGGGGAGAACGGTCTCGAGATTTCCACGACCGTCGTAGAAATTCGCGCCGGCCTCTCCAAGGGCAGCGTAGTCGAGTGCCTCCGCCAGCCCGGAGAAATCCGCCGGTCTGAGTGGCATTCTGCTCTGCGTAGGTGTCGGGACCATACCCTTCAATACCTCCTGCTCTACCTCACGTCGACGCAATCCGGACCCCTCAAACGCGCATGTTCGACGACCCCGCTTCACATTGGAAGTCGGAGTCATGTCTCAGTCTGTTTGATTCTTGAGTCCGAGATCCGAGTCGGCTTTCGTTAGCGGAGAGTTTGGGCAACATTTTGATTTTATTGCCAAATCCTCGCCTGGAATCGCCTAGCCGAACTGCGGAAAACGTCTACGCTCCCTGAATTCCGAATGCTTGTCTGAGCCCTTCGACGTGGTCTCCCACGCCACCCAAATCGTACCCTGCGCCTTAACTTAGCCGCATAGTGCCCTGTTTCGCAACGCCTAAGTAAACTTTTGGCGTTTTTCTCTGTTCGCGGTTGCGAAGGCAAAGGCCAATGCCTGTACCAGTACAAACCCGACCATTCGACGCACGAGGCGCCAATCTTCCTTCGCAACTCCGGGGTGCTGCGCCTCTCCCATGAGTAGGCACGAACCAACCCGTGGGGCGCTAGCGCCTCCCGTATTTATCCGGACAATTGTACCTAACCTGGCAGACGATAAAAGGGGGTACGGCGCCTTTTCGGTTTTTCAGGAGTCGCGAAAGGGCGTGTATGAAGATCTGCGCGGGTGCCCGGTGTCTCCTTGATCGGCTTTCAGCCCTTTGTTTATGCTGCATTGCAGCGGAACGGATGCGGCTTGCGTCTTGCTTCTGTAACGCCAGTTGAGGACGATGGCGCGGCTCGAGACTGGTACCACCAATCTCGGCTCGAAGTTGAATTTGCGCAAAAGTAACGGATCGAACGCGCAGATTTGTTGTTTTCGGCCAGTCTAGCGGAGGCGATTGAGTTCACCGATGGGCAGATCAGACCAGTTCAGGGCATTGGTTCTGGCGGGCAGTCGTGGGCCCGAGGATCCGGTCGCTCGCGAGGCGGGGGCCGTCTGTAAGGCGGTCGTGCCGGTGGCTGGCAGGCCGATGGTTCTCAGGGTCGTGTCGGCTCTGCGCGCGAGTGACGCCGTGGCCGATGTGACTGTTGTGGGGTTACCGGAGGAGTGCGCCCGGGACCCGGTCGTCGGCGCCGGGCTTGCCGAGGCGCAAGCTGGCATTGTCGGTGGAGCAGGATCGCCGAGCGCGAGCGTGGCGCTGGCTCTATCGTCGATCGCGCCAGACAAGAAAGTCCTCGTGACGACAGCCGACCACGCGCTGCTGCGAGCGGAAATAGTCGACACCTTCGTGTCCGCAGCAGTGGCTGGCAATGCAGACGTGGCCATTGGCCTGGTCAGATACGATCTTGTAACCGCTGCATGTCCGGGGACCCGAAGAACCGTCACCCGCTTTCGGGATGGCGGCTATTGCGGCACCAACCTTTTTGCCTTTCTGTCCGAACGAGGACGGGACGCTGTCGCTTTCTGGTCAGATATCGAGCGTCATCGCAAACATCCGTGGCGGATCGTGCGATCACTCGGGCCGATGACGTTGTTCCGTTACATGACCGGACGACTGAGTCTGGAGGAGGCGATCAAACGATTGTCGGTACTGACTGGTGTCCGCGTCGAAGCTGTCTTGTTGCCGTTCGGTGAGGCGGCGGTAGACGTCGATAAGCCGGAAGACCTGATGCTTGCAGAATCCCTTGCCGGTCGCTCGACCACTCACTGATCCTGTAATGGATTCCAATCGTGTCCTTCACGAATCCGATGGCTGGGTGCATCGTAGACCCGGCTCCGGTGCTGAAGCCGAAAAGAGCCGCCGTTCCGCGTAACCGTCCACAGGGAATAGCGCGCAGCACGCTCGGGTGACACTTCCCCGGCGGACGCTGACGACAATCCGACGACTGGTATCCGCTTGCCGCCGGGCCCCTCTAACGACATTCCGGTCAGCCTGTGCGTATGACCGTGTAGCACGAGTTCCGCGCCGGATTGGCGGAGCACTTCGCTGGTGGCACGACTGTCTACGAGTCGTTTACGCCATTTGTATCCGCCGGGAAGCGGGGGATGATGGATCAACACGACCCTGAACAGACTGCGCTCGCGGGCCGACTCGAGCATCTCACGCAGACGCTGGCGCTGCTGACGTCCCAGGCTGCCTGTCGCCAGGAACGGGGCGGTTGGAACCGCCGACGAGAGTCCGATAAACATCACCGGCCCTCGGATCCGGCTCGTCGGGAAGTCGCCTGGATGGTTCAGCGAAGTGTCGTCAGACGCCATGAATTCATGCCATCGATGCAGTGTCCGCTGCCAGTCGTCGGCAACCAGGCAGTCGTGATTTCCGGGGATCAGGCTTACTCGACTGGGTGTCGACAGCTCGCGCAGCCACTTCTGGGCATCCTGAAATTCGCTGTCGAGACCCAGCTGCGTGAGGTCTCCGGTTATCGCGAGATGTTGGGCCTTACTGGCGCGCAAGTCCTCGACAAGCATATCGAGGACTCCGCGATCGTGAATCTGGCGGCGGTGGCGACGCCAGGAGAGGTAGCTCAGAATCCGCTTGTTGAGCAGGCTGCGGAGCGATGGGTGGTCGGGCGATGTCAGATGGGGATCGGTGACGTGGGCAAACGTCAACGTATCACCAGGCGCCGTAGCAGTATTTTGAGTCGGGTCGGGCATCAGTTCCGTGTCGATGGGGTAGCGCCGCGGCGGAAGTATATAATGCCTGCTGTCATTTCGACGCTCCGATCCCCGGCCTCTATTGATGAGTCAGCTCGCAGAAGTCATCCGCCGGCCCCTGCTTGTTCAGGCGCCGGAGCCGATCATGGCTCTGGTGGAAGACATGAAGGAGCGTTTCGGCGACGCGTTGTCCGGCGTGTTGTTCTACGGCTCCTGTCTACGTCAGGGCGACGCTCTCGACGGCGTTATAGACCTGTACGTACTCGTGAGCAAATATGCTGACGCATATCCCGCATGGCGATCCCGGATGCTCGCCCGCGTCCTGCCCCCCACTGTGGGATATCTCGAAATGAGCTATCAGGACACGGTTCTGCGCACCAAGTATGCCGTCCTGAGTCTGGAAGACTTCAGGCGAGGCACCTCGCGCAGGTGGTTCCACTCATACCTCTGGGGTCGATTCGCCCAACCGTGCGTCCTTGCCTACTCCCGCGATGAGAACACTACTGCGATGGTCGAGGCCTGCCTTCAGCAGGCCGCTGAAACACTGCTTGATCGCACGATGTTGGCCGGCCCGTCGCGGGTCGACGCGAGCGCGCTATGGAGACGCGCCCTGGAGCTGAGCTATAGCGCAGAGATGAGGCCAGAGAGTTCCGGAAGGGCCGCAGCGATTGTGGCAGCTGATGAGAATTACTACAGAGCCGTGACCCGTGAGCTTGCGCCGCTGCTTCGTGCACTCCGGCCGATAGAGGCAGACGACGACAGCTATCGAATATTGTCCACGCGATGGCGGGTCATGCGCACCCGGGTGGCCTGGTCTTGCCGACGAGTCTGGGGCAAGGCCCTCAGCGTTGCTCGCTGGGTCAAGGCATTGACCACCTTCGAGGGCGGGCTGGACTATGCGGCCTGGAAACTGGAACGGCATAGTGGGGTCAAAGTGCATATTTCCGACCGCATGCGGCGGCGTCCGTGGCTGTATGTCTGGGGGGAATTGATCCGGCTGTACCGCAGCGGCGCGCTCCGCTGAAGGCGGACACCCGATTCTGTACCGGCGCCGGCTCGCACCATAGACCGGGTTGGAGCGATAATACGTCCTCCGGTGGAGGCCGCAGAGGCGCACACGACAGTCTGTAGGCGTCCTTGTGCCGGTTACCGACCGGGCCGATCATAGGATCTCGAGGAGGAACCTGGCCGTGGATCATTGCGTATTTATCCACACGAATCACAAACAGATTGTCGGCGCGCTGGTGGCTCAGTATGCACTGAAGCGCAATTCGCCGAATGCGGACAAGTTCGATGTCCAGATCATAGACACGGCGGACTATGCGTGGCTGCCCGAGCATGAGGGCAAGATGTATCTGCGCGACGGGGTAGAGCGGGTGTGGCTCAATGATGATCTGCAGTCATTCACGCCGCTGCGCTTCATGCCGCCGAAACTGATGGACTATCAGGGCAGGGCGATCGTCATTGATCCTGACATCTTCGCTGTGGGGGATGTATGGGAACTGCTGAGCCGGGACATGCAGGGTAAGGCCATCATGTGCCGGATGCGGTCCGGCCCCAAGGGCTACATCGACAAGTGCATGGCCAGCAGTGTCATGCTGCTCGACTGCGAGAAACTCACGCATTGGGATGCGGAGCAGGGTTTCCGGGAGATGTTCGCGTTTCAGCGGGACTACCAGCCGTGGATCTGCCTGAAGCTGGAAGACAGGGCGACGATCGGTTTCTTCGAAGAACAATGGAACGACTTCGATCGACTCAACAACCGCACCAAGTTGCTCCACAATACGCGGCGCAAGACGCAGCCCTGGAAGACAGGTCTGCCGACGGACTGGCGCCCGGCTGAGCGTTTCCGGTTGTTTCCACCGTTCGCCTGGGCCATGCGGGCGCGACGCAAACTATTTGGTGAATACGCGTTCCTCGGCAACTATAAATCCCATCCCGATCAGAACCAGGAGAGATTTTTCTTCGGCTTGCTGAAGGAATGCCTGGAGAAGGGCGTGATCACCGAAGAGATGTTGCGCGAGGAGATGTCGAGCAACCATGTGCGCCACGATGCGCTCGCGGTTCTTGACCGGACTCCTCAGTTGGCGCCGGCGCCCAAGCCGCCCATGGAATTGCCCGCCTGACCCTGCGGGAACGCGGCGGAATCCGCTTCAGTCTCCACTCGATGGCGGAGTCAGGAATTGCAGTACTCGCCGGGTTACTGCCTGACTGTCAGGCAGCGGTGGCAGGTCGTCGTCAGGGAAAGTCTCGCCGAGAAAAACGGCCCTTCCTGATTCGATCAGTCTGACGTGCATCCTGCTGACATCCCGACGCAGCCGCAGAGGCGCGACATGCTGTGCCACCCGATGAGTGGCAGAACGGTATCGAAGCGCCGACCGAATGCGCCGGAGACGGTCCTGGATGCGATCCGAACCGCCGGACCTGCCGGAGTCAGGGGATCTGTCGCTCATGTCGAATATGTAGACCGGCCGTCGGGTGGCACAGGCTTCAGCCAGCATCGACATGCTCTCGCCCGTCACAATGAAGCGATCAGCGAGCGCCAGCAGAGCCAGAAATGGATTCTCGTGGGTGTCTGGCTGCCATCGGAAGAAAAAGTGCCGCCCAGTGAGCGATTGGCGTAATGCATGAGCCGCTGCCGGTGGCGTACGTGCGCTGGTCGTGACCATCAGTGATCCATTCAGAGATTCTGCCAACCGGGTTGCTTCCCGAGCGAGGCGGCCCGCTTTCCCGGGATCCAGATGGAAGGGACCGGAGTCCCCGCCCACGAGGACTGCGATCCTCGGTTGAGGCAGACCGGCCATGCGGGATCGCCAATCTTCGGCGGCATCGGCAAGGCGCGCCTCGCTGATCCGGTGCAAGGGGAGATCCAGGGCAATGACGTTCGGATGTCCGTCCAGGGCGTATTGCGGTGTCGCCACGATCAGGTCAAATCGATCGGGTCTTGCCCACGGTCGCCCCACGTGAACCAGCCGTACCGGCCCGTCCGCCTGGCGTCTTATCCAGCGCGCGATCGGTTCGTTACGGCGTCCTGCAGTGATGACAACCCGCGGCCACGGTGGGGCGAGCTGCTGCCGATATCTTCTTGGGATACCGGCAAGGGTAGGGCCGAGCAGGACGTTGGTGATCAGTTCGGTGGCGCGGTAGCGCAGATGTTTGGCCGCGAAGGGTACGCCCAGGGATTCCGCCAGAGCGGTTACCTGGTTGTTATCACCGGCCTTATGTCCGAGCAGTATCCAGACGGGAGAAGAGTTCTCTGTGTCGTCAGCTTGGCTTCGAGGGTTCACCTGTCGGACTCCGGCCGCCGAGTCGCTGAAAAGCGATGCAATCCTACCGCAACAACCTGCCAGATGGGACGTTCACGCTATAATTCCGGTGCGTGATCACCTCGCATCGTGACCGATACGTCTGAATTGCAGGGTCGGTATGCCCGTTCAGGGTGCCGGACTGCATTACTGACGTCGGCGGAGCAGGGGTCCGAGTTCAGTTCGTTACGGGCACTCGCTGGCGAGAATCGACCTATGGTGTTATTCACTTTCACCCGCGCCTATCCCTGGCAGAGCCTGCTGATGATAGTCGCTCTATTGCTCGCCGGTCTCGCGGAAGGCTCGAGTATGTCGATACTCCTGCCGCTGCTCAGCATCGCAGTCGAGTCCGTACCGGGTGCGGAGCAGGCTCAGCAGTCCGAATTCGCGCAAATGATCACCGGGTCACTGCAGCGGCTTGGGATCACCCCGAATGTCGGCAGCCTGCTCGTGGTCGGTGTGGTAGGTATTGTCATCAAGAGCGCTCTGTTGCTGGTCGCCGATCGCCAGGTGGGATACACCAAGGCCAGAGTCACCACCGATTTACGGCTGAGACTGCTCAGGGCCGTGATGTCGAGCCGCTGGGATTACTTTGTTCATCAGCCGATCGGCCGCCTGACGAACAGCATGGCTACCGAGGCGTGGCGTGCCTCGATCGCCTACGAGTTCGGCGTGGGTATCATCGCCTATGGCCTCCAGGCCATCATCTACGGTGTCGTTGCATTCATGGTCTCCTGGCAGGCGACCCTGGCGTCTCTGGGCGCAGGGCTCGTCATACTTTTCTTGTCTCACTTCCTGGTGAAGATGACGCGTAAAGCCGGCAAGCGCCAGACGAATCTCCTGAAGTCCCTGCTGGCTCGCATGACCGACACCCTGAATTCGGTCAAGACGATGAAAGCGATGGGGCGTGAGAACCTCGCGGATGGTGTCCTGCAGACCGAGACCAGCCGACTCAATCAGGCGCTAGAGAAAGAAGTCTTCAGCAAGGCTGTGCTTAGTGCTGCCCAGGAGCCCATGTTCGCCATTGTCATCGCCGTCGGAATGTTTGTCTTGCTGCAACGCTGGCAAATGCCGATAGCGGAGGTACTGGTGCTGGTCCTTGTGTTAACCAGGGTTCTGCTGCACCTGGGCAAGATTCAGAAGCACTACCAGAAGATGGTTGCAGCGGAAAGCGCGTATTGGTCCATGCTCGAAGCCGTCCAGGAGGCGGATGCCAAACGCGAGGAGTACAGTGGCGTTGCGCCGCCGCCTCTGGACACGAGTATTGAGCTTTCGGGTGTCGGTTTCAGTTACGACGGGGTACCACTTCTCCGTGACGTCGACATGACGATCCCGGCCGGGGCCCTGACCACGATCATCGGACAGTCCGGATCTGGCAAGACCACGATTCTGGACCTGATTGCCGGTCTGCATCGCCCAGAGTCAGGGGCACTCAACGTGGACGGTGTATCTCTTGCGACAGTGGACCTGCGCAAGTGGCGCCGGCAGATCGGCTACGCTCCCCAAGAGGCGATCCTCCTGCACGACAGTATCCTCAACAACATCACGCTCGGGGATCCCGCCTTGTCCGAGGAAGATGCCAGGGTGGCCCTCGAGAAAGCCGACGCCTGGGCCTTCGTCGATGAGATGGAGGACGGATTGGAGACAAGTGTCGGCGAGCGCGGAGCGAGGATTTCATCGGGTCAGCGCCAGAGGATCATGTTGGCGCGGGCTCTGGTTCATCGCCCCAGGCTGCTGATCCTGGACGAGGCGACCAGCGCACTGGACCGGGCAAGCGAAGAAGCGATCTGCAATACGCTCAAGTCGCTTTGTGGTGAGTTGACGATTGTCGCGGTGTCCCACCAGCCGGCACTGGCTGACTTTGCCGATGTGGTTTACCGAATGTCACAGGGGACTGTCGAAGGGGGGCCGGATGCGACTGCTCCCGGGACGACTCGAACGGCAGTTAGTTGAGCCTGCCTGGTGAGTCAGACGGCGGAGCCGGCCACGCGGTTCTCTGAACGCAGGTCCGCGAAACTGCTGACGATCTTGTTAACCTGCTCCGTCGTATGCGCCGCACTCATGCTACAGCGCAAGAGGCAACTGGTGCTCGGCGTGGCGGGCGGGATCACCAGGTTCACATATATGCCGTTGTCGAGCAGTTGATGCCACCATTCAATTGCCAACTCGGCCTGGTCCACGAACACCGCGACCACGGGGCTCGGCTGGGGTCCGACCTGGAACCCGGATTCCTGCAGGCCGCTGTATAGCTGATTCGCATTGCGCCACAGCCGCTCCCGCAATTCAGGTCGTGTCGCGATTAGTTTCAGGGCTTCCCGGGTCGAAGCGACCACCGATGGAGCAGGTGACGCTGTAAAGATATACGAACGTGCAGCCATCCGGATCAAGTCGAGTTCAGGGAGGTTGCTGACGCAGAAGCCGCCGACAGACCCGAGACTCTTGCTGAACGTGCCTACTACGAACTCGACCCTGTCTTCGAGGTCAAGCGCCTCCGCCAAGCCACGGCCGTGCGCGCCGAAGACTCCCATCGAATGGGCCTCGTCAAGCAGCAGACAAGCACCATAGCGGTCCTTGATGTCGACAATTGCCTCGAGCGGTGGCTGATCGCCAAGCATGCTGTAGAGCCCCTCGGCGACGACGAGAGTGTTGGCGCTGCGTTCTCCGAGCCGGCGAAGGCGCTTCTCCAGATCAGCAGGGTCGTTATGTCGGAACCGGATGATCTCAGCGCCGCCCAGTCGGCAACCATCGTAAATGCTGGCGTGCGAGTCCGCGTCGATCAGCAGGACGTCGTCCCGCCCCGCGAGTGTCGACACCATGCCCATGGTGGCCAGGAACCCGGTCGTAAACACCAGAGCATGCTGTCTGTCGAAGAATGCCGCGAGTTCCTGCTCGAGCGCGTGATGGGTGCTGTAAGTACCGTTGGCCATCCGTGAACCGGTGGTCCCGGTACCTTCTGCATCGAGAGCCGCCTTAGCTGCTTCGATACAAGAGGGCTCGAAGGTCAGGCCCAGGTAATTGTTCGATCCGGCGAGGATCGTCTCACGTCCGTGGACGATGCCAATTGTGGGAGAAATGATCCGCTCAGTGACGACCCCGAACGGCAGGCTGCCGTATTCCAGCAGGTCGGTTCGCATCTTGTTCAGCGGGGCAAATTTCTCCAGCAAACTCATGGCTGGGCGCCGCCTGCTACAGACTCCAGCATCTGCGCGAACTCGTGGACGGTGCGGACATCGGGAAGTTGATTCAGCGGCAAGCTGATATCGAGCTGATCCTCTATTTCAACCACCAGTTCGAGCATCTGCAGAGAACTCAGGCCCAGATCCGCCACAAGCGCGTCGTTCTCGCCTGCCGTCTGCCCCGGCTCCAGATACTCACCGAGAACTTCGCGGACGATGGTCAAACATTCGGCATACGTAGCCATGGAAGATTCTTCCTCTTTTTAGTTGCGTCAAATGCACGCAACCATTTGTTTTTGAAGCTATATACGTCCGCCGATAATCGGCTTTTTGCAACCATGTTCTTGGGCCGATTCTGATGGCCTGGCGCAGCGACGAGTTACGACATCTTGTGCAAACGGGCCGCTGAAAGCACCAGGTTGATATGTTACCTCGGATGGCCGCCCGAGGTGAATTCCGGAGCGTTCATCGTGGCGCGCCGGGCATCATTCGCGCACTCTCGATGCCACAGGGCGTTTGCTTCCTCCTTGGCAGCGTTGCCTTTGCCCGTGGCGTTACTCGGTCACAAGTGCGCGGACGCGGGTGACCGCCGCAGCTACATCATCGGGTCCGGAGTCAGCCGTGCGGCCTGAACGGTCATCGGTAATCCATGCTGCCTGGCCGGACTCAAGCAACCGCTGGTGGAAGAGCGTCAGATCTCTCGTCAGTCTGCGAGGTCCTGCCCGCATCAATAGTCGATACAGGTTGGCCCCGGCACGAAAGTCCGTCGTGTGGGTTTGGCCGCCCTCGAGGTCAAACATGAGAACAGCCTTGCCGGTCGCGCAGCACTCCGAGAGCATCGAAACACTATCACTGGTGACGATGAATGAGTCTGAAAGTGCAAGTATTCCCAGATACGGATTCGACTCCTCATCCGCGGACCAACGGTAGATGAAGTGGGGACAGTCGACAGCCGAGATGAGCGCATCAGTGGCTGCGCATGATGTGCGAGCGCTGGAACTGATCAGTAACGACCCGCCATTCCGGCCCGCCGTTGCGGATGCCAGGCTGCCCAGGGCACGGCCGGCGTTGGGGCCCAGAGTATACGGTCCGCTATTGCCTCCGAGGATCAATCCGATCCGGGGCTCCGGGAGATGATCGAAAGCGTGCGACCAGGTCTTCGCTGCGGAAGCCAGACTGGCTTCTGTGACCCGGTGCAGGGTGCCTAGGTTCTGCTGGACATTGTCACGTTTCGGCAGACGATACTGAGGCGTCGTGACTACGAGATCGAAATTGGCACAATCCGCCCAGGGTCGCCCGATGTGGACCAGCTTCGCCTGGCCTCCGGAACGCGCCTTGATCCAGCGACAGATGGGCTCGTTGCGCATCCCTGCGGAGATCACGATCTCGGGCCACGGCGGCCGCAGGGGAGTGGACGCGTCTTTGTCGATCCCGGCAAGGCTTGGTACTCGCCACAATCCGGGAACGAAATCGTAACTGCGATACTTCAGACGTTTGACTTCAAACGGCCATTGAAGCGCCTCTGCGAGCGCAACCAGCTGTGTCCTCTCGCCGGCCCGGTAGCCCGCTACGACCCAGACAGCAGGCGGTCTGCCGCTGCCCTTGCGATCGCTGCGAGTCATGTCGATCGGTGCTCTGGAGGATTGCATAGGATCTGACTCCGCCGGGGGTATTCGCACGCGGCAGGCGAGGAGGGCGGTCCTCTGGAATCTGCTCCCACTCGCAGCCGCTGATCGTGTCCCGGCCGCGATTGTATGCGATCGACGGGCTGCCTTGCCGACCGGTGAGTCGTTTCCGCACCCGGTTGGATACGGCAGGCCGATGCGCGACGCCCTCCCATCCACATCATCGCAATGCTGTCTGTTGCGCGGTCCCCGGGTGGTTTGGCAATGCCTCGTAAGGTGCATCATAATATCGGGTTTACCGCGAGAATCTCGCCCGGACAGACCCGATACCGGTGACTTCTCGACAAATCGCTTGCGCTATCGGCGGTGACTCCCATGTTTCAGATCAGTGACGGCGTCAAAAAGTGGTCGATCCTGCTTCCGACCTATCCATTACCTGCCAGTTGGCGCGTGGGCCTGCGGCGGCGCTACCTCTCCAGGCTGGAACTGGCCAAGGCTCGCCGGGCGAGCCTGCTAATCATCGGCCATCCCAAGAGCGGCAATACCTGGCTCAAGGTGATGATTTCACGCCTGTTTCAGGTGCGTTTCGAGCTGCCTGCCTCGCGCCTTATCAATACCGACGAACTGGCGCTCAAGAACCCGGCCATTCCTCGTCTGGCGGCGAGCAACGGCTACTACAGTTATGAAGGCGCGATAGGCGAGGCGCTCGAACCCGGCGCGCCGGACTCGGAACTGCGTCACAAACCTGTCCTGCTGATCGCGCGGAATCCCTGTGATATCGCTGTGTCGTGGTTTTTCCAGTTCACCAAGAGACAATCGGCCCACAAGCAGGAATTGATCAATCACTTCATCGAGCATCCCATTGACCGCAAGACCATCGCGATGTGGGATTTTGTTCGCCATAGCGACATCGGACTGCCATTCTTGGTGGACTATCTCAATACCTGGGAGAGGAATCTCGCGGGTCTGGACCGCTCACTAATCATCCGTTATGAAGATTTGCGGGCCCGACCGGCAGAGACGTTGCGCAAGGTCGTGGATCTGATGGATTACGACTTCAGTGACGAAGAGATACAGGAAGCAGTCGATTTCGGTTCCTTCGACAATTTGCGCAAGCTGGAGACCAGTGGCTTTTTCCGCCAGGGCGGACTGACACTTCGGGATCCCAACGACCCGAATTCCTTCAAGGTCCGTCGCGGGAAGGTAGGCGGTTACAGGGACTACTTCTCGCCGGAACAAGTGGCCGAACTCGACGAACTGGTTCGATCGAGAATGTCGCCGACGTTCGGCTACACTCCGGAAGCACCCGAGCAGCCTCGCGCCGATACAGCCGAGGTTTGATACGGGTTGGCCGAAGTCGTCGGCTGCGGGTAGCCACGCACCCGCTGGTTTCCGAAGGCTTCGATGCCTGACTGGCTCTCCGGGAGGACCACGATGAGCGATGGCGAAGACAACGACCGGTCCGTGGAACCATCGGCACCGCGCATCTGGTTCGTGGTCGGCGACCGACTGGGCGACAACGCGCAGGTCGAGAATCTGGTCAGTGGGCTTGGATTGCCTTGCGAAAGACGCTATGTCCGGGTCAAGGATCCATGGGTCAAGGGCAAACCCAAGGTCGTACCTTCCCTGCATCATCTGGACCTGTCAGCTTCCGATGAAATGGTTCCGCCGTGGCCGGACATGGTCATCACTGTTGGTCGCCGTCTGTCGATGGTAGCGCTGTGGATCCGTGAACAGTCGCGGGGGCGCACGAAGATCGTACTGATCGGCAAACCGTCATGCTCCGCAGACCCATTCGCGCTGATCGTTAC
>CALDWW010000019.1 GCA_937924335.1 uncultured Gammaproteobacteria bacterium
TTCACGGGCGAAGAGATGGTCTTCAAGGCAAAGCCGGCCCGCAAGGCCGTCAAGGTGACGCCTCTGAAGGGCCTGAAAGATATGCTCTGAGAGCGGCCCTGTCCGGTCTAACAACGCCCGGCGCTTGCCGGGCGTTTGTTCAGCCGTAACTACCGAGGATCCTGTCGCGCAAACCAACGTAGTCTGCGTGCGGGATATATATGAGGTCGGCGATCTTGCCGAGAAGATGCCGCTCATGCTTGTCCAATCGTCCATCGGCCAATGCGACCCTGATCAACATCTCCAGGAACTTCAGTTTCTGCGGGAGCGTCAGCGCGGCGTGAATCTCAGCAGTAAATTCCTGTAGGGATACAGCCCGGTCGGCCTGCCGGTCAGCCAGGCCCAGCAATTCTTCAGCCTCATGCTTCTCGAGGGAGAAGTGAGCGCGCAGCAGACCAAGGAGCGCGCATCGTTCTTCTTCATCCTCGATGAAGTCGGCTCTCGCCATCTCGACCAGTAGGGCCGCCATGGCGACACGGACGCCATGCTCATCCGACGACGCCTCTTCCGGAGCGGCGTTGCCGAGTGCCGAGCGGAGAAATTCCTGCAGCCGGTCAATCATGTTCACGCATCCTCACAAGCCGGCGCCCTGGACCTCAGGAACGATGCCAGCGTCTCGCCGAGAAGTCGCAGCCTGCCGTGAAAGAAATGATCTGTACTTGCCATGAACCTGACCTCTGGCCGGGGCTGGAGTCGACCGGTCCATGCTTCTACGGCACCACTGTCAACCAGCTCGTCATCCTCGCCCTGGATGACCAGCCATGGGCAAGCCGGGGCGCTTTGATCCGCGACAGGAAAACGGTGGACCGGTGGCGCAACTGTGACAAGGCAGGCAGGCGCCAGGTTTGCAGATGCGCGCAAAGCGACGTAGGCGCCGAACGAGAACCCGGCGAGCCAGAGCTCTGCAGCCGGCCAGTGTTGCCTCGCCCACTCCGCGACGGCTATCACGTCCTCTGTCTCCCCGATGCCCTCGCCATAACCCGATTCGCTTTCGCCTACACCCCGGAAGTTGAACCTTACCGAGGGTCGACCCAGCCGGTTGACCGTCCTGGAGATGGTGTGCACGACCTTGTTGTCCATAGTGCCATGGTATAGCGGGTGCGGATGACAGACGACCGCGACGGCGTCCGAGAACGCTCCCGGGGGCGTCTCCAGACTGGCCTGCAATCGACCTTCCGGCCCCTCGATGAACAGCGACTCGACGATCGGCCGCTTCATCCCGGCAGACTTTCAGGGGCTGGCTTATCCCTCGGTTTGGTATCCGGATCTGCGGGCCGCGGCGGGCCATAACAGACCAGCACGTCGCCGGCCTCCGGCTCTATGTCCGTCTGCGGAGACAGGAACCTGACTCGCGCGTCAGGCCTCATCCGCAGGATCTGCAGTGCGCGGGAATCCATATCTCCGAGGAAATCACTGTACGTATAGGATTCGGTCAAACGGGTCTTGGTGAATGACCACCCGTCGAGATGCAGCCGCCAGAGATTCTCGTACTCGGCACTCTCTCCGAACGCCATCTTGCCTCTCAATCCGAGGGCAACCCCTCTTGGATCATCGTCTTCGCCGGGGCCCATGGGGAGCTGGAATACCCTGTCCCGACCGATGTCAGGAGCGAGCGCCGTGCAGACCAGCGCGTTGTACGCATCGTTGTCCGTGGCGGCCAGCACCGTCATCACGTGACTGACTTCTACCGACTCATCGGCAAACTCGGACAAGATCTGCCCATAGAAGACCTTCAGGCCCGCCAGCCGTGCCGCCCGTAGACGGTGCCAGGAGCTGTCAGCGATCAGCACCTTGATGTCGAGTTGCTGCAACAGGGTCCCGAGTTCCACGCTCCAGGGAGAGGCGCCCACGATCAGGACACTGTCCCGCGCCGGGCTCGAGAGACCGAGTCTGCGGGCCAACCAGCCCAGCGTGAGCCCATGGGCAACGACGGTAGCGAAGATCACTCCAAATACCAGCGGCAGCAGAGCTTCGGCCCCGGCAAAGTCGTGCTCTGCGAGAGCCGGGCCCATGACACCCGCCGTGGCAGCCGCTACGATTCCGCGGGGCGCGATCCATGCAAGCAGAGCTCGTTCCCGTAGCTCCATGCCGGCGCCGATAGTGGCCAACATGACGGCGGCCGGTCGGACGAGGAACATGATGGCTGCAATCAGGGCGACATTTGCCATGTTCACCGCGCCGATGACCCCCGGGTCCATGGTGGCCGTCAGCAGCACGAACACCACCGAGACGAGCATGACGGTGATGTACTCCTTGAATCGCTTCATATCCTGCAAGCCGGGCAGATTCATGTTCCCGACCACGATCCCCATGACCGTTACGGCCAGCAATCCCGCCTCTTCCTGGACGAGATTCGACAGCACATAGACGACCAGCACCAGCGTCAACAGGATCGGCGACTTGAGGTACTCGGGTACCAGGCCGTGCAGGAAAGCCTTGCCGGAGAACCAGCCAATCATCCCGCCAAGCCCGACCGCGACCGCGATCGCGGACGCCAATCCCTGTATCACTCCCTGCCAGACCTGGCCGGCTTCCGCGAAGACGAAGAACTGGAAGGTAAGGACGGCCAGCAGGGCCCCGATCGGGTCATTTACGATGCCTTCCCACTTCAGGTACGAGGACATCCTTCGGTTGAGTCCTGCCTGCCGCAGCAGGGGCAGGATCACGGTCGGGCCGGTGACCACCATGATGGCGCCAAAGACGAGCGCGACGGGCCAACCGAGCCCGGCAACATAGTGGGCGGCCAGACTGCCGAACAGCCACGCCAGCGGACCGCCGATGTAGACCAGCCGGCGCACGCCCGTGGCCGCTATCCGGAGTTCGCTGCGCTGCAGGCTCAGGCCGCCCTCGAACAGGATGACGGCGACGCAAAGCGCCACCACAGGCTCGACCACGTGACCGATCCCGGGGCCGTGGGGCACCCAGCCGGCTACCGGCCCGACCAGCAATCCGCCGGCGGCAAGCAAGATGATGGCAGGAAACTGGACTCGCCAGGCAAGCCATTGGGCGCCGACGCCGACCGCGATGATCAGCACGACAAGAAGTATCGGACCCTCCAACTCTTGACTCCCCCTCGGACAAGCCTGTTACCGTAACGACAGCCCTCGAGACCCGCAACTGCAAGGTGAAAGCAGCGCGTGGCTTGCCATAGAATGCAGCATGCCCGTAAGCCCCGCCGCCCGAGAGGATGGGGCATCCCGGAGGATGATGTGAAGAACCCTACGATCGACCTTGAGAACAAGTATTGCGCCAGCAACTACCACCCGCTGCCGGTGGTCCTGGTCAAGGGCGAGGGCGCGCATGTCTGGGATGATCAGGGCCGCAAGTATGTGGATATGATGAGCGCCTATTCAGCGGTCAGCCATGGGCATGCCCATCCGAGACTGGTAAGAACCCTGCTGGAACAGGCCGCCACGCTGAACATCGTCTCCAGGGCATTTCACACCGACCGCCTCGCGCCATTTCTCCAGACCGCCTGTGAGCTTTCAGGGATGGACGCCGCACTGCCCATGAACACGGGCGCCGAGGCTGTGGAGACGGCCATGAAGGCGGCCCGCAAGTGGGCGTATACGGTCAAGGGCGTTGAGGATGACAAGGCGGAAATTCTCGCTTGCGAAGGCAACTTCCACGGCCGCACCATTGCGATAGTCGGCATGTCCTCGGAGGCGCAGTATCGCGCCGGATTCGGCCCCTTCCCGGCGGGCATGAAGCTCATCCCCTATGCGGACGCGGATGCGCTCGAGGCCGCCATCACCCCGAATACCGCTGCATTGATTGTCGAGCCAATCCAGGGCGAGGGGGGCATCGTCATCCCCCCGGATGGATACCTTGCGCAGTGCGCGAGGATCTGCCGCGAGCACAACGTCCTGCTGATCTGCGATGAGGTCCAGACAGGCCTCGGCAGGACCGGCAGACTGTTTGCGCATCAACACGATGGCATCCAACCTGACGGACTGATCCTCGGTAAGGCTCTGGGCGGAGGGATATTGCCGGTATCCATGTTCCTCGCCCGCAAAGAGGTCATGGACGTCTTCAGGCCCGGTGACCACGGCAGCACCTTCGGGGGCAACCCCCTCGCAGCCAGTATCGGACTCGAGGCGCTGAACATCCTGGTAGAAGACAATCTTGTGGCCCAGAGCGCTGAGAAGGGCGCATGGTTCCTGAAAAGACTGTTAGAGATCGACAGTCCGCTGATCAAGGAGGTCCGCGGTCGCGGTCTGTTCATTGGGGTAGAGATCGATCCCGAAAAGGCTACTGCCAGGGAGGTCTGCAAACGCCTCATGGAGAGAGGTTTGCTGAGCAAGGAAACTCATGAGACGGTGGTCCGACTGGCGCCACCGCTGACGATCGATCGGGAACTGCTCGGCTGGGCCGCCGAACAGATCGAGGAGGTCCTGGACGAGATGGATGCGCTTAGAAAAGCGTCCTGACCAAGAACTAGAGGGGAGGAAACAGCATGCGACTGACGATCCAGGGAATCGAAGATGGAGGCAGAATTCCGCCCCGCTTCGCCTTTGGCGTGCAGGACCCGGTGGATCACATCCGACTGGGTGACAACCAGAACCCGGCGATCAGCTGGGAAGACATCCCTGAAAGCGCCAGATCTCTGGTGCTGCTATGCGTCGACACCGATGTGCCGTCCAGGCCCGACGACGTCAACCAGGAGGGCCGCATCGTGCCGGCCGATCTGCCCAGGACAGAGTTCTATCACTGGGTCATGGTCGACATTCCGGCGGGTTGTACCGGTGTATCGGAAGGCGAGTGCAGCCGCGGCGTCACGGCCGGAGGCAAGCAGGATCCCCTGGGGCCGGCTGGTTCCAGGCAGGGGAGAAATGACTATACCGCCTGGTTTACCGGTGATGCGGGCATGAGCGGCACCTACCTGGGCTATGACGGCCCCTGTCCTCCCTGGAATGACTCGATAGCGCATCATTACCACTTCGTGATCTACGCAACCGATCTCGATCGCTGCCCGGTGGAAGGGAGCTTCGGCGGACAGGACGTACGCGCTGCCATCGAAGGTCACGTTCTGGCCGAGGCCCGGTTGACCGGTGTGTACTGGCTAAACCCGGACCTGGACTGACAGGAGGGGTCTAGGGGTCCTCGCTTCGGACCGAGAAGTCGACAATCTCTGTCCGGCGGGCGCCACTATCCGGCCGATACCGCCGGGAGCGTACGATCTCCAGGGCCTGGTTATCGAATACCCCGGCCGGCATCGCCCGAACCACCTCCGCATCCGTCACCCTGCCCGAGGCGTCGACCGAGAACTCCACCTGTACGAAACCACTCTCGTCGCGGCGGGGGATCTCCAGGGGGGCGATGTCCTCCAGCGGTGGCAGGCTCGGCCGGTCGTGTTCCTCGTTCTCACCCAGGAGTTCGGCCAGATCCAGGCGTTCGCTGACCGACAGCATGGTGACGTCGACTGCGTGATGTCCTTCGCGACCGTCGAACGCACCGAACGCCCACAGGCTGGCGACGAGTAGCGCTGCGACGACGACGCAAGCCAGCGCCGTGAAAGTGGTGAATCGCAACAACTCGCTCATCTCAGTCTTTGTTGCCGTCGGGCCATTGGAAGACGACGCCTTCCCTTATCATGCAATCCACCGGCTGCTGCCCGGTGCTTCGTCGCCGGTCCGGGTACATCGCGCTACTCGATACCCAACAACTCGACGTCGAATACCAGCGTCGCCCCGGGCGGTATCACTCCTCCCGCGCCACGCTCTCCGTAGGCCATCTGAGAAGGGATGACGAGTCTCCTCTTGCCACCCACCTGCATGCCGGCCACGCCCTCGTCCCAACCCTTGATCACCCTGCCGGCACCAAGAGGAAAGCTGAATGGCTTGCCGCGGTCAACCGAGCTGTCGAATTTCCTGCCTTTGCCGTCCTCGGCAGCAGGGTCATATAGCCAACCGGTGTAATGCACGACCGCCACACTACCGGCGGCGATCGCCGGGCCCTCGCCTGCGGCCAGTTCGGTCACCTGAAGTGACTCCGCGTCCTGCGCCAGGGCGACCAGGGGCAAGCACATGCCCAATGCGAGAATACGTAATATCGGATGCACAGCGTTGTTCCTCCATACAGGGCCAGCCGGGCCGGCAAGTTTTCGGGATTATCCCGGTAGATTCTGGTGCGGCTCAGTCAGCCGGAGTCCCATCTGCGGCTTCCTCGGGGTCGAGAACCAGCGCAGCGGAGTTGATGCAATACCGCAACCCGGTCGGTTTTGGCCCGTCCGGGAAAAGGTGGCCGAGATGCGCCTCGCAGGATGCGCAGCGTACTTCCTCGCGAACCATGCCGAGGCTCATGTCCTGGTGCACGCTAACCCGATCGCCGGCAAGCGGTAGCCAGAAACTGGGCCAGCCCGACCCGGAGTCGTACTTGTGCCGGGAATTGAATAACTCGTTTCCACAGCACACGCACCGGTAGGTGCCGTCATCCTTGCAGTCCACGTATTTGCCCGTGAACGCCCGCTCGGTCCCGCCTTCCTGGGTGATGCGGTACTCGTCGTCGCTGAGCTTCTCGCGCAGTTCCGATTCGGTCAGATCGCTCTTTCTGGTCATTGCTGTCACTCCCCGGGGGCGGAAATCGTAAACCGGTGAGCGCAGACCGTCCAGCAGATGGCTGGCGGCAGTATGGAATAGGTCCCGGAAAACGGTGTCTGGGTTCAGGTGGTCAGGCTGGCCACGGGCGTCCCGGCGGCGCAGCAGCCGTTGCCGATTCAGGGTTCGGCCGGATAAGTGGATGAATGCGTGCGTTTATTCCGGCACGACTGCCGTGCCCGCGGAATCGTGAGTGTGGCCGCCGCGCCCGGTCAGAAATCGCTGGACCGGCCCGATTTGATGACTTCAACGACGTAGGGATCGTAGCAGCTGACTCCCTCGCCACGGCGTTCGCTACCGTCCCAGGAAGCTGATCCAGAAGATACCGGGCAGGTGTTCTCCAGACCGCCGCTGCGCCTCTGGAGAACGAGATCGCCCAGGTAGGGATCGCTGGATCCGGTTGGACGGGATTCGCCGTCAGGAGAAGTGTGCGGTTTTCTGTCCATTGTCCTGTGCCTCAGCTCGTGCGTTCAGGCTAGGTCCTGCCGGTCGAAAAGGATGTGTCCGGGTTCACAGTTCCGCGAGCGGCGTGCGGTGGGGAACGCCTGGCCGGATCGGCTGACGCCGTTTCCAGAGGACTGGCCCGGCTGTCCTGGCGGTCGCATCCGACAGGTGGCCGCTCTCAGACCGGCATCAGCAGCCCCACGGTTACGGCCAGGACCAGGGTGGCACTGGTGGCTATCCGCCGGACATGCAGGCCGAGGCCCTGACCGAGCAGGACCGCGACATCGTCCAGTTCGTCCAACAACTGTATGACTCGTTCCACGCGCCAACTCTTCGAAACATCGGAGAGCCAGCTTATTCCCGGCGCGTAAAGGAGACTGTGACGGGTGTCTCATTAGTGCCCGTGCGTGAATCGCGCGGTCGACGATGCCAGACGGCGAGTTCGCCTGGTGGGGGTCGGAACGGGAACTGCCTCAGAGGAATCTGGCGCTTTCGATCTGGATCCTCAGGTACTCTTCGGCCGCATCCGTCCCATAGCCCCACACGGCAGATATGCGGGACGGGATCGTGTATTCAGCGAACCTTCTCTCCGCCTCTACCTTCAAACCGTAAGGCATGAGTCCGAAGCTGCGACCCTCGCCACCGAGATGGCGCATCATCGTAACGTCAACGAGAGCGCCGCTTTCGGCGACGGTCATATTGAGGCTGGAACTCTCTGCCTGACCCGGCAGGCGCACCGTGACCCGATGCTGATCGCCCGGAATCCACTCCGCTCCGCGGGCCGTTACCAGACAGGTGGGCAGAAAGATCGACTCGATGATGAGACGACCGGCAGCTGAGCGGGAGAACTCGCCGCCCTTGACGTGGCTCAATGGCCATGGCCCAGCCAGGAAAAAATCCGAGCCGGCGAAACCGTCGCAATAGTAATCGGCCCCTTCGGCAAAGAGCTTGCCGAGAGCCTCTATCCGCGCCTGCCAGAGGAAACCACGCTCGGGGCAGATCCGCTCAGCGGCCTCGAAGTTGAACCAGTCACCATCCTTGCTCGCCCGGATCTCTCCAATCATGTGCAGATCCACTGTCCTGGCGAGCGGCGCCCCAGGCTCGATGGCGTGTCGCAGATAGCGTGACGCCGGTGGAGGGAGCAGGACCGTCTGCCTGGGCTCGAAGACGTCGCCTGAGACATCGGGGAGAGCCAGCCGGTTGAAGATCTGACGATGAAGGGTCAGCCTGCGATCGCGCCTGACTCGCAGGATGATCACAAGCCCCGCCAGACCGGCTACGATTACCAGCACCCACCCGTAGAACTGCATCTTGTGAAGTCTCGCCCAGAGCGCCGCAAGAATGGCGGCTCGGAGACGGATTATAAGACGGGGACGCCAGGAGACCGAAAGACGGACCTGACTTCAGGACGCGGGTTTCTCAAGCTGATGGGGCAGAGCCAGATAGAAACCGGATCTGGAACCGGCGCGATGATGTTCTCTGCTGGACGCAGCGGCTGATCTGGCCTTGCTGACCCAGGTCCAGCGATCGCGTGCGTGGGTCGAATTGATACAGCCGGCCGGTGAAGCCATCTGCTGTGACTTGTTCATCGAAAAGTACTCCCGTCTCCCCTGATGAAATCGGAATTTGTCGATCGCTCAGGTGTCCTGGTCCCAGTCGGCCCGAACCCTGGCGGTCCATGCCTTATAGCCTTTCCACGTGTAGATCGAGTCAGGTCCCTGACGTCTGGCGCCAGATCTGTCGAGTTTGTTGAGCCAGCCGCGGTAGGCTTCCCAGCCGACCGCAGAATCGGGAGGCTGATGCTCATATCGATCCTTACTCGCCCGTGAATTGCTTCCGGCCTCATTTGATCGCTTGTTCTTGGGGCGACGATCTGCGGGCACAAGAGTCTCCACTGGCAACTATCGGCTATGCAGCTTAGGTAGGCTCGCCGTGTGTGACCGTGAAGCACTTCACATAGTGGCATCCGGCTGGGGTGACGGCCTGTAAAGTGTGATCCGGTTAACGTTCCGGCGACATCGGGGAGATCGCGACTAGTCGACTACACGGTAGCAGGGCGTGTATTCGACGCCGGGCAACCGCATCCTTGCCTGAGAAATGAACGCTCTCAGAAGCTCATCGAGAGGCCTCATCACTTCCTTGTCACCACGGATCTCGAACGGTCCATGCGCCTCGATGGCGCGAATCCCCGCGTCCTTGACGTTGCCCGCCACGATCCCGGAAAACGCGCGTCGCAGGTTGGCGGCGAGCATGTGGACCGGCAGATCTTTCCGCAGACTCAGCGACGCCATCTCCTCGTGGCTCCCCGAAAATGGCGCCTGGAACAGCGGATCGACCCCGAGTCTCCAGTTGAAATAGAACGCGTCCGCAGTCTCGCGCCGGTAGCGACGGACCCGACCCAGGTCTTCGACCATCTCGACTGCCACCCTTTGCGGATCGTCGATGATGATTCGGTATCGGCCGGCGACCGAGTCGCCCAGGCTGCCGCGAACAAAGGCGTCGAGCTGGGCGAAGTAAGCGCGGCTGGACTCCGGCCCTGTCAGCACCAGCGGGAAAGGAATACCGTCGTTTTCAGGATTCAGCAGCACGCCCAGGATGTACAGCAACTCTTCCGCGGTCCCGACGCCACCCGGAAAGATAACGAATCCGTGACCCAGGCGGATGAAGCCCTCCAGGCGTTTCTCGATATCGGGCATGATGACGAGTTCGTTGACGATCGGGTTAGGAGCCTCTGCAGCGATGATCCCTGGTTCGCTGATACCGACATAGCGGCCATCACCGATTCGCTGCTTCGCGTGCCCGACTGCCGCGCCTTTCATCGGCCCCTTCATCGCACCCGGGCCGCATCCGGTGCAGACATCGAGTCCGCGCAGCCCGAACTCATATCCGACGACCTTGGAATAGTCATATTCGGCGCGTCCGATGGCGTGACCGCCCCAGCAGACAACGAGATTCGGCCCGACGCGCGGCCGCATGACCCGGGCGTTCCGCAGGATGTGGAAGACAGCTTCTGTGATGCCGCCGGGAGTATCCAGCCCTACCCGGCCGTCGAACTCTGTGCTCACGTAGACGACATCCCGCAATACGGAGAACAGGTGATCGCGGATGCCGAGGATGAGCTTCCCGTCCACGAATGCGCTTGCAGGAGCGTTCCTCAGTCGCAGCCGAATGCCTCTCTCCTGCTGCAGCAGATCAACTTCAAAGTCTTGGTACGCCTCATATATCGCCCTGGCATCATCCATATCGCCGCCGCAATTGAGAACTGCCAGCGCGCAACTTCTGAAGGTCTCGTGCATCCCGCCGAGACCCGCGTCCTTTAGCTTTCCGACCTCTGCGCGGGACAGCATGTCGAGGCTGCCTACCGGCGACACAAAAATTTCCTCTCTGAGGATGCTCAATTCAATCACCCCCTGACGGCGGTAGCCCGATCGACGTTTCCGCCCACTCCGCTACTTCCAGCAGCATCGCTTCGGATCCCGGCCTGGCCACCAGCATGACCCCTGGCGGCAGGCCGGAAGCCGCATCCTTCATGCGCCACGCAGGGATGGTCACCGCGGGCAGGTTGAGATAGTTGCACAAGGTCAACGGCGTTAGCAGCTTGTTCACACCCGGCCTGAATGACAGCCTGTTCATTTCTCCATGCCGGGGTGCCAGGGTGCCGAGAGTCGGCAAAATCAGCACTCCATCCTCGCCCAGCAACTCGTATATGTTCCTGCGAGCCGACTCGAATCGCTCGACAACTCTCATCGCCGCGGCGCGGCGGCGGAATCTGGTCAATCGCCCAACCGCGATAAGGCTGAGCAGGCCTGGATAGATTTCGCCGCGACCGCGCCAGCGTCGGATCACCTCCCGCGGCAACGACAGGCGCCGGCCATCCGTCTCGGCGAGCTGACCCTCGAGCAACGGCAGGAGTTCCCAACCCAGGAAGCGGGCCATGTCGTGATACCAGCGGCGAACGTTGCCAAGCGACGCCGAGTGAATTCGCATCCCGGCAGAGGCGAGAGCCTCCTTCGCCGCGTCGACCGCGGCAGGGATAGCCTGGCTGCGAAAAGCCACCGGGAAACCTGCCGGTTCGATAAGACGCAGGTGCCCCGGGTCGCGGCCGCCGGCGATCTGCTCGCCGCTGAGCACCTGGTACATGAGTCGGGCATCACGGACCGATCGCGTTATCGGACCGGCACATAGCCAACTGTCTGTATAGCAGCCGACAAGCTGGGGCCAACTGCCAGCCTTGCTGACCGACTGTGAGGCTGGTTTGAACCCGACCAGGCCGCAGAAACTAGCCGGGATCCGGATTGAGCCGAGTATGTCGGAGCCCAGGCCCGCCGCGCTCCCGCCGCTTGCTACGATGGCGCCCTCTCCGCCCGAGGAGCCGCCGCAGGTTCGCTCCGGATCAAGCGGGTTCCGGGTACGGCCATACCTGAGGTTGTCCGTTTCGCCGGCCATGGCGAATTCCGGAACGTTGGTGCGCGCCACAACGATGGCGCCCGCGGCTTTCAGGCGCGTTACGGCCGTGGCGTCCTGTTCGAACTGCAGCGGTTCCATGCGAATGGATCCGGCCGTGACATACTGCCCGCGAAGGCCGAAAGTCTCCTTGATCGAGACCGGCAGCCCCGACAATGGCCCGGGCCGGGGGTTGCGAGCCTCATGTATCGCCTCGTCCCGGAATACACGCACTGCCGCATTGAGCAGATCGTCGGAGAGCTGAAGTCGATCCAGGTGCGTTGATACGACCTCTAACGCGGTGACTTTCCCCTGGCGCATCGAATGCAGGAGCCCCGTTGCATCGGTGCGCCCGCCGTTGCTTTCAGGCATCTTGGGTCGGCACGGCATGCGGCCGGCGCCCCGCTCGGTTTATCCAGCAGTTAAAGGCCACAACGATCCTCGGCCGCTCCCCCAGATAGGGGTAAATCTCGTGCCTGAGATAGGACGGGAACAGGACAATCTGACCACGTCGATGACGCCAGTCGCAGGTACCCATGGTCCAGGGCGACCGTAACTCGCGATTGCCCGAATCGGAATACATGTCTATGTGCGTGCGGGGATCGTGAAAACGAACGAGTCCACTGTCCGACCGCCCCTCAACGATCTCTCCCGGATGCACGCAGAAGATGCCGGACCAGGAGGCATTAGGATGATTGTGCTGTCCCTGGTAGCCGTGTTTCCTCGTGATGTGAAACCAGGCGTGATAGTCGAACTGCAGCGACGCCATTGCCGCATCATCGTAGCCGTTGAGATCCTGCACCACCCTGGCCAGCTGAGCATGACACCAGCCTGTCAGCTGCCGGACGGGAGTATCTGGCCAACGGAACAGGTCAAACCGGCTTTCGAACAACTCGCCATGCATCGTGTCGATGTACTTCTGGTGTCGAACGGCATCACCCTGACCCTCCTTCTCCAGGAACAGGCGCTCCAGTTCATCGCACAGGCGCTCATGTTGCTCCATCTGCGCGTGAGCGATAGGGACAGCGAAGAAGCTCTCCAGTGTGGGCCCGGACTCGCTCATTGATGTCTCGGCACAAGCGGATTCACGGCAGGATCGTGATAGGCGTGTTGTCGTCCACCGATAACCAGATGTCGATCATGGCCTGATTGCTGACCGCGATGCAGCCGTCGGTCCAGTCCTCATTCAGATAGTCGGTCGTCGTAGGCGGACTGTCATTCGGCAGACCATGGATCATGATCATCCCGCCCGGGTCGCGTCCGGCAGCCCTGGCCCGCTGAATGTCATCAGCATTTGGATAAGAGACATGGATCGACATATAGAAGTCGCTGGTCGGGTTGCGCCAGTCGAGATAGTAGTCGCCCTCCGGCGTTCGCAAGTCGCCCTCCCGCGACTTGTGGCCTGCAGGACGTCCGCCTAGGGAAACAGAATAACTGCGCAGGATCTGGTCGTCCCGCATCAGATGGAGCAATCGCTCACTCTTGACGACCAGTACCCGGTCCGCGCGCCAGACGTCGTCTTCGATCGTGGCGTAGTCCGCGATCGCGGATGTGGTCGTCGCCAGCACACAGAGCGGCATCACCGCACGTCGCAACATCGCTGCAGCTTGTGTACGCAGATAGCGAGCTGATCGTTGCACATTCATTCGGCGCCAGCGCTGCCTGGCGATCCGCGGCCAATCAGCGACGTTGCGTTTCAAGGCGTCCTCGAAATTTCTCATGCCAACAACATTCCTGATCAGGGTGTAGGGCTATCCTCGGCCCTGGTCAGACAGAAAGCCATGGTGACGCGCAAGTCCTGGGTGTTCCGGGTCGGCGGCCGACCCCAGTGATGATGGCGCGCATCGAAGAAAACTATCCGGCCTGGTTTCGGTACCACGGCATAAACAACCTCGGTTCTCGCCTTGTTGTAGAAGACAGTCTCTCCGCCCCAGTCTACGTGCCATTTCGGGTTGAGATAGATCAACACCGTATACCAGCCCTCTTTTTCATGAGGACAGTCGGTGTGGATGGCGTTCTCCACCCCGTAGGTCTGACCGTTGACGAATATGTCCCGGATCGTGAATTTGAATGGCTGCAATCCCTGCTGCAATCGTGACCAGACACGCTGGATCAGCTCGGGGGTGTCTTCGATGCGGTGGGGATCATCCGACTCGTGGCGCTCCTCCAGCATCACCGAAGCACCCCAGAACGGGTTGGCGCTGTACTTCGCGTCAGCCACATCGCCGTAACGCCAACCAAGCTTTGTCGAGGCCACGGCGTACTGAAACAACTCCTCGATCATCGCGGGATCGAAGGCCCCGTCCACGACGTGGATCGCTTTGTTCTCGATCTTTAGCATCGGAAATAGTGTCCCATGACTGGTGAGGTATTTTATTACACATCCTGCCGGGATCCGGCCAGTCGGTCACTCCACATGAGGCTCGCGCCGATAACAGCGGACGGCATAGCCACAAGGTTCAAGCCAGGGATCACGGTCATTGTAAGAACCCCCGCCCCGAACCCGAGAGTGAGCCAGCGGTTGGCCCTCAGGATGCGACGTTCCTCGCTGAGGCGCAGTCCGCAGTTGGCGAGCGGGTAATCACAGTACTCGACGGCCAGCAACCATGCGCCATAAACCGCCCAGGCCAGCGGCGCCAGGATGTTCAGGCCAGGAATGACCGCCACCAGGATGACCGGAATCGCAAGAAGGGCAAAATAGATCAACTTGCGCACTTCGGCGACTGGCGCCCGTACCACTTCCTGCCACAGGGGCAGTTGCGGCAATTCGTCCTGGGGCCGCTGCCAGCGCTGGACTTTTCCGGCCAGCAGTCCGTTGAACGGTGAACCAAGGAGATTTGCGATCAGGGTGAAACTGGTCCAGACGACGACCAGGACCGCTATCATCGCCAGCGGCCATATCAGCCATGCCAGCCAGTCGAGCCAATCGGGCAGCCAACGAGTGACGGCATCTTGGGCCCGGCCGAGAAACCCGATCAGCCACCATGAGCCGATCGCGAACACCACAGCGTTCAGAAGGATCGGCAACAACACGAAGGCGCGCAGTCCGGGTCTTGTTAACAGACGCAGTCCGCTGAGGCCGTACTTATAGCCGTCGACAAATGAACCTGTCACCAGTCAGACCCTCCCGTCCGCACCGAATCGGATCGTAGGTGTCAGACAGTCGCTCTCAAATTTCGAATCCAGCGCTGTCAATGTGGCCTCACGAGCGGCTCGCCAGGCATCTTTGCCAACCTCCAGCGCATCAGGGCCGGGGCGCGGCAAATCATCGATCACCAATGAGACCATGTTGACCCGATCAGGCACGCGAAGAGCGGAGCTGCCACGACGTCTCCAGGGAGAACGGCTGGCTATGTGATGATAGAAAACCCGCTGGCCCGGATCGACACCGGCGAGACCGTGTCGGTCCGATACGCCGCCATCCACCAGAAGACCGCCGTCGAAGCGGATGGGATGGAACATGAAAGGGACGGCGCAACTGGCGTAGAGAGCGTCGGCCAGGTCTCCTGCGTCAAGAACGCGGGTCCGCAGAGTGCGCAGGTCAAATGCCGAGACACGCAACGGCCATCCACAGTCCTCTATCCGACTCACCGGGCTGGCCGAGCGGATCAGAGATCGGAAGCGGCGACCACGAAGCAGGCCCAGCCCGGGTGCCGGATCCCAGAAGTCTCTCTTGCACAAGGAAAAATAGAGGTCGCGGACCGCGCCCGCCGCCAGTCCAGCCGCCCACAGGCCTGCGGTCAGGGCGCCCGCGCTCGAGCCTGCGAGCCTCGCCGGTGGCAACCCGTCCTCCTCGAGCGCCGTCAACACTCCGCAGTGAGCAAAGAAGCTGAAGAACCCGGAGGACATCACCAGCGTGAAGGGCTCGGCGGCGAGCCATTGGCGAAGTGTGTCCTGCACTCTCACTTCAGCCCCAGGACATCCGCGCCCTGCTCAAAGACGAGATCGACTGGTACCTGGGCTTGCTTCAGGCGCTGCAGGTCCATCTGAAGTTCCGCGGTCACGTATCCCAGGTCGCGAATCAGATTGTCGGCCCCCGAATAATCACCGTTGCCCTGCAGGACAAGCAACTGAGAGGAGAGCGCCATGATTGCGGGGCGCATCCGCTCCGCATGGATCCGGTATTGGCCACTTGCCGGGTCTCGGGAGATGGCGTCGAGGCCAACGAGGAAATTGAATCTTATGATGTCTGAGATTGCCTGCGGATTGGTCTCACCGAATCGGATTGCTCGCAAGGTCGTCGCTACGGAGGTCACCAGATAGTCCATCAGCGATGGTCCGGACAGCTGTTGCCGCCGATCCAGCCAATCGAGGATATACAAACCGAGGATCTCCGCCTTACCCTCCTCGAGGAGTTCGTGATGTTCACGCAGCGCCTCACGCAGCGATCCGCCATCGTTCACCGTCGCTTGCGGACCCAGCTCATGAGCCATCTCGCGCATCATGGTGTGGCCGAAATAGGCTTCGAAACTCACATGCTCCTGCTGATCAGGGACGATCATCTCGGCCGCTACGGGCCGCACGATGTGGTCGAACTCCGCGCGCATGACGTTTCTGAAGTGCAGCCGTCGTGTGCCGAACTGTGACGACACCCGGACATCGGCGGGCAGGTTGACTGCGACAGCCTTGAATCCCGCATTCGCGGCACCGGCATACAGTACCGCGTCGTAGGCATCAGGGGGGGCATCGACGACGGGCACCTCTGATCGATAGAGCGCCGCAACCGGCAGATCGTCCTGCAGCCTGGGGAGCAGTTCGACCATCAAGTTTAGCCGTTGCGCCCACGTCTTGTCCCTGATCAGGACCCAGCCCGCGTACGCGGTCTTGTATCCCAGCAGGGCATCTTCGTGAAAATCGACCGGGCCGATAACGATATCCAGGGCATTGTCCCTGAGCCCCGTCCAGGCGATATCGCTGGACAGGTAGTCATCCGTGATCAGGGAGCGCGCCCTGAGCGTCAGGTATCGCCTGAAAGCCGGCTCCGGCGAAGCACTCGCTGCCTGGCCCAGCAAGCGCGCTGCACGCACCAGGTCGCGCCTGTACGCCTGATTGTAGGGAATCGTCTCCAGCTTGCCCCACGGGTCTCTCCGGAGCACGGTGTAGGGGTCACGTTTGTCATCCAGAACGGCAGATTCGAACTCGGCGATCGACATGTCTGCAGGATAGAAACCGGCGCCCAGGGATTTGGCGTCGACCCAGGTCAGAAAAGGGCGATTTTCATCATGGCGGTCCCAGGCGCCGTAATTGATTTGCGCCAGCCGCAGTTCCGACGGATCGCTGAGCATGGGCAGCAGATCCTCGCGGTTTCCATAGGCCTGCTTCCAGAAGAGATCGTCCATGACCTCGGCTGCCTGGATCATAAGGCTTAGAGTCTGCTTTTGTCGGGCGGTCAGCACCGCCAGATTACTGTCGAGCCTGACAACGGCCAGATCTGACAGCCGCCTACGGGCTTCGCTCTCGGGCTGCGCAGTGGCTGGCTCGGAGTCCGGCCAGTAAGCCGCGGGCGTGTCGTCAGGAGGCCCGGCACAGGCTGACACGACAAGGAGCCCGGCAACTGCCCAGGGGCCACCCTTTGTTATGTTTTTCCCCATCAGCGCCCCACAACCGCTGTCGTGCAGCTCAGCCCTTCTTGCCCGCCGCCAGCAGGGCAAGCAACTCGGCCTGCCGCTTTGGTGACATACCAGCACGCAGTTCCGGATCGCCCCTCCTGTCCGCGCGGAACCAGCTCAGGGTATCCGCCACGGTCTTCACCAGCGGCCGCACCTTCAGTCCCGCCGCCTCGGCCCGCCCCACGCTGACGTCGCTGGCTGCCGCGTATTCGCCATCCCGGGGAACCCAGAGCGGCAGATCGGACCATGGCTGCACCTCATGGCTGTCGAGAAACTCCTGACTTGCCCAGACGATATCGGTCTCGGCATTGGCAACATCACGGCAGGTCTCCAGCAGGGTCCTCATGCTGGCGAATCCCCGTGGGGAATTGGCATTGAAAGTGCCGCCGAAGCCAGCTTCCAGGCAGTAGACCAGCCATAGGGCCAGGTCTCTGGCGTCGATGAACTGGACCGGGTCGAGGCCGTCTCCCGGGGCCAGCACCTTGCCGCCCGCGGCCACCCGGACCGGCCAATAGGTGAACCGGTCGGTCGGGTCTCCCGGCCCGACGAGCAATCCCGGGCGAACGATGGTTCCCCGTTCGCTGAAGACCTCGCTGACGACGCCTTCGCACAGTGCCTTGAGTGGTCCGTAGGTCTCGGCGTCGACCTGCTCCACCGCCGGATCCGGCAGCGTCCCGACCGCTGCTGTCTCGTCTATCCCGGCCCGGGCGAGCGAAGCGTAGACCGAGATCGTGGATACGAAGAGATACCTTTCGACTGAATCACGCAACAGATCGGCCGACTGACGGACGATCCGGGGGACGTAGGCGGACGTATCGATGACAGCATCCCAGGAACGGCCTGCGAGGGCTCCCAGGTCACCATCACGATCACCCCGGAGCTTCTCCAGCTCCGGGAAAAGCTCAGGCCGTGTCTTGCCGCGATTGAAGAGCGTTACCGAGTGACCACGCTCCAGGGCCGCCCTGACGGTGTGTGGCCCCAGGAACCCGGTCCCTCCGAGCACGAGGATGCGCAGAGACCTGGCGGCCCGCCCAAGAATCAGACGAGGACTCATGGCAGTCGCGATCGTTGCGAGGCCGGCACCGATGAATCGGCGGCGCATCATCCGGAGTCACCGTGTTGTTCGTCGGCGTCTGTCTTCTCTTCCTGAAGCAACTCGGGGCGCATGAGCTGACCGCTCACCGAGTAGAACCAGTCGAACTCACCGAGCGCCGCAAAGTCCTCAGCGGCATCGGTGGCAGGGATGACGAACAACGGCGTGGCGCCCTCGAGGTAGAAAAGGAACTGCCGGCCGGTAGCCAGCGGCAGATCGCAGGAGATCCAGTGCCCGGGCACCACCAACCGTGGTGGCAGTACGGTTCTCCATCCCTCCCGCAACTGGAAGACATACTCCGGCCGAGCCTCGCCCTGGCCCTCGATCAGGGTATCCACGCGGGCGACGAGACGGCCTACCGAAACCGTCGTAGCGGAGCTCAGCAGGTAGTTCCGAGCGACATCATCGTAGTCGTGCCCTTCAAAAATGGGTGGCAAAGGCGGCTCGGGGTTGCATGCAGCCGCCTCTTCAGCGAGTGCCATGGCCACCATCACCAATCCGAGAACAAGCAGCCGTGATGGCATGATCCGTCAGCGATCCGACGTCGATCCGCCGTCACCCGACTCCGTCTTTTGTTTCTCATCGGGATCGAGTCGCACGACCCGCCCGTCATCGGGCTCCTTGGGCGGCTCGCCATCAATAATCTCCTTGAGGAGTTCCTCATCGAGGACTTCGGTTTCTGTATGCCTCTCGCCATTCATCGCTGATCTCCCATTTGGGCTCACCGCCTGTCCATGTCCGGACCTACAGCCCGGATTGCGACCACACGGCACTACGCCCGTTGAAATTCAGAATCCTTCTGTTGGTCAGCGCGAATGCGGAGAAATCCTCCGCTTCGAGCCGATCCACGACCTCGCCAGCCCGCAGCGATATCGTCACCCAGCTGGCGGTGTAGACGCTGTAGGCAATCAACCGGCGATTGGTTTCCAGGACATACACCGCGTTGTCAGAGATCTCCCGGACCTTCCTCTCCTGCGCCTTCAAGCTGAACCCGTCGGAACGCCCGAACAGCACGTTTGAGGCCACGACCTCGTCTTCGTTCCATGCGACCCACAGGAGTCGGGCTGGCGGCTCGTCGCCAGCCCACGCGGGCAAACAAGAGGCGGCCAGTATCAGCGCGACCACCAAGGCGCGTCCTCGGGAAGGATCTCGCGACCGCTTTCGATGAAGAGTCCGGACCATGACCGGAATAGTAACCGACCCTCGATCTGCACAAAAAAAGCCGCCGGCTTTCGCCGGCGGGACCAGAGGAGGGTCTACCAGTAAATCAGATCAACCGCACTTGGATTCGCCACAATTCAGGCAGGTCATGCAGCCATCGAGCAACACGACGGCAGTGTGATTACATTTTGCGCAGAGCTGGGCGCCCTCAGGGAAACTAGTCTCAGCAAACGCATCCTGCTGCATGGTCTCCGCTTCGAACTGGGCGCGCTTCTCCTCGATGAGTTTCTTACGGTGATCGTCGAGACCGGGCTTTTTCATCAGCCCTATCTCGATAAGATGTTTCTCCACCACATCACCGATCTCGGCGACCAGCGACGGCATGAACATGCCGCCGGGCTTCCAATAGCCCCCACGCGGGTCAAACACCGCCTTGAGTTCCTCCACCAGGAACGTTACGTCGCCACCCTTGCGGAAAACGGCAGACATTAACCGGGTAAGCGCCACGATCCACTGATGATGGTCGAGATTCTTGCAGTTGATAAAGATCTCGAACGGACGGCGGCCTTCGTGCGGCGTGTCGATATTGAGGATGATGTCGTTGATAGTGACGTACATCGCGTGCTCCTCGATGGGAGGCTTGACCTTGTACGTCGTACCGCGGAGAAGCTCCGGTCGCTCCAGCTTCTCATGCATCCGCACGACATTGCTTTCGGCCGACGACTCAACCTTCAGGTCGACCTTGTTGTCCTTCTCTTCCGGCTTGGCAACCGAATAGCCGACGATTTTCTTGGCAATCTTCACAGACGACATTTTCCTAATTCTCCGCTCACGGACGCCATCAGCGCCCGGCTATCGTATTTGCTGTCAGGGCCTCAGAACTTGCCGTAGTACCCTTCTTTCAAAGCGTCGTACAGGTTGGCGGCGGTGTGCATCTCGCCTTCGTACTCGATCTCTTCGTCACCACGCACCTCGACCTCGCTACCGTCCTCCAGGGCGAATACGTAGGTCGTATTCTTAAGGTCCTTCTCTTTGACCAGCACGCCCTGGAATGCCTCGGGATTGAACCGGAACGTGGTGCAACCCTTCAGATCCTTGTCGTAGGCGTACATATAGATGTCTTTGAAATCCTCGTAGGGATAGTCCGTCGGAACATTCGCTGTCTTGGATATGGATGAGTCGACCCATGTCTGTGCAGCCGCCTGGATGTCCACATGCTGCCGTGGCCCGATATCGTCGGCGGTGATGAAGTACTCCGGCAACTTCTGATCATCCTGCTCTGCCTCGGGCATGGCTTCTTTGTTGATCAGGCTGCGGTAAGCCAGCAATTCGAAGGAGAAGACATCCACTTTCTCTTTCGTCTTGCGACCCTCGCGGATTACATTGCGGAAATAGTGGTGAGCGAAGCTTGGCTCGATCCCGTTGCTGGCGTTGTTGGCCAGCGACAAGGAGATCGTTCCGGTCGGCGCGATGGAACTGTGATGGGTAAAGCGGCAACCGGTGTCCGCCAACTGGTCGACGAGTTCCGGAGCGACCTCAGCCACCCGCTGCATATATCGGCTGTAACGCGCGTGCAGTATCCGCCCGGGTATCTTGGCTCCGACCCGCCAGCCGTCACGACGCATCTCCGGACGCTTGTGCAACATCTCCTCTGTCACAGTGAACTCTTCCACCATGATGGGCGCCGGCCCTTTCTCTTTCGCCAGTTCCAGGCCGCTTTCCCAGCCGGCAAGTGCCAGTTCCCGCGCCACCTTCTCGGTGAAACTGACCGACTCCTTCGAGCCATATTTCATCCGCAGCAATGTGAGCGTCGATCCGAGCCCCAGGAACCCCATGCCATGGCGTCGTTTCCGGAGAATCTCGTCACGCTGTTTTTCGAGAGGCAGGCCATTGATCTCTACGACGTTGTCGAGCATCCGGGTAAACACCTTGACCACCTCACGGAACTGATCCCAGTCGAAACTGGCGTTCTCGGTGAAAGGTTCGACGACGAAGCGGGTGAGGTTTACAGAGCCAAGAAGGCAGGATCCGTAAGGTGGCAGCGGTTGCTCGCCGCACGGATTGGTCGCGCGAATATTTTCGCAGAACCAATTGTTGTTCATCTCATTGACCCGATCTATGAGCACGAAGCCAGGCTCCGCGAAGTCATAGGTTGACGCCATGATCATGTCCCAGAGGCGCCGGGCCGGGAGCGTCTTGTAGATGCGGCAGGCGACCTGCCCGTCGTCATTGCAGACATAGTCCTTACGAGCCGGCCATTCCCGCCACACGAAGAGCGTCCGATCATCCAGGTCCAGGTCCTCAGCCTCGACTTCCTTCTCACTCACAGGGAACGCCAGGGGCCAGACGCCGTCTTCCTTAACTGACTTCATGAAGTCATCGGTGATCAGCAGCGAAAGATTGAATTGCCTCAGCCGACCGTCTTCACGCTTGGCCCGGATAAACTCCATGGCATCGGGATGACCGATATCGAAGGTGCCCATCTGGGCGCCCCGCCGGCCCCCGGCGGATGACACCGTGAAACACATCTTGTCGTATATATCCATGAAAGACAGGGGGCCGGACGTATAGGCGCCGGCCCCGGAGACATACGCTCCGCGTGGCCGAAGAGTAGAAAACTCGTAGCCGATGCCACAGCCAGCCTTTAGCGTAAGACCTGCCTCGTGAACCTTGCCGAGGATGTCATTCATCGAATCGCCGACCGTACCGGATACGGTGCAATTTATGGTCGACGTCGCCGGCTTGTGTGCCAGCGCGCCGGCATTCGACATGATGCGACCGGCCGGAATCGCTCCGTTTCGGAGCGCCCAGACAAACCGTTCGAACCAGAGATCGCGATCATCCTTGTCTTCCACGTCGGCCAACGCACGGGCGACGCGCCTATAGGTCTCGTCCATCGTCTGGTCGATAACAGACCCGTCCTTTGCAACCAGCCGATATTTCTTTTCCCAAATATCGACGGAGGCGGACTGGAACGGAATCTCTGAAACTGACGTGGCCGACACCATCTCCCTTAGCGCGGTTTTCATTCTAAAGAAGTCCCCCAACAGGACCTGTTTACGGTCCGGACATTGTTTTTTTTCGGGCGAATAGGCCTTCGTCCCGGGTGCCAGACCCAGGGATCGCTGCCTCTCTCAGGTGACGCCGACAGCCCGTATATCGGCTAACACAATATCTTGTGCGAATGACTGTTAGATTATGACTCGAGCGCGATTCTGTCAATACCCTGGCACAAAAAGTCTTGTATTTTTTTATTGTTAAAAATCAATATTTTAAGGTTTTTATGTAGAATTATTATAGGATTTTTCTCTCATTCACAGCTATTTCCTTTGATTGCTGCACCACAAGATGTTGTGGCTCTATAAATGTAGCATAGAAGCCGATTCAGGCTGGCAGGAATCATCATTTTCGACCGCCTGACGGGCATTTCGAGGCCTTGAAATGACATCAGCCGCCCCTATCTAAACGGCACATGAACGTTTTGTCATCCGCGTCCGGATTCCACATCCGGGCGGTAAACAGGAGAATGAAAATGCTGGTTAGATATGATCCACGTTCACTGGTGAATCGCCTCCAGGGCGACCTCGATCGCGTGCTCGGTCAAACCGGACGCATCGTCGACGACAGCACCGCTGGTGCGACCACCGACTGGGTGCCCGCAGTAGACATCAAAGAAGAGGACGCACGCTTCCTCATCGAAGCCGATATCCCGGGGGTTCGCCCGGAAGACATCGACATCACAATGGAAGATGGCATCCTGACCCTCCGCGGACATCGTGAAACCGAGTCCTTGAAAGAGGCCGAAGCTTATCGGAGAGTGGAACGGATCTCCGGGCGCTTCTATCGACGGTTTGCGCTCCCGGACACGGCGGATGCGGACGCCATCGAGGCCAAGTTCGACGGTGGCGTTCTGAAGGTCAATATCCCGAAGCTGCCGAAAGTGCAGCCTCGCAGGATAGACGTCCAGGTCAGTTAGCCAGGTGTCTGACGCGGCCTTTTCGGAGGTCTGCACATCCAGCGGCGGCGGGCGGAGCGTTCCGCCCGCCTTCTGGTTTAATAGGGCGCTGCCGATACGGACCCGCCCGGGCAACTTATTGAGAACGGAAGGCGATAACATATGATCCACCCCCACAGACTGGTACGTGGCTCGTGGGCTGTCATAGCCCTTCTGGCGGCTGCTACCGCCTCCGCCGCGCTGCCGACCCAGGTCGGAGACCAGGAACTACCCACACTGGCGCCGATGATCGAGCGCACGGCACCGGCTGTCGTGAATATCGCCACCAGCGGCAGCGTCGAGGTCCAGTCCTACCGTAATCCGTTCATGGACGACCCGTTCTTTCGCCGATTCTTCGAGATGGAGCCGGAACAGCAGCCGAGACGCCGGCAGACACAGAGCGCGGGTTCCGGCGTCGTGTTCGATGCCGAAAACGGTTACATCGTCACCAACGCGCACGTGATCGCCAATGCGGAAGAGATCACCGTGACGCTGCAGGACGACCGGACATTTTCCGCCGAGATTATCGGTGCCGACCCGGCCTCGGACATCGCCGTCATCAAGGTCGATGCAGACAGGCTGACCGAGATCAGCCTGGCGGACTCCGAACGGGCCCGGGTGGGTGATTTCGTGGTCGCCATCGGCAATCCCTTCGGGCTGGGCCATACGGTGACATCCGGCATCATCAGCGCGCTGGGCCGGACCGGATTGAATCGTGACGCCTACGAGGACTTCATTCAGACAGACGCGTCGATCAACCCGGGGAACTCTGGTGGCGCGCTGGTCAACCTGCGGGGAGAACTTGTCGGGGTGAACTCCGCCATCCTCACCAGGGGTGGGGGCAACATCGGCATCGGCTTCGCCATCCCCTCAAATATGGTCAAGGCCGTCATGGACCAGCTGCTCGAATTCGGCGAGGTCCGGCGCGGGCTGCTCGGTGTCAACATCTACACGGTCACCCCCGACATCGCGGAGGCCTACGGTGTGGATGAGATCCAGGGAGCGCTGGTCTCACAGGTCGTTCCGGGATCTGCCGCAGACGAGGCGGGTATCGAGGCTGGCGACATCATCACCAGGGTGAATGACGAGACGATCAAGAGTGCGACCGAGCTGCGCAACGCAATCGGCCTGCTGCGCGTAGATGAGAAAGTCAGGATCGAGTATGTGCGCGACGGCAAGTCACGCTCGACAACGGCTACCCTGGGCATGCAAGTCGCCGCGGAACAAGTCGCGGCTGCAGACATTCATCCGGGGCTGCAGGGTGCGGAACTCGCGGATGCCGATCCGGCTGATCCGGAACGTGGCGGCATGAGTGGCGTGCTGGTCGTTTCTGTCGAGCCCGGCAGTCCGGCACAGCAGCGCCAGCTGCGCGGCGGCGACGTCATCGTCGCCGTGAATCGACGGCGCGTCGCTTCGGTTGCAGAGTTCAGGGAGGTTGCCAGTAGCGACGCATTGCTGCTCAGCATCCGTCGCGGCAACGCAACCCTGTTACTGCCGATCCGCTGAGGACCGGAGCGCGGATCACCCCGCCTCCTGCCATGATCTAACGGGCGGGCCGTCTATCGGCCCGCCTGCCCTTCAGCCCATCAGCATCCTGAAGCCCACAACTACCAGCAGGAGCGCGAATGCCTGCCGCAGTCTCGCGACCGGCAGCGTATGCGCAAGCCAGGCGCCGACCGGCGCGAGCAGAACGCTGGCAAGTGAGATCCCGGCGACCGCGGGCCAGTACACGTACCCTGTCGACCAGGCCGGCGCGGGGACCTGACCCCAGCCCGTGATCACGAACCCGAAAGCGCCGGCGAGTGCTACCGGCAGGGTGCAGGCCGCTGCCGTGCCTACCGCCCGCCGGATCGGTATGGATACCCATAGCAGGAAAGGCACTGTCATCACCCCGCCCCCGATACCCGCCAGCGCCGATACGATTCCGATGAAGGTACCCGCAACGGATGTCGCGGCAAGACCGGGCAGGCGACGACCCGGCGGCGGCTGATAACCCACGATGATGTATAGCGCGATGACGATTACGAATGCGCCGAATGTGGCTTGCAGGGCTCGATTGCCCATGGCGTCGGCGATCACCGCTCCGATCAGACCACCGGCGATGACGCCGGGCACCAGCCTCCTGAAGGCATCCCACAGGATAGCCCCGCGCGCCTGATGGGCGCGCGCGGACGATACTGCAGTGAATACGATCACGGCCAGCGACGACCCGATCGCGTAGTGCATCCGACTTTCGGCCGGAATACCCAGGTCGAAAAGCACGAATATCAGATTGAGGGCCGGCACGATGACCAGGCCACCGCCAACACCGAAGAGTCCCGCAAGAATCCCCGAGATGACGCCGATTATCGGGAATATCAGCAGCTCCGTGGAGATGCTCATCGCAGACGCCCCGTCCGGATCGACATGCAATCGTTGCGGAACAAGCCGATTGCATGTCGTGTCTGCATACTCATAATAGCCACTCGCATCGAACCGGTCGTAAACCTATCAGATAGTGACATACAGTGTTTCGGATACGTCTTGGCATCATCTTCGTAATTGCAGGTGTCCTTGCGGGGGCACAGCTTGCGTCGGCAAACGCGTCGCATCTCCAGGCGCAGCGCGAGGCATTTCGGCTGGCGCTTGCAAAGGCGGAACTGGGTGACTGGGATCGCGTGCGGCCGCACCTGGACCTGTTGTCTGACTATCCGCTGCGCCCGGATCTGACAGCAGCCTGGCTGAGACGCAAACTCGGACCGGACACCGATGCCGAGGTAGAGCGATTTCTCGGCCGGTATCCCGGCCTCGGATTCAGCGCAGACCTGCGCTATCAATGGGCTTTGTCGCTCGCGAGACGGGCGCAGTGGCAGGCGTTTCTCGAAGTCTATGAAAGCCGCTACCAGGATGGATCGGACACCCGGCTTCACTGTTACGCGGTGATCGGCGAGATCGCCCTCGGCCGAGCGGAAGGCATTGCCGAGCAGGCCAGGACGCTCTGGCTGTCGGCTTTCAGTCAGCCCAAGGAGTGCGATCCGGTGTTCGACTATCTACAGGACAACGGACTCCTGACGCCGGATTTGAGACGACAGCGCATCAGCCTGGCGCTGGAACGCGGGCAGATACCGCTGGCCCGCTATCTGGCAAAACCACTCGCAGAAGCTGACCGGAGCCGGATCGACCGGTGGGTGCAAATGCGCAGCGATCCGTCAGGACAACTGTCGGAGCCGGGGCGGTTCCGGGACACGGGCACAGATCGTGCGTTGATAGGATATGGCTTCGGCCGACTCGCGCGGCGTGATCCGCCGGCAGCACGGGAACTCTGGCAGAGATATTCGGGCTTCGGAATTGGCGCGGCGGAGCAGACTCGCATCGAGAGGGATATCGCCCTGGCGCACGCCCGGCGCTTTTTGCCCGGCGCTCGATCACTGATAGAAGATCAGGCCAGGGTGGACGCTGACCCCATCGTTGCCCAGTGGCGGGTCCGCCTCGCCCTGCGAGATCAGGACTGGCCCGCGACGGGCAAGGCACTGGATTCCCTCGCCGCGGAAGAGTCGGAGAGGAGTGTCTGGACCTACTGGCGTGCGCGCGCGAAAGATGGCGCAGGAGACAGGGAGACCGCATCCCGTCTGTTCAGGGAACTAGCCAAGGAACGCGACTACTACGGGTTCCTCGCGGCTGACCGTATCGGCTCTGAATACCGGTTCAACCATCGCCCGGCGACCCCCGACGAGGCCATGATCGCGAGTCTGGACACGCGGCCGGATGTCATCCGAACACGGGAACTGTTCATGACGGGCCTCTACGGAAGGGGACGATCAGAGTGGCAGGCGATGCTGAAGAAGCTTCCGCCGGAGCAGCGCGCCCAGGCGTCGATACTGGCGCATCGATGGGGCTGGCACTCGCGGGCAATCGCGACAGCGTCCGGCAATGGCCTGATCGACGATCTCGATCTGCGTTTCCCCACACCGTGGCAAACCACGTTCGACCAGCGCAGTCGCCAGTCATCCCTGGAGCCGTCGTTCGCCTACGGGATAGCGCGCAGCGAGAGCCTGTTTATGCCCGACGTGGCATCGGGTGCCGGCGCGATCGGACTGATGCAGCTGATGCCCGCAACCGGCAAGCAGACCGCAAGGCAAGCGGGGATCCGTTATCGAGGCCGACAGACCCTGATGGATCCCGAGACAAATATCGCACTCGGCACTCACTATCTGGGGCGGATGCTCGAGCGGTTCGACGGCAACCCGGTGTTGGCCACGGCGGCCTACAACGCCGGCCCCAATCGGGTGTCGAGTTGGCTGCCCACCGATAACAAGCTGCCAGCGGATGTCTGGGTGGACAGCGTGCCCTTCAGGGAGACCCGCAAATACATCCGTCGCGTCCTGACCAGCGACACCGTCTTCGACTGGCGAAGCGACGGCGAGCATCGAAAACTCTCTGAACGCATGCCGCCGGTCCGTCCCGGGATGGACACAGGCGGCTAGCCCGGCCTGGACTATAATCGCAGCCGCCCTACCTCTGGGGTCGACCGTTCCGGATTATCCATGCAGACGCGATTACCAAGACGAAGCATCTGTCTTCTTGGCGGCACAGGGTTCATCGGCCGCCACCTGGCCAGCCGCCTGGTCGCGTTGGGTCACGACGTGACCGTTCTGACCCGCGCCCGGCATCGTCACAAGGACATGCTCGTGTTGCCGACGCTCCGGCTGCGGCAGGGAGACCCTCTTGACCCCGCCGATCTGGTATCGGCCATGCAGGGAGCCGATTCGGTCGTCAATCTGATAGGGATCGTCAACGAGCGCGGCAGGGACGGCCGGGGATTCCATCGCGCGCATGTGGCGATCACCGAGAAAGCGCTGGCGGCATGCCGCGATGCGGGCGTCCGGCGCTTTGTGCAGATGAGCGCCCTGCGGGCGGACCCGGCCGGATCCAGCCACTACCTCAGGAGCAAGGGCGTCGCCGAGCAACGTGTCAGAGAAAGCGGTCTGGACTGGACCATCCTGCAGCCATCTGTCGTGTTCGGACGCGAGGACGACTTCATCAACCGATTCGCCGGGCTCCTGCGCCACCTTCCTGTGCTTCCCCTGGCGAAAGCCAATACGCGCCTGGCACCGGTGTTCGTTGGCGATGTTGTGGCGGCGGCGGTCCGCTCACTTGAGGAGCCGCGCGCTATCGGCCAGATCTTTCAGCTTTGCGGTCCCCGCGTCTATTCATTGCGCGAGATCGTCCGCCTGACCAGTCGCCTGATCGGCAGACAACGGCCGGTGGTGGGATTATCGCCAACCCTGGGCAGGATGCAGGCGCGCCTGATGGAATTCGTCCCGGGCAAGCCCTTCTCCAGGGACAACTTCCTGACGCTGTCCACGCACAACATCTGCGACAGCGGCGCGCCGGGGCTGACCGACCTGGGAATCGTCCCGACCCACCTCGAACCGGAAGTATCGCGCTACTTGCGGATCGGAGCGGTTGACTAAAGCTCCGGGGACGGGCCGGTGCCCGGAACAGGATCCGCGATCGCCAGCAGCGCCTCGAGTTCACGATGCCGCTCTTCTGAGCTGAGGTCCGCGAGTTCCTGGCAGCGGGCATAGAACGTTCGTAGATCGCGACCGGAATTGCGAAACAGCGCGCGAAAAGCGGGCACCAGGCGCTCATAGGTCGAGACCGGTATGAGCCGCGCGTTGTTGAGTTCCATCTCGAACCAGCCGTCGAAACCCGGGTATCCATCCCAGGAGTGGCGGAGCACGCCATAGCGCTCGCGCAGATCGTTGAACGCCTCTTGTTTCTGCTCCCGCTGGACCTCGTCAGATCGATCCGACGAATAGACCCGGGTCAGCTCTTCCCGGGTGTCGAGTAGCAGATAGTTGAAGGCCGCGGCTCGCTGACGCCGCGTCTGATGGTCTGCGATGCTCTGCGGGTCCCGCCTGTCCTCCAGCCAGAGGCGGATGCCGACCTCTTCCACCGCTGACGCGAAGGCCTCATTGAAGTCGGAATCATCCGCGACATAGAGTTGCTGGTGGGCCAGCTCATGGAAGATGATCGCAACGAGCCGGGTGTCGTCCCACCGCATCATTGCACTGTTTACCGGATCCGCGAATCGCCCCAGCGTCGAGTATGCAGCCGCACCACCAACGAAGACGTCCCAGCCCTTGTCGGCCAGTCGCTGCGCATACTTCCGCGCCGCCGATTCCTTGAAATACCCCCGGTAGACAACGCACCCGGCTACAGGGAAACACCATGTCTTCGGCGTGAGGGAAAGCTCCGGGGCTGCGAAGACATTCCAGACTACGTACGGTCTGTCCAGCGCCACGTAGCTCCGATAGCTGTCATTGTCGGGCAGGGCGAGAACGTCCGTGGCAAAGGTCCTGGCCTCCGCCACCAGCCGCAGCCTGACGGCCAGATCGGCTGGTGTGTCCGGATCTTCCAATATCTCGTCGATAGGCCGGCGGTCGGCCATGAGCCGCATATGGCCGGACACTGCCTGGTAATAAAACCCGCCGCAGCCCGGGGCGGCGAGCAGCAGCGCGATAGCAAGTACGAAGCCTGGTCGACGCACCGGGCTACATTAGCATGCGGGTGGCAGCAACGGTCGAGTTAGAATCCGACCCATGGAAGTCTTTCTCGTCGGTGGCGCGGTCAGGGACGAATTGCTGGGCCGCCCTGTCCGTGAGCGCGACTGGGTGGTCGTGGGCTCGACCCCCGAGGAAATGCTGCGCCTTGGCTTCAGGCCGGTAGGCCGGGACTTTCCCGTGTTCCTTCATCCGCAGACCGGTGATGAGTACGCCCTCGCCAGGACCGAGCGCAAGACCGCGCGCGGTTACCGCGGCTTCCAGGTGCACGCTGCCCCGGACGTCACCCTGGAAGACGACCTCGGTCGTCGCGATCTTACGATCAACGCCATGGCTCGCAGTGCCGACGGTAATCTGATCGATCCACACGGGGGCGCTGCGGACGCGCAGCGACGGATACTGAGGCACGTGTCATCCGCGTTCGTCGAGGATCCGGTCAGGATCCTGCGAGTCGCGCGATTTGCGGCCTCACTCGTGGACCAGGATTCCTGCTTCTCGGTGGCGCCGGAGACCATGGAGATGATGCGTAGCATGGTGGACTCCGGAGAGGTAGACGCGCTCGTGCCAGAACGCGTTTGGCAGGAGACCCGACGGGCCCTGGAGACCGACCGGCCAGACGTCTTCTTTCAGACCCTAAGGCAATGCGGTGCGCTGGCCAGAATCTATCCGGAAATCGATTGCCTCTTCGGTGTGCCGCAGCCGGCGACCTGGCATCCCGAGATCGATACCGGCCGCCATGTGATGATGGTCATCCGGCAAGCGGCTCAGCGATCCGGTTCGGCGCGCGTCAGGTTCGCGGCCCTGGTGCACGACCTGGGTAAGGGTGTAACGCCTGAGTCTCTGCTGCCGGCTCACCACGGTCACGAGCGGAAAGGCGTCGCTCTCATCGCCGGGATGGCCGATCGGCTGAAAATCCCCAACGACTTCAGGGAACTGGCGGAGCTCGTCTCCCGTTATCACTTGCTCTGCCATCGCGCCGGGGAACTTCGTCCGGCGACGCTACTGCAGCTGCTCGAAAAGCTTGACGCGTTCCGCAGACCAGAACGTTTCGCTGAGTTTCTGTTGGCATGCGAGGCAGATATGCGTGGTCGCGAGGGTTTCGAGAACCGGGACTATCCGCAGGCAGACATGCTGAAGCTTGTTCTGAAAGAAGCTGCCTCCGTACGCCCGGATACGGCCTCCGCGACATCCGGTGCGGACATCGGTCGTCAGCTGCAGGCAGACAGGCTCAGCTCCATCGAGGCTCTCCTCGCCAGGCATAAGGCTGATACCGGGGATCAATAGAAGTAGGCGACGATCGCGATCGCCAGGATCACCCTGTAGACGGCGAACGGCAGCATCCCAATGCGCCCCAGGAATGCCAGGAACCAGCGGATCGTGAGGTAGGCAACGAGACAGGACACGGCCGCACCGACCCCCAGCGCCGTCCAGTCCACGGGCTCGCTTGACTCGATCAGCACGAATGTCTCTAGGGTCGCAGCCGCCGTGATGACAGGGACCGCCAACAGGAACGAGAATCTTGCGGACGCCTCGCGAGTCAGTCCCAGCAGCAGGCCCGCTGTGATCGTAATCCCCGACCGGGATGTGCCCGGGATCAACGCTAACACCTGCAGCAGGCCGATGATGAGCACGTCTGACCAGCTCAGGGAGTGTTCATCCCGGGCCCGCTGACCCCGAACGTCCGCGAGCCACAACAAGACGCCGAAACCGGCGGTAGTCGCTGCCACCAGCATCGGCGACCGCAGATAGGCCTCTACAGGGCCGGCCACGATGAAGCCGGCCAGCGCGACCGGAACAGTGCCCCAGATCACGGCCCAGGCCATACGCGAGTCGGCAGTGGCGGCCCCTCCACCAACCGACCTGAACCAGGCGACGGTCATCGCGACCAGCTCCTTGCGAAAGTAGGCGACGACAGCGCACAAGGTTCCCAGATGCACGGCCACGTCAAACGCCAGTCCCTGATCAGGCCAGCCAAGTACGTGAGGCGTCAGCACAAGGTGACCCGAGCTCGAGATCGGCAGGAATTCCGTGAATCCCTGGAGCAGAGCCAGAAAAATGGCGTGTAGTAGATCCATATGCGCCTACAGGGAGCCGGAAAGATCCTTGCCGGTCAAGCCTGGAAGCCGACCGTCCCAGTCCCGGCTGAATGCCATGACCTTGAATCTCTCTCCCATCTCGCCCGGCAGAGTCAGCGCCGCGACTTGTCTGCTCAGCTCGACTCGCGACCTGAGGTCGCCCCCTGCCCGGGCTTCCGGGTCCGGCAATCCAGAGTCGATCAGGAAATTCGCCTGGGTCGTGAAGCCGTCGAGCACCAGGCCCGCGCTTGCCGCGGATTCGGCGACCGCCGTGAAATCCACCCATGCCGATATGTCCTGGAGGCCCGGAAACAGGAACGGATCTGCATGCGCCCTGTGACGGTAGTGACAGATGAGGCTGCCCCGGTCGCGCTGTGGGTGGTACAGCTCGCGACGCGGCAGACCGTAGTCGACAAACATCAGCAAGCCGCGTTGTAAGCGGCTGGAGAGATCCGCCACCAACGGCGACAGCGGCGGACACCACTCGGATACGTAGCCGTGGGGGAGCCTCGCACCGATGGTCTGCTCGATCACTTGCAGCTGTCGGCGCAACGGCTCATCACCGGCCAGCGTCACCCAGCGCAGACCCCGGTCCCCGCCACTCACTCCAAGATATTCGCCACCGGTATCGGTGACCCGGAAACGCTCCACCGGCAAGGCATCGAGCACTTCGTTCGCGACTATGACTCCGTCAACCGCTGCTGGCGGCGCGTCCAGCCACTCGACCCGGTTGCTCATCGCAGGTGCCTCTTCTGCGATGAGGCGCCGCTGGCGTTCCTTGAGATCGGCGCTCACCTCGACGATACGGTAACGCTCCGGCAATACGCCCCGGGCCTCAAGCGCTCCCAGGAGGCCCGCCGCCAGCACGCCTGTTCCGGCGCCCAACTCGACGATATCGCCGCCCGTTGTGCCGAGCACTTCGGCGAATCCGCTGGCCAGGCACTCGGCAAACACCCCCGAGATCTCCGGCGCGGTCACGAAGTCCCCTGCTGCTCCGAACTTGGTGGCGCCGGCGCTGTAGTAACCCAGACCGGGGGCATAGAGCGCGAGATCCATGAATTCCGCGAACCGGATGGCCCCGCCACGTGCTGCGATAGCGTCACGGATACGGGTCCGCATTCGATCACTATGGGCCAGTGCCTCGGCGGAAGGCCTGGGCAGCGGTTCCGCATCCAGCTGGTCGATCATTTCGAAATGCCGCTATCCTTCGGACAGAAATCGCGGGAGCAGCAATCCTAATGGCATCGCAAGAACACCACCAGCCTCTTGAGGACCGGGTCGTCCTGGTCACCGGAGCAGCCCGACGTATCGGCGCGGCCCTGGTACGCGGAGTGCACGGCCAGGGGGCGAATGTCGTCATTCATTTCGGCAATTCACGCGAGGCGGCCGAGAGCCTCGCAGCGGAACTCGACGCAGATCGACCCGGATCGGTCGCCACTGTCCAGGCTGATCTGCTCGACCCCAACGCACCGGGAACGCTGGTCGACGAGGCGATCCGTGCCTTCAGCGGGCTCGATGTACTGATCAATAATGCCTCGACTTTCTACCCGACCCCCGTGGGCAGCATCGACGAGCGGGTCTGGACCGATCTGCTGGGGACCAATCTCAAGGCACCGCTTTTCCTGGCCCAGGCGGCGGCGCCGCACCTGCGCCGGCGGAACGGCTCCATCGTCAACATGGTAGATATCCACGCCAGACATCCGTTGCCCGACCATCCTGTCTACAACGCGGCGAAGGCGGGCCTTGCCGCGCTGACGCTGGCTCTCGCCGGCGACCTGGGCCCCGAGGTCAGAGTCAACGGCATCGCACCGGGGGCGATCCTGTGGCCTGAGGGCGAGCAGGACTTGCAGGCGCAACAGACCATACTGGATCAGACCTGCCTGGGAAGGACGGGCCAGGCGCAGGACATTGTCGACTGCGCGTTGTATCTCTTGAGTGCCGGCTATGTGACCGGTCAGGTCATCGCGGTAGATGGTGGTCGAAGTATCGGTTGGTAACGGGTCGCTGTCAGTGGGCCCGGAAGACCCGCCATGGACCTGCGTCCCTTAGCACGGACTTCGATGCACCAGATGTAGCCGGTCCGGCGACAGCGGCCGCGCTGCAGGATCCATTCTGGATGAAGGTCAGCGCTTCGGCCAGGGAATCCTCGGCGGGATCGCCCAGAGGTTCGTCCAGGTCGTCCGCTGCAACACAATCCGGCGAGATGCCTTCGAAGAAGTCACCCTCACCGGCCGCATTGACGACTTCGAAAGAGACCGGCCGGAGGATCTTGTCGCAGAACAGGAAACCCAGCTGACCTACCGGCTTGCCGAAAGTCGTGGCGCCTATCAGGCCCACGTCCAGGAAAGGACTCAGGCCGTTGATGACCATCTCGCTGGCCGAGGCGCTCGCCCGGGTCGTGATGAAGACGACGCGGCGCAGATCCAGTGAGTTGGAAGTGTCGCGGAACGGCACGGTCTGATCGCGGAAACTGTTCGCGTCGTTGTACTGGAGCGTGTAAAGGATCTGCCCCTGTGTTACCAAACCACCGATGAGGTTGGCCAGGACTTCCGCGATCGACAGCAGACCTCCGGAATTGTAGCGGAGATCCACTACCAGCTCGGGGACACCGGAGTCGAGGAACTCCCGGAACACTGCGTTCAGCGCTGAGTCGGCGGGTTCTACGAATGCCCGGAAATTGAAGTACCCGACGCGGCCGCCAGGCGTGTCGACAATGTTGACCGGGGACACCGGCGGGATCGTCACGACTTCCTTGGTGAAGACGAACTCGAACATGTCGCCGTCAACATTCTGCCAGCCGAGTTCCACCGTGACCCCGACCTCAGGCGGGCCCAGCGACGCGACGAATCCCTCTTCCATGAGGACCTCAGCGATCGGTCTGCCGTTTACCGACAGAATCCTGTCACCTCGAGCAAGACCGCCCAATGCCGCGGGGCTGAGTTCGAAAACGTCCGACAACCTGACTTCGTCGGCACCGGTCTGGGTAGACTGAAATCCCAGACCCGCAAACTGACCGTCCCCAAAAAAAGCCTGGTCTGCAGCCGCCGAAGTGAGGAAGCTAAAACGATCTTCCGGCACACGGAGGGCATCGAGAAAAGCATTTGGCGATGAGTAAGCGGCGGGGTCGGCATCCGGCATGCGATCCACCCACAGATAGATGTCCTGCATGACCTCCAGGATGATCTCGTTCTGCTCCAGTACCGAACAGCTGGTCGCAGGTGGCGCTGCCAGATTGTCGCTGGACCCTGACGAACCACCGCAGCCCACCAGCGTCACGGATGCCGCAACCGCGAATGCGGTGACTAACGAGCGAGCCGGATTTCGCAGTGTCGAGCCCTTCATTCAACCAAGGGCAAAGGGACCGGAACCAGCTCGTGGTCGTCGTCATCGAACTCGCTCCAGAGCTGTTCATAGGTCTTGCCAGACACCGGATGACTCCGATCACCCGCCAGATCGCTCAAGGGCTTGAGCACGAACGCGTAGCGGGTGATCTCGTCCCGGGGAATATCATGATTACCGAGCCGCAGGGTCTTGTCGCCGTAGACAAGCAGATCCAGATCCAGAGTCCTCGGACCGAACTTTGCCTCGTCCCGCTTGCGCCCGTTCGCATCTTCGATACGACCGAGCGCCCCCGCTACCTCTTCGATGCTGAGATCGCTGTCAAAAGCAACGACCATATTCAGGAAGTCATCTCCGTCGAAGCCGACGGGCCGATTCCGGTAGACGGGCGACAACCTCAGCACGCCGAAGCTGCCGGCGAGTTCGATGAGGGCCGAACGGATGTACTTCTCCGGGTCTACGTTGCTACCGATGCCAACGAAAATCTCAGTCACGGAAGTCGTCCACGGTCCGCTCGATAATCACCCCGACATCCTTGGCGCCACGGATCGCGCCGGGCTTGTGCAGGGTGACCTTTACGTGAGGCACATCGAATTCTTCGACAACGATCCTGGCGATGCGCTCCGCGAGCGTCTCCACCAAGCCGAATTCCGATGCCTCCACGAAACCTATTAGCCGTTTTGCAACGCCCTTGTAATCCAGCGTATCGTCGATGGCGTCAGTAGCGGCTGCCCGTCGGATGTCGGCAGCCATTTCAAGGTCGACGCTGACGGTCTGGCGGACCCGGCGTTCCCAGTCGAAAATGCCGATGACGGTCTCGATCCGGAGGTCGTTGAGGAAAATCTTATCCATTATCGGGCAGGTCTCAAACTACCGCCTGGCCGACGCCGGGGGGCTTGAGATCCTCAAGCCTCCAGCGCGCACGGGCTTCTATATTCAAGGGGATGCGCTCTCCGGCGCGAAGCCGGAGCATACCAGCATAGGCGATCATGGCGCCATTGTCGGTACAGAATTCGGGCCTCGGAAAGTACAGGCGCCATCCTTCCTCTGCGGCCAGCTGTCCAAGAGTCTCCCGCAGCGACAGGTTCGCGCCGACGCCGCCCGCGACCACCAGCGTGCTGGCGCGGGTCTGCCGCATCGCCTGGCGGCACTTCGCCGACAGGGAATCCACTACCGCCGCCTGAAATTCGGCCGCCAGATCGGCCCGGACCTGGTCGTCCAGAGATTGTTCCCTTGCCGCCAGCATGACCGCCGTCTTCAAGCCGCTGAAACTGAAATCGAGCCCCGGTTTCCTGATCATCGGCCTCGGTAGCTTGAATCGCCCCGGGGTCCCCTGCCGGGCGAGTTCCGCCAACGCAGGGCCGCCCGGATAGGAGAGCCGCAACAACGTGGCCGTCTTGTCGAATGCCTCGCCGGCGGCGTCGTCAAGGGTTTCGCCCAACACTTTGTAACGCCCGATGCCGGTGACTTCGACCAGCATGGTATGACCACCGGAGACAAGCAGGGCGACGAACGGCATGTCCGGCGTGTCATGCTCGAGCATGGGCGCGAGCAAGTGGCCCTCCATGTGATGAACCCCGACACAGGGTTTGCCCAGGGCAAATGCCAGGCTCCGGGCCAGCGACGCCCCCACCAGCAGTGCCCCGATCAACCCGGGACCGGCCGTGTAGGCGATCCCGTCGACGCGGTCGGGTACCGTCGAAGCAGTCGCGAGCGTCTGCTCTATGATTGGCAGCAGCTTCCGTACGTGATCTCTCGAGGCCAGCTCCGGGACCACTCCGCCGTATTGAGCGTGGAGTTCGACCTGGCTGTAGACCGCGTGGGCCAGCAAGCCGTCGTTCTCGTCGAACACGGCGACCCCGGTCTCGTCGCAAGATGTCTCTATCCCGAGGACCCGCACCGGTCAGGCTCCTGTTGCTGCTGAGCTTTGCAATTCTACAGGCACGCGGGTAGAATTCTCGCTCTTTCGCCGCCGCCAGGGCGGCGTTTGTCTGCCTGAATTGATGGTGGTTTTGTAGATGCCCAGCGTACGTATCCGTGAAAATGAGTATTTCGACGCAGCCCTGCGCCGGTTCAAACGCGCCTGCGAGAAAGCCGGCATCCTGACGGAACTGCGTCGGCGTGAGTACTACGAGAAGCCGACTCAGGAGAGGAAGCGCAAGAAGGCGGCCGCGGTCAAGCGTCACGCCAAGCGCCTGCAGCGCGACCAGTCCCGCCGACGCCGCCTCTACTGAGGCCTTTCCCCGCATGTCACTCAAGGCCCGCCTCACGGATGATATGAAGCAGGCCATGCGAGCCGGCGACAAGCCACGGCTCGCGGTTATCCGTATGGGTCTGGCGGCCATCAAGCAGCGCGAGGTCGATGATCGCATCGAACTCGACGATACCCAGGTGCTGTCGATCATCGAGAAGATGATCAAGCAGCGCCGGGAATCCGTTTCCCAGTTCCGCGCCGGCAATCGTGAGGATCTCGCTGAACGCGAGGAAGCCGAAATCACGGTACTCCAGGCTTATCTGCCCGAACCGCTATCCGAAGGCGAGGTCGAGTCGCTGATCGAGGAAGCGATCCAGACGACGGGGGCCTCCTCGATGCGCGACATGGGAAACGTCATGAGCGAATTGAGGGCGGCCGCCCATGGCAGGGTCGACATGGCCGTCGCAAGCGCGCGGGTCAAATCCCGTCTCGCACGCAATTAGCGCCCGACGGCGGGTCCGGCGCAGCCTGCCCGGAGGTCCGCTGCGACGATCACGACCGCCCCGTTGAGAGTCGGCTAGCTGCTACCGGGTGTCGGACCGAAATCCTTGAACTTATTGTATTTTGGGCTATTTATATTCACAGCCGTTCAGAAAACAACCGGGCTGACGTCACTACCGAGTTTCGGCGAACATTCGCTGCCGCGGATCGCGGGAGGAATGGACTACCCCAGGCGCACGCACCCGGACCATAACGATCGGTTGAATCACATTGCCACTGGGGTAATTTCACGGCCTTCTCCATGAGCAGGATTCCACAGCACTTCATCGACGACCTGATGTCGCGGGCGGATATCGTGGAAACGATCGGATCCCGCGTGCCGCTGAAAAAGGCAGGCCGCGAGTTCAAGGCCTGTTGTCCGTTCCACGACGAAAAGACGCCCTCCTTTACCGTCAGCCCGGCGAAGCAGTTCTATCACTGCTTCGGATGCGGCGCCCACGGCACGGTGCTGACATTCCTGATGGAACACGATCACATGGAGTTCGTTGAAGCCGTCGAGGAACTGGCTCGCGACATGGGAGTCGAGGTGCCGCGTGAATCGGGCGGGCCGGCCCGCCGCCCCGCGGATGATCTTTATGCGCTGATGGACGAAGCCGCCGAATTCTTCCGTGGGGAGCTGAAGGGCAACAAGCCGGCTGTGGACTATCTGAGAAGCCGGGGGCTGGATGGCGAGACAGCGGCCGGCTTCGGAATCGGCTACGCACCAGCCCGGTGGGACGCCTTGATCAACCACATCGGCGCCACCGAACAGCATCTGCGCCAGATGTCTGCCTGCGGGCTGATCATCGAGAGGGACCAGGGGGGCTGGTACGACCGATTTCGCGATCGGATCATATTCCCGATCCGGGATGCCCGTGGTCGGACCATCGCTTTTGGCGGCCGCGTCATGGGAGATGGTGAACCCAAGTATCTGAACTCTCCGGAGACCCGTCTGTTCCACAAGGGACGGGAACTCTACGGCCTGTATGAAGCCCGCCTCGCGCTGCGCGAAATCCCCAGGTTGCTGGTAGTCGAGGGGTACATGGACGTCGCCGGGCTCGCCCAGGCCGGCATCAGGTGGGCGGTGGCGACGCTGGGAACCGCGACCACCAGCGACCACCTGCATCGGCTCTTCAGGATTACTGACACAGTCGTCTTCTGTTTCGACGGTGATCGTGCAGGGCGGCAGGCGGCCTGGAGGGCGCTCGAGAATGCCCTGCCCGGATTGACGGACGGCAGGCAGATCCGGTTCCTGTTTCTTCCAGATGGCGAGGATCCGGATTCACTCGTCAGAAAAGAGGGTCCGGTCGAATTCGAGAGCCGTGTGGACAAGGCCGTCCCGCTTTCCGATTACCTGCTGGAGCATCTCCAGAGTCAGGTCGACATGAGCTCGCTTGACGGCCGCGCGAGGATGGCTGAGTTGGCGCGGCCGCTGGTGGGCCGGATCCCTGAAGGCATCTACCGGGATCTGCTGATCCGCCGCATCGCGGGCACGATCGGTATGGAAGACGACAGGCTGGCACGCATACTGCGTGGCGACCGCTCGGCTGATCCGAGCTTCCGGCCGGCGACACGCGGCTCGCCGGTACCGCCGAGCGCCAGATCGAGCCTCGTCCGGCAAGCGATCGCGCTGGTCCTGCACCATCCTGGTGCGGCGGCCCGGGCGGAGATCCCGACGGGCATCGCATCGGTAGAGCTCAAGGGGATACCGCTGTTGCTCGAATTGCTTGAAGTCTGCCGGGACAACCCCGATATAAAGACTGCTGCGCTGCTGGAACGATGGCGAGACCGCAAGGAACATCCGCATCTGCTGACACTCGCGGCCAGCGAGCTGTTGGTGTCGGAAGACGTCGCGGGCACGGTCTTCGAGGACACCCTCGGGCAGATCGTGCACCGCGAAGGGCCGGATCGACGCGCCGAAGACCTTCTGTCCAAGGCCCGCGGCCCGGGTCTGGATCCTGACGAGAAGGAGGAACTCAGGGAGCTCCTGGCCCGACGCTCGCGACCGGCCACGCGCGATCAGGATTCGCGGTAACTTTATGGATATATTGGTGTCAGATTGCTATACTGGTGAGTTCGTCGGACTGTTATTCGAGGACTAGTTTGTGACCGAAAAACAAGTTGTCATTCCCGATGACAAGCAGTCGCAGCTCAAGCTGCTGATTGCCCGCGGCAAAGAGCAGGGGTACCTCACTTATGGTGAGGTCAATGACCACCTGCCCAACGATATTGTCGATCCCGAGCAGATCGAGGATATCGTCAACATGATCAATGACATGGGCATCACGGTCTATGAGAAGGCCCCGGATGCCGAAGAACTGTTGCTCAGCGACAGCGCGGTGTCGAATGACGACGACGATACGGAAGAAGCCGCCGCCGCGCTGGCAACCGTAGACAGCGAGTTTGGCCGCACGACCGACCCCGTGCGCATGTACATGCGAGAGATGGGCACAGTTGAACTGTTGACGCGGGAGGGCGAGATTCGCATCGCCAAACGTATCGAGGAGGGGCTGCAGCAGGTTCGTAATGCGCTGTCCCGCTTCCCGTCAACGACGGACTTCCTCGTTGCGCTGTACGCCTCCGCCGCCGCCGGCGAGGGCCGCATCGTTGATCTGGTAACCGGATTCATAGACCCGGACGAAGATGACACGCCGACGCCGCCGGCAGCGCGCAAGGAAGAAGATAGCGACGAGAAAGTTGCGGACGGTCCGGACCTTGAAGAGCTGGCGGCTCGAATGAAGAAGATCGCCCGCCTGCAGAAACAGGCACTCGCGGCGATCGATCGCAATGGCAGCAAGGACCCGAAGACAGAAAAGATTCGGCTGAAACTGACCGAAGAGTTCATGCAGCTAAAGCTGGCGCCGAAGTTGTTCGAGGAACTCGTCCGCAACCTGCGCCGGACGATCCAGAACATCCGCATGCAGGAGCGCCACATAATGCATCTGTGTGTCCGCGTTGCCGGCATGCCCAGGAAGGACTTCATCGGCAGCTTCCCCAAGAACGAGACAAATCTCTCCTGGCTGGACAAGCATATCCGCGCCAAGCGCAAGCATTCGTCGCAGCTGGCCAAGCTCCGCGTAGATATCGAGCGATCCCAGCGCAAGCTGATCGCGGTGGAGGATGATTCCCACCTCGGCATCGCCGAGATAAAGGAGATCAGCCGTCAGATGTCGATCGGCGAGGCCAAGGCCCGGCGGGCAAAGAAAGAGATGGTCGAGGCCAACCTCAGACTGGTGATCTCGATCGCAAAGAAATACACCAACCGTGGCCTGCAGTTCCTCGACCTGATCCAGGAAGGCAACATCGGATTGATGAAGGCCGTCGACAAGTTTGAGTACCGGCGCGGGTACAAGTTCTCCACCTATGCCACCTGGTGGATCCGCCAGGCCATCACGCGCTCGATCGCGGACCAGGCGCGGACCATCCGTATCCCGGTGCACATGATCGAGACGATCAACAAGCTCAACCGGATATCGAGGCAGATGCTTCAGGAGATGGGACGCGAACCCACTCCGGAAGAGCTTGCCGAGCGCATGGAGATGCCGGAGGACAAGGTCCGCAAGGTATTGAAGATCGCCAAGGAACCGATCTCCATGGAGACGCCGATCGGAGACGACGAGGACTCCCATCTCGGAGACTTCATCGAGGACGCGGCAGTGTCCTCCCCCATCGACTCGGCGACCGGCGAGAGCCTGAAGGAGACTACCCACTCGGTGCTGGCAGGCCTGACGCCCAGAGAAGCGAAAGTGTTACGCATGCGTTTCGGTATCGATATGAATACCGATCACACGCTGGAAGAGGTCGGCAAGCAGTTCGATGTCACGCGAGAGCGCATCCGCCAGATCGAAGCAAAGGCGTTACGCAAACTGCGTCACCCAAGCCGCTCGGAGCAGCTGAGAAGCTTTCTGCTGGAAGACTGAGCGAACCAGAGCACCACTGAAACGAGCAGGCGCCCGCAGGGGCGCCTGTTTTTTTTCCTGCCTGATCCGGCAGGCGTAGATCCGGGATCAGGCCATTCCGCGCGGCGAGCTGAAATAGCTTCGTGAACACTCCAGGCCGGTCACGAGTCGCCGGAGGTTCTCCAGATGCCGGAAAGGTCGTTCATGACCATCGTCGCGGATTCTCTCGATCAGGTCGAGGGCATTTCTGCGGCGTTCTCTGAATGCTTCGACCTGGAGATGTGACTCTCTCGTGGGGGCTGCCGACGCTGCGCGTATGGCAGCGGTGGCGACGCGGTCTATTTCCCGGCAGAGGGTCAGGACCCGACGGGTCAGAAACCTCCATTCTGCGTTTGATTTCTTATCGTCTTCGGAAACCGTCGTAAGCACAGCGAGCCTCTTCACAGCGGGCCATATTGCGTCCCCCGGCGCGTACATTAGACCATTTGACATAACTATTCACCCCCCCCGTGGCATGCGGGGGGAGCGATCGTACCACCGCGTCGCCGGTCGTCAGGCCGGAGTGTACTCCCGGTAGATCGGCTCCCATGCCGCCGCATCCAGTCGGCGCTGGATCTCGCTATCGTCGAGCGTATCGCCAACGCCCTCGTCGGACGCCTCGCGCATCACGGCTGCGGCCACGATTCTGGACACTTCCCGGAGGCGGCTAATCTCGGGATAGAGCATGCCCAGATCGAGTTCCTGATCGGTCACCTGTTCTGCCAATGCACTGGCCGCTGCACTGATCATTCGATCGCTCACCTTCGACGCTCCCGCCAGCAGCCCACCGAGACCGATGCCGGGAAAAACGAACACGTTGTTTCCCTGCCCGATCCTGATGCGGCGGCCTTCGTAGTCCACATCTGCGAACGGGCTGCCCGTGGCCACGAGCGCAGATCCCCGGGTCCATCTGAGCACCTCCTCGGGGCGCGCTTCCGTATAGTCCGTGGGATTGGAGAACGGCAGGATGATCGGCCTCTCACAGTGTTCTGCCATGGCCTCGACCACCGCCTGATTGAACGCGCCGGGTCGCCCGGAGGTACCGATCAACACGGTCGGCCGGAAGGCGCGAACCACGCTCAGCAAGTCGCGCCCACTGGGCCCACCGAGGCCACGCTGCTGTGCCAGCTCGAGCGGCCAGGCGAGTTCCCGCTTGTAATCGTCACTGACATCCACGTCCTGGACCAGCAGGCCGCGACTGTCCAGCGCAGCGATGTCATAGCGATCGGCACCCTCGGCCTCCAGCCCGACGCGAATCTGGCGAGCGATACCGAGTCCCGCAGCCCCGGCACCGTGGACCACGAAACGATGCCCCGCAAGCGTACCTCCGATCTTGCGGATGCCGGCCATGATGCCGGCGAGTGCGACTGCGCCGGTACCCTGGATATCGTCGTTGAATGACAGCAGCCGATCGCGGTAGCGGTCCAGGATCGTCAGTGCCTTGTCCTTGCGGAAATCCTCCCACTGAAGAAGCGCTTTGGGGAACACCTCGGCCACGCTCGCGGCGAACTCCTCGACAAATTCGTAGTACTCCGATCCGGTCAGCCGCCTGTGACGCCATCCCAGATAGAGCGGGTCCTCGAGCAGGCTCGCGTTGTCGGTCCCGACATCCAGACTGATCGGCAGTGTAGCGCCGGGGTGGATTGCCGCCGCGGCGCAGTACAGGGAGAGTTTGCCGATCGAGATCGCCATGCCGCCGGCGCCCTGATCGCCGATGCCCAGGATCGACTGGTTGTCGGTCGCGACGATGAGGCGGATGACACGACCGCCGACGCCTTCGCTCAGGACTTCCTTCATCCGGCCGCGATGCGCCGGGCTGAGCCAGAGGCCACGGCCGCGGCGGAAGACGTGGCTGAACTCCCGCGTGGCCCTGCCGACGGTGGGCGTGTAGACGATCGGCATCAACCTGGGGAGGTCGTCTATCAGCACGCGATAGAAGAGGTGCTCGTTACGGTCATGCAACTCGGCGAGCTCCACGTACCTGTCCATGGGATCCTTGAAATGCACCAGTGAATCATGGAACCGCTGGAACTGCTGCTCCATCGTGTTGACGCCGACCGGCAGCAGTCCTTCGAGCCCGAGCTGCTCTCTCTCCCGGGCCGTGAATGCCGAACCTTTGTTCAGCAGGGGATCACGTATCAGGTCATAACCGCGCTGCGTCACCGGTCGAGGCTCTTCGGGCCCGCGGACGCTCCAGATCTCGCCGCTCATTTTTTTCTCCTTCGAGTGCGGGGACCTGAGGCCGGCCTGGTTGTTCATAGTTCCGCCGACTTCAGGACCATCATCTTTTCAATCTGCATATCTTCTATGGAATAGCGGATACCACCGACACCGAGACCCGACTGTCGCAATCCCGCGAAAGGCATGCCGTCAACTCTGAAGGCCGTGTGGTCGTTGACCATGACCGCGGACGCGTCGACCCTGCGGAAGATCCGCAGAGCCCGGTCGATGTCTTTCGTAAAGACCGCGGCCTGGAACGCAAACGGCAGCGCGTTGGCCTGGACCAGCGCGCTATCGAGATCGTCGTAAGAGTAGACGCAAACGACCGGCCCGAAGATCTCCTCCCGACTCACCCGGACATCGACGGGCGGATCCAACAGGACCGTGCAGGCGTAGCAGCTCTCGCCGATCGGCTCACCGCCACTCAACAACTTCGCACCCGCTTCCCGGGCCTCGGCCACCCATTCGTGCACGCGTGCGACTTCACCCTGGCGGATCAGCGGTCCGACTTCTGTACCCGCATCGGCTGGATCACCGACCCGAAGTTGCGCTGCAGAGCTCGCGAGACGCTGTGCAAACTCGCTCGCCACGGCGGCATGGGCAAATACCCTCTGCACGGATACGCAGACCTGCCCGGCATGATAGAAGCCGCCCTTGGCCACGGAAGCCACGGCCAGATCGAGATCTGCATCCTCGGCCAGGAACAGCGGGGCGGCACCGCCATGCTCCAGGGCGCATCGCGTACCGGGCGCCAACTTCGAGCGCAGCATCCAGCCGACCCGTGCGCTGCCGATAAATGTAAAAAAGGCGACCCTCTCGTCCGTGACCAGTCTCTCCGACGTGCCGACGCTGTCCGCGATCAGCGCCTGACACCAGGCCGGCGGCAATCCCGCGTCGCGGAAGATCTGCACGAATCGCAGGCAGGACAGGGGTGTGTCCTCCGCTGGCTTGACGATGACAGGACAACCCGCGGCGACCGCCGCAGCCACCTGGTGGACGATCAGGTTGAGCGGGTGATTAAACGCGCTGACGGCGACCACAACGCCGATGGGTTCGCGAACGGTGAAGGCGACGCGGCCTGCGCCCGCCGCCGTGCCTCCCATCGGGATGACCTCTCCCTGTTCCGCACGCACGGTCTCGATGCACAGGTGGATCCCGTCGATAGCGCGGGACACCTCGACCCGTGAGTCCATCAGGGGCTTGCCCCCTTCTCTCGCGGCCTGCAGGGCCAGTGCCTCGCTGTTCTCCTCCATGATCTGCGCAGTCCGCTGAAGGATGGCGACACGATCATGCAGGGACAGCCAGCCATCACGGTCTCGGAATGCAGCATAGGCGGCGCTGAGGGCCGCTTCGACATGGCGCTCATCGCCGACTTCGACCTCCGCGAGGATCGCGTTGTCGTAGGGTGCGGTGACCTCGGAAGTCGCGACCGCGGCCGGTGCGTTCTCGATCATCAACGGGTGTAGTGAGGGCATAGAATCTCTCCGGACCTACAGAGGCTGGGTGATCTGCCCGAGCCGCTCCGTCAACAAGGGGTTTTCCCGGTAGTCGATCGGTACGACGACCAGACTCGGGCCGTCCTCGGCCAGGGCCTTCTCCAGCACCCCTGCCAGGTCCCGGCTGTTACTCACCCTGTGCCCCGTCCAACCGAACGACTCCGCCAGCTTCATCCAGTCCGGATTGCCAAAGGAGAGGTCCGTGTGCCGCTTGAACTCGGTCTCCTGTTTCCAGGCGATCAGGCCATACCCGCCGTCTTCCCATACCAGGGCCACGAAGCGGCTGCCGAGGCGTCGGGCCGTCTCCATTTCCTGCACGTTCATCAGGAACCCGCCATCGCCGGCGATGGCAAGAATATTGCGGTCCGGGTGTACGAGACTGGCCGCGATCGCGCCGGGGAGCGCAAAGCCCATCGAACAGAATCCATTGGGGATAAGACAGGTGTTCGGCTCGTGGCAGTGGTAGTGCCTGGCAATCCACATCTTGTGGGCGCCGACATCCGACAACAGGATATCCGACGGCCCCATCACCCGGCGGGCATCCCACAGCGCCTTCTGCGGACGGATCGAGTCCTCGGTGTCGTCGTCCGCATGAGCGGCAATCTCCTCGCCCATCAGTCCGCGCATCCGCTGCTGGTGAGACAGGTCCAGATCCAGATCGCCGTGGTTCTCGAGTCGCTCGTTGATCATCCACAGGGCGTGGGACAGGTCGCCGATCAGTTCGACTTCCGGCAGGTAATGCTCATCGATCTCCGCCGGAAGGAAGTCCACATGGATGATCTTCTTGTCGCCGGCCGGGTTCCACAGGTGCGGGTGGTACTCCACCATGTCGAAACCCAGAGCGATGACCAGGTCTGCCTCGTCGATGACCAGCGCAGGCAGGTCCTTCGAGCCGAGGCCGATGGTGTAGAGGCAGTAATCCTCGTCGACGTCGACGACGCCCTTGGCCATGAACGTGCTGATGACGCCGATGCCGGTGCGCTCGCACAATCTGCGCAACTGCTTGCTGGCATTCTTGCGGACACATCCGTTGCCCGCCAGGATCACGGGCCGCTTCGCGTCGCGGATCATCGCGAACGCGCGATCTGCGATCTTGTCGTCCGGCACGTAGCGACGATAGCGACGGGGTTGTAACGGCTCGGCGTCGGACTCCAGCTTGGCCGTGTCTTCGGGCAACTCGATGAGGATCGCCCCGGGCTTCTCCGTGCGCGACAGACGCACGGCCTTGCGGACGATCTCCGGGATAGCATCCGGATGCCGGATACTGGTCGCCCACTTGGTGACCGGCTCGAACATCGAGACCACGTCCATGATCTGGTGTGACTCCTTGTGCAGCCGCCGGGTCGCACCCTGCCCCGTCAGCACCAGCATGGGCGCCCGGTCCATATTGGCGTCCGCGACGCCGGTGATCAGGTTGGTGGCGCCCGGTCCCAGCGTGCCCAGGCATCCCGCCGGATTGCCGGTGAGCCGTCCGTAGACCTCCGCCATGAAAGCCGCGCCCTGTTCATGCCGGGTCAGGATGAAACGGATCTTGTCCGACTTCTCCAGGGACATCATAAAGTCGGCGTTCTCTTCCCCGGGAACGCCGAATATGTACTCGATGCCCTCTTCCTCCAGGCACCTGACAAGCAGGTCGGACGCTTTCATCTCGATACGGTCCTCCGGACTTTGTATTTTTTGAATGCGGAACCGTTGAGTATAGCTGTCCAGTCCAGGCGCGAAGATGACATGGCTCAGGCAGGCCGTGTCGGACTGCTGGCGCAGAGCGATTCGACTATCCTAGTGATGGAAACGGACCCGAGTCTCAACCCCCAATTCGCCGGGACTTTCTCAGGAGAACAGCAGGGGATCTTCGATTTCATCGCCGAGACGGGCGACAAACTCTTCAGCACCGATGCGGATGCTGCGGAGAGCATCAGGAAACAGCTTGCGGCGGGCTTCCCGCGCCAGATCAGCGATCTCAGCGTTACCTTCGATGACGGGGTCGCCACGCTGAGCGGCACCTGCGACTGCGCAAGAACCAAACGACTGGCCGCGTTGACCGCCGACAACATCGAGGGCGTAAGACGAGTAGTTGCCGACGGACTCTCGGTCATGGAAACCGAGGGGGATGCCGGCCTGGCGCCAGCGGAAGCCGTCCCGGATTCGCCAGCCACGGACGCACCGGTGGCTGACGAATTCTATGTGGTGCAGAAGGGCGACTCGCTGTCGGCGATCGCCAAGCGTCTGTACGGCGACCCGATGGCATACAAGCGCATCTTCGAGGCCAATCAGGGCGTCATCAAGGACCCGAACCTGATTTACCCCGGCCAAAAGACCCTCATTCCAAGGAGCTGAGCCGGGCGACAGGATCGCGTACTAGTCGTCTCGTGTGGACGGATCGCTGCCGAACAGATCATCCAGGGCCTGTCGGGATTCGTCGCCGGGATGATCAGCAGACGGGGCCTCGGGCGGGCCACCGAACAGGGCGGCCAGAGTAGCCTCGGACGAGGCATCGCCTGTGGGCGTATCGGGCTGATATGCATCGGCTCGTGGCTGAAATAGTTCGCAGAAGTTGGCCCGGGCCTTGTCCTTGACCTCCTCTGCCATGGGCTCTTTACAGGACTGGGCAACCGTTACATCGTAGAACCGGCACATGCGGCACACATGCAGTTCGGTCCGACAGGAGAGACACTCGGCATATCTGGACAGAGGGGTGGGGACTTCGTCGAGCGACGCCCCGCAGTTCCAGCAGACCAGGCTTGCTGCGGTCATCTGCCGCACCTGCCCGGGTCCTTTCCGGCCACATCCGCGAACACGCCTGGACGAGAATCTCGCGTGAACACTGACTGCCTCCTGTAATACCGTGTTTGAGGTATATTACGCCCCCTCGCATGGCATGGGCCCGTAGCTCAATTGGTTAGAGCAGGGGACTCATAATCCCTTGGTTCCAGGTTCGAGTCCTGGCGGGCCCACCAATCCTTTCAACGGCTTACGGATGCTATAGGGGAGACCAGGGGATTGGAATCCCTTGGTTTCGCCTTATCGAGCAGCATTTCCCGGCAGCCTTGTCATCTGACATCTCCATGGCCGTTATCAGCCTATTCGTAGGTGTCCGTGGAATCGGGGCCGAACCCGGAGACGCACGAAATAGAAAAGCTAAACCACGGGTAGGGTTTGACCATTTGTTCTGCTATATATCGCTATTTCCGCTGTCTGGCAGAAAGCCGCTATTAGGCGCATATCTCTGCCTCCGACCCAAAGTGATCCTTCAAATCCTGCGAGATTTCGGCAAGCTCAGGGTTGTGTTTCCGCTGCCATTTTTTCGATGTTTTCGCGTTGAACACTGATTCGCCGTTCACGCTCCGCCGATGCCGCCTGGAATCTGGGCTCGTGGCGGATCAGGTCATACATCGGCAGTTGGTGAACAGCGTTCCAAGCATACAAATGGTTATGAGACAGCTGGGTTTCGATGCTTAGCAAGGCTTTCTCGGTGTCGCCGGCCATTAGGTAGCATCCTTCCGGATGGTCCC